>JBDSTA010000116.1:0-5336 GCA_039928475.1 Gemmatimonadaceae bacterium | reverse complement strand
GAGCGCCGCACCGCCGCGCGTGCCTTGAACAGGCTCGCGCGCACCGAGACATCCTTCATGCCCAGCATGAACGCAACCTCCGCCGGCGTGCGGCCCTGCAGGTCGCACAGGACGAACACCTCGCGCTGCCTGAGCGGCAGCGTGTCGACCATCTCGCGAATGAGCGCAATCGTGCGCTCGCGGTCGACTCGCGCGCCGGGATCGGTGAGGTAGACGTCGTTGTCGGGCTGAGCCGCGGGCAGTGCGCCGAGCCTAGCGCGCCGCGCCGCACGCGTGCGCTGGCCGGACACGAGCCGGCGCGTGATCCGGTAAAGCCACCCTTCCACGGCGCCGTCGCCGCGAAACGTGTCGAGCTTGTGGTACGCGCGGACGAACACCTCTTGCGTGATGTCCTCCGCGTCGTCCACATCGCCAGCGAGCGCCACCGCCCAGCGGAACACCGCTGGCTTGTGACGCTCGACGAACGATACGAAGGCGTGCTCGGCAACCTCGGACTGGGCGGGCTTCATGTTCTCACCACAATGAGCCCGCGAGCCCGGCGCGCGTTTACTCCGCTGGCGCCTCGAGGGCCATGCCCATCGCGTGGTATCCCTTGTCGACGTATACCGTCGTTCCCGTGATCCCGCTCGCCAGCGGCGACGAAAGGAAGGCCGTCGCCAGTCCGACCTCCGTCGCGGTGAGGTGATCCGTGAGCGGCGCATTGGCCGAGACGTACGACACCATCTTCTCGATGATGCCGATCGCGCTCGCCGCGCGCGACGCAAAGGGGCCCGCCGAGATCGTGTTCACGCGGACGCCGTACTTGCGGCCCGCCTCGAACGCCAGCGTGCGCGTATCGCTCTCGAGCGCCGCCTTCGCACTCGACATGCCGCCGCCGTAACCGGGAATCACGCGCTCGCTCGCCATGTACGTGAGCGAGGCGAACGAACCGCCGGGTCGCATGAGCGGCCCGAGGCGCGACACCAGCGACACCATCGAGTACGCACTCGCGCTCACCGCGGCGAGGTAGCCGTTCCGGCTCACCTCGAGCAGCGGCTTCTTCACCTCGGGGCCGTTCGCCAGCGCATGCACCACGATGTCGAGCGGCTGCGCGCCGAAATCCGCGACGAGCTGCTGCGCCATGCCGTCGATCGAGCAGTCGCCCACATCCTTGTAGCGCTTGCTCGCTCGCACGTCCTCCGGCATCGCGTCCATCGTGTCGAACACGGCGTCGAGCGGATAGATCTTCTCGAATTGCATCAACGAGCCATCCGAAAGCGTGCGGGACTCGTCCATCTTCCCGCGCTCGAGGAGGTTCATGAAGATGTTCAACGCGGGCGGCCACGTGCCCACGCAGATGGTCGCGCCCGCCTCGGCGAGGGCCTTCGCGATCGCGAAGCCGAAGCCGCCGTCGTCGGCGACACCGGCGACCAGCGCGCGGCGTCCTGTCAGGTCGATGTTGAGCATTGGTGCAGTATGACACGGGACGCCATTGTAACAAAGGGGTCCGGCTCAGGGTGCCCACGGCTGGTGCATCCGCGGCCCCTGACACATCGTAGGGCCAGGACGCACCCCGAACCGTACCAGGTCGCATGAAGACCCTGCTGTACGTGGACGACGAGGAATCGATCGGACGAGTGGTCGCGCGCTACTTCACCCGGCGCGGCGACACCGTGCTCCTTGCGCGCTCGATCGCCGAGGCGACGGACATCCTCGAGGTCGAGAATCCATCCGCCGTGTTCATCGACGTCTGGCTCGGCACCGAGAGCGGCTTCGAGCTTCTCGACTGGATCGAGGACCGCCGCCCGCATCTCGCGCAGCGTGTCACGTTCGTTACCGGCGAGCTGGTGGACGACACCGCGTCGAACAAGACGTGGACGGCGCTCGGGCGTCCCGTCATCCAGAAGCCCTTCGACCTCTCGAGACTGGCCAGCTCGGTGGATGGTGCGGAGCCACGCGCGGGCACGTAACCTGTATTGTGCCGCACCACGTGAAAGCCGAACTACACATCCCACCAGTCGCGCCGGCCCCGTCGGGACCGGCCTTTTCCCGCGGCCTCTGGCGCATTGCGGCGGCAGATGTTTCCAGCGGCAACCGCGTGAAACTGCTGCACGACGGCCCCGTGACGTTCGACGTCATGTGCGACGCCATCGACGCCGCGCGCGAGACGGTGGTGCTCGAGGCCTACATCCTCCGCTCGGATGAAGTGGGCCAACGAATCGGCGAGCGCCTGACCGAGGCGGCACGGCGTGGTGTGCAGGTGCGGCTCCTCAGCGACTGGATCGGCATGCGCGGCATCTCGTCGAGCTTCCTGGACGGCCTCAGGAAGGCCGGCGTCGCGCACCGCGCCTTCAGTCCGCCGGCCCTGCGCCCCTTCTTCGGCCTCATCCCGCGCGACCACCGCAAGCTGCTCGTCGTGGACTCCGCGGTCGGCGTCACCGGCGGCGTCGGCATCGGCAACGAGTGGATCGGCAAGACGAAGCGCCATCGCGGCCACTGGCGCGACACGGCGGTGCGCATCGAGGGCCACGCCGCGCACGACATGCAGCAGGCGTTCGAGAACATGTGGCAGCGCGCCGAGCGTCGCGAGCGGCGCGGGTCCGCGCACCTGACCCGGCGCGTCGCACGCGGCGCACACCTCGATCCGGCCACTGCGGAGCCCGCGCTCGTCGGCATCGTGGAGGGCGAGCCGCTGCGCCTCCGCATCGCGCGCGCATTGCAGACGCAGGCGATTTCCGCGGAGCGCTCCATCTGGATCGCGACCGCCTACTTCGTGCCCAGCTGGTCGGAGCTCGAGGCGCTCATCGGTGCCGCGCGTGATGGCGTGGACGTCCGCATCCTCGTGCCCCAGCGCAACGACCACCCATGGGTCACGCTCATGACCCGACGCTATTACCGCCGGCTGCTCACGAACGGCGTGAAGCTGTACGAGTGGAAGGGCACCATGATGCACGCGAAGACGAGCGTCGTGGACGGACGCTGGGTCCGCGTCGGCTCCACGGATTTCAACCCGCTCGGCGTCGCGATCAACTACGAGCTCGATGCCGTGATCGAGGACGTCACGCTCGGCGCGCGCGCCGAGGAGATGTTCCTCCAGGACCTCGAGCATTCGCGCGAGGTGACGATGCAGTCGCGATCCGTGCGGCAGTCGACGTAGGTGCGCCGGCCTGTGAGATGACTCCCTGCGAGCGCCCGCATCGCCATACGTTCAGCGCACCAAGGGCGCGATTACTGCTTCCCGCTGCATCATGAACCGACAAATAGCTCTGTTCGTCACGTTGCTGGCGTACGGCCAGTCTGCGCGCGCGCAGGACCCGCGTCCATTGTTCACGCCCGCCGATGGCCTGCTCGCGGGTGGTGTCGTCGCGGCGACGCTGCTCGCGCGTTCCCTCGACGACCGCGCGGCGGACCGGCTCCAGGATTCGTCCACGCAGGCAAACGCGAAGCTCCACGCGCTCGCGATGTTCGTGCGCACGACGGCGGCGCCGGGCGCCCTCGTGATCGGCGTGACGATGTACGGGGCGGGCCGCCTCGCGGGCAACGATCGCATGGCGCAGCTGGGCCTCCATGGCACCGAGGCGCTGCTCGTCGGCGAGCTGGCAGGCGGCGTGATCAAGGGCGTCGTCGGGAGGCAGCGACCCTACGTCAAGCCGCGCGACTCGAAGAGCTACGCGCTGTTCCGCGGCTTGAAGGGCGACGAATTCCGGTCGTTTCCCTCGGGGCATTCGGTGGCGGCGTTCGCCGCCGCGGCCGCGGTCACGAGCGAGACGGCGGGCTGGTGGCCGAACTCGCGCTGGATCATCGGGCCCGCCCTCTTCGGCGGCGCGGCACTCACCGGCATCTCGCGCATGTACGACAACCGGCACTGGGCGACTGACGTCATCGTCGGCGCGGGAATCGGTACCTTTGCGGGCCTCAAGGTGGTACGCTTCAACGGCTCGCACTCAGGCAACCGCCTCGACCGATGGTTACTCGCGGGATCGATCATTCCGAACGGCGACGGATCCCATGCGATCCGGTGGTCGGTGATGCCCGTCATCGCCAGGTAGCTCGCGCATGCCGGTGAAGCGGGGCCCGAAGAGCGGCATCTTCATCATCGGCCCCATCACCGGCGCCGTCGGCGACCGCATCGCCGCGCTCCAGGCCACGCACGACCCGCGCATCCTCAAGCTCGGCAAACCGCACGTGACGATCGTCGGGTCGTCCGGCATCGGTCCCATCGCGCCGGACACCACGGTCGAGGCGCTCGAGGACGCACTCGCGCCCATCACGGAGTCCACGGCGCCCCTCGCGCTCCGGTTCGGCGCGCCCACGAAGTTCATGCAGACGGAGATCGTCGTCCTCCCGCTCGATCCGCATGGTCCGCTGCGCACGCTGCACGAGCGCATCAAGATGGCCGGGCTCCGCGCCGCGCCGCCGCGCTTCTACTTCACGCCGCACGTCACGCTGACCCTCTACCGCGAACTTCCGAAGGAGTCGCTGGCTTCACTGCTGCGCGAGCGCTTCGACGAGACGGTCATCGTTGACCGGATCGAATGCCACCTGACGTATGATACCGGAGAATCGAAGAAGCTCCTTACACTCCCCCTCAGGGCCCCCTCATGAAAGCTGACTCGATCCTCGACACCATCGGCAACACGCCGCACGTTCGCCTCAGTCGCCTGTTCCCCGATGCAGAGGTGTGGCTCAAGCTCGAGCGCGCGAATCCGGGCGGGAGCATCAAGGACCGCATCGCGCTCGCGATGGTGGAGGACGCCGAGAAGAAGGGGCTGCTGAAGAAGGGCGGGACCATCGTGGAGCCGACGTCGGGCAACACGGGCATCGGCCTGGCGATGGTCGGGGCCGTGAAGGGCTACAAGGTCATCATCGTGATGCCCGAGTCCATGTCGGTGGAGCGCCGCCGCGTCATGGCCGTGTACGGCGCACAGCTCGAGCTCACGCCCAAGGAGCTCGGCATCAATGGCTCCATCGCGAAGGCCGAGGAGATTCGCGCGTCCATTCCTGGCGCGTGGACGCCGAACCAGTTCGCGAACCCCGCGAACGTCGAGGTGCACCAGAGCACCACGGCGGCGGAGGTGCTGAAGGATTTTCCTGAGGGTTTCGACTACCTCATCACGGGCGTCGGCACGGGTGGGCACATCAGCGGCGTGAGCGAGGTGCTCAAGTCGAAGATGCCGAAGCTCCAGACGTACGCGGTGGAGCCCTCGAAGTCGCCGGTGCTGAGCGGCGGCACGCACTCGCCGCACAGGTTGCAGGGCATCGGCGCTGGCATCATCCCGGAGAACTTCCACCGGGCGGCCGTGGACGGCTTCATCCAGGTGACCGAGGAAGACGCCTTCGCCATGACGCTCCGCGCC
>JBDSTA010000115.1:0-10189 GCA_039928475.1 Gemmatimonadaceae bacterium | reverse complement strand
GACGTCCGCGCCGCATTCCGCGAGTGGGATGCGCTCCGCCTGCCCGTGCGCTTCTCGTTCACCAACGACTCCGCGAGCGCCGACGTCCACGTCACCTTCATCGATCACTTCGAGGAGGAGATCAGCGGTCGCACGAAGTGGGCGCGCGACGACGACTGGTGGATCACCGAGGCGAACATCGTCCTGGCCGTGTATCATCGCGAAGGTCCCATCCTCGACGACGACGCGATGCACGCCATGTCGCTGCACGAGATCGGACACCTGCTCGGCCTCGACCACACGGCGGACTCCACGAGCATCATGGCGTCGAAGGTCCGCGTTCGCTCGCTCTCCCGCGCCGATCGCGCCACGGTTCGCCTCTTGTACACGCTGCCCCCCGGCGCGGTGCAGTGACCGTCGTGTCGAGCAAATGCGCGCTCGCGCTGAGCTGATCCCCGCCGCGCTGCTCGCTGCGCTCGCTGCGTTCGTCGTCGTCGGCACGATACGTCAGCGCGAGGCCACCACACGCCGCGAAGTCGCCGCCCTCGGGCGCGACACCACCATCGTCACGGCGGGCGTGCTCCAGGCCAGGGTCCGCCGCGAGCTCGTGCCCGCCGGCAAGCAGCAGGGTACCCCGCCCGAGGAGCTGCGACGCCGCGTCGCCAACCTCGCGGCTGGCACCTACATCAACGACATCCTCGCCGAGCAGGACAGCGCGCTCTATCGCTGGCCCGAACGGCTGAGTGATGCGCTCCGCGTCTACATCGAGCCGTCAGCCCTCATCGCCGGCTTCGACGCGCGCTATCCGGACATCGCACGCACCGTGTTCAGCGAGTGGAGCGAGGCGGGATTCCCGCTGAGGTTCACCTTCGTGTACGACTCCACCGCGGCCGACGTCAGCATCCGCTGGGTCGAGCGCTTCGCTCCCGAAGAGGGCCAGCGCATCGGCGTCACGGAGCGCACGCAGACGAGCAATTTCCTCATCGCGCGCGCACGCGTGGACGTCGCGAACCACGACAGCACGGGACGCGCGCTGCCACTCGCCATCGTCGGCGGCATCATCCGCCACGAGGTGGGCCACGCGCTCGGCCTCAACCACGCGAACGACCCCACCAGCGTGATGTATCGCGAGTCCGCCACCTCCACCATTGGCGCCAGCGATCGCGCGACGCTGCGCCTCCTCTACCTCGTGCCCGGCGGATCCCTCCGCTAGGCGGCGGCCGCGTGGCGACCTTCTTGCCTCCAGCCGCCGCATGCCCGAGCTCTACGATGTCGCCATCATCGGCGGCGGCCCGGCCGGCCTCTCCGCCGGCATCTGGCTCTCACGCTACCTGCACTCCGTGGTCGTCATCGACTCCGGTGACCCGCGCAATTGGGAAACGCGTGGCGTCAACGGCTACCTCGGCCATCCCGGCATCCGCCCCGCGGAGCTGCGTGGCATCGGCCGCGATGAGGCGCGCAGGAATGGCGCGGAGCTCCTCGATGCGGTCTGCGAGCGCGTGCAGTGCTTCGACGAGAATTACTTCGAGCTGATCCTCGCGGACGGCGCGCGCATCGACGCACGGCGGCTCCTGCTCGCCATCGGCCTGAAGGACGTCTGGCCCGACATCCCGGGCCTCGAGCACGTGTACGGCGCCACCGCGCACGTGTGCCCCGACTGCGACGGCCTGGAGTGCGTGGGACGGAAGGTCGTCGTCATCGGCAAGGGACGGCGCGCCGTCGGCATGGCGCTCAACCTCAGCACGTGGACGCGCGACATCATCATCTGCACCAACGGCGCGCCCGCCGACCTCGACTCCGCGGAGTACTGCGGCAAGCTCGACGCGCTCAACATCCCCGTGCTCGAGTCGCCCATCACGTGCCTGCGCCACGACGGCGCGCGACTCCGCTCCATCGAGTTCGACGACGGCATGCAGCTCGACGCGGACGAGCTCTTCTTCGCCATCGGCCAGTATCCCGCCGACGACCTCGGCGCCCAGGTCGGCTGCGAGCGCGACGAGGGAGGCCACATCATCGTCGACAAGCATTACCACACGTCGGTGCGGAACTGCTATGCGGCGGGCGACATCGTTCCGGGCGCACAGCTGGCCATCGCCGCCGCAGCGGATGGCGCGATCGCTGCGCTCGCGATCCACAAGTCGCTGGTGCCGGACGCGATGAAGCTCGAAAAGCTGGAAGTACCGCCCGACCCGTCGACCGCCAGCGCTACCAGCTGAGCGACAGCTTCTGCGTCTTCTTGTTGCGCAGGATGTCCACGTCCACCGAGTGCTCGCCATTCGCGCTCGCGCGCTGGAGCATCGCGCGCAACTGGGAGAACGACGTGATCGGGCGCCCCTCGAGCTTCGTGATCACGTCACCATCGCGCAGCCCTGACTCCTTCGCCGGCGATCCCATCGCGGCGCTGGTCACGAGCACGCCGGATGTAACGCCGAGCACCTGCGCGAGCCCCTCGGTGATCGTCGACATCTGCGCGCCGAGCACGGCGTTCACCATGCCGAAGCCGCTGTTGGTCTGCATGCTGGGCATCGCCGGCGCGGACGGCGCTACGGACGCCACCGGCACCCCATCGCGCACGCGCACCATGCCGATGCTGCCCGTGGGCGGCTGTGGCATGCGCGGGAATGGCGGCAGCGGCGCCTCCGCCAGGTCGAACGCCTCCGCCTCCGGCACCTCGCGCCGCTGCGCGACGCGGCTCGGCACCGCAGCGACGGTCACGGGAATCTCCAGCTTCTTGCCGTCGCGCAGCACCTTCACGTTGATGCGCGCCGCGGGCCGCAGGAGACGCGTGAGCGAGATGTCGTTCTCCCGCACGTCGCGGCCATTGTAGGCGAGCAGCGTGTCGTTCGGCGAGAGGCCGGCGCGCTGCGCCGGGGAGCTCGGGTCCACCGACACGATGACCGGATAGGAGAAGTAGCGGACGATGAGCTCACCGTTCTCCACGAGCTCGAGCTGCGCGCCCTGCGCCACGATGCCCAGCCAGCCGCGCGGCCGCGCAGCCTCCAGCTCGCGTACCTGGAGCAGCGCGCGGCTCATGTCCCCCGCGCCGCGATCCATCTGCGATGGCGACAGCTGGATGCGCACAGGCTCGGCCTGCCGCAGCAGGCGATCGCCCGGCCCCGCCATCCTGAAGGACAGCTCGTTGAGCTGCGCGACCGTGGCGTTGAGCGCGTCGGCCACCCTGCGTCGCTGCGCGATGGTCAGCTCGTCGCTCTCGTAGAACGCGCGGCTGAGTGAATCGAGCTGGCGCTGGAGCAGCTTGACGCGCCGCTCCGTGGAGTCACCTGCCTCCGCGCGCGGAACGCGGCGGTACACGATCTCGGTGCGGGCCTGCGCCGCAGCCGGCGCTGTGCCCGCGGCAAGCGCCAGCGCGAAGCCGGCGGCCGAGGAGGCGCGACGAAAATTCGATGCAGACATTAGAAGCTGTTCACGCGAAGCGTCGCGGGCACGGCGTTGTTGATCTGGCGAAGTGTCGCCTCGCGCTGCCCGAGCGTGGTGAGGTAGTAGCCGTTGATGACGGGATCGTGCGGCGCTTCGCGCATGGCGTCGCGCGTGGTGGAGAGCATCTGGTCGAGCGCCGCAAGGCGCGACCGGTAGGCGACGGGACTCTGTGGGGCACTGCCGGTGGAGTCGAACTTCGAGAGGAACGACGCGGCCTGCTGGTAGATCATCTCGGAGCGCTGCTGCGCCGCGCGCGCCTCGTCCGCCGTGGCGAAGAAGACGGAGTCGGCATTCGTGTTCGCAGACGCCGTGAGCGTGGCGAAGGGCGAACCGCCCGCCAGGCGAGCGCCGGGAAGCGGACCAGCGCCCGCGGACACGCGGCCCGCGATGGCGCCACCGACCACAAGGAGGAATCCAGCCGCGATGCGCAGCAGGCCGGCGTTCTGTCGTCGCGGTGCGACCGGAGCCGGTTGCGCGACCGGCTGCGCTGCGAGCTCCGCGGCGATTGCATCCCATCGCGTGAGCGGCAGGCCGAAGGGCTCGCGCTCCGCATGGGCCATCGCCACGAGCGACTGGAACGCCGCACGCTCGTGCGCGCATGCCGCGCACACCGCGAGGTGCGCCGCCTCGTCCGGCGTCGGGATGTCCTCGCCTAGCTCGGCGAGACGGTCAGTAGGCAGGTGCTGCATGTTCGGCTGTGTTGGTACCAATGGAATGACGTGGTGCATCGACGAGATGGGCAAGAAGGACGCGCAGCTTCGCACGTGCCTTGAAGAGTTGCGATTTGGAGCCGCCCGCAGTGATTCCGAGCTCGGTGGCGATCTCCTCGTGCGTGTAGCCTTCGACGTCATGGAGCAGGAACACGGTGCGCGCGCCAGGAGACAGCTTGTTCGCCGCATCCTCGATCGACGATGCCAGCAGCGCGCGTTCCGCCTCCGGCTCCACCGATGCGGTGTCGTCGTCCACTTCCACCTCCAGTGCCGACGTCCGCTTCGTGCGCCGCAGCGCGTTCAGCGTCCTGTTCACGGCGATCCGGTGAGCCCACGTGCCGAATTGCGCGTCCCCGCGGAAGGAGGGCAGCGCCCGGAAAATCTGGATCCAGACCTCCTGCGCGACATCCGCCGCGAGATCCGGATCGTGTCCTACCAGGCGGCGGACCACAACGTCGATATGAGGGGCGTGGCGGGTCCAAAGGGCCCGCATCGCCGCCTGATCGCCGTTGACGGCGCGCTGTACGGTGAGCTGTTCATTCTCCATGACGTCCAACGAATTGGTCACGGGTGGACCCGCAAGGGTTTCCTGCGAGCTGAGACCCGCTTCCAGGGGCCGGTTTCGTCCCTACGCGAGGACACCGCGTTCTGCTTCACGCGCGCCAGATGTTTGCCCGCCCGGCCAGTTACCCGCGACATACTTGCTCGTCGCTTGACTGATACCCATCTTGGCGAAACGCCACGCCCCTTGGAACAAGTGGCGACCCTCGCCAGTATTGCGCTCATGAGCCCGCCCTGCCCAGGCGGCCCATGATGCTTTGCCGCTGTTCCCCGGAGTACCTGCGTTGCTCAACTTCCTGCTCGCTGCAGCCACCCTTCTGCGCCCGGTAGCACCGGTGCCGCCTTCCCTCCCGGGAAACGGCCTGCCGGTCAAGCTGCCCGCCGCCGTCGGCATGTCCGCCGCGCGACTCGCCACCATCGACCGCGTCATCGAGCGCGGCATCAAGGCGGGTGGATACCCCGGCGCGGCCGTCGTCGTCGGCCGCAGGGGCGCAACCGTCTGGGAAAAAGGCTTCGGACGCCTCGGCTGGACCTCCGAGTCCGGCGGCGTCGTCGCCGAGCGCACCATCTATGATCTCGCGTCGCTCACGAAGGTCATCGGCACCACCACCGCCGTCATGATCCTCTTCGACGAGGGCAAGCTCGGCCTCGACGACGCGGTCGTGAAGTACATCCCCGAATTCACAGGCGACGGCAAGGAGACCATCACGATCCGGATGCTCCTCGAGCACCGCTCGGGCCTCCCCGCCGGCCGCGACCTCTGGCGCATTGCGCACACCCCCGAGGAAGCGCGCGCCGCCGTCATCTCCACCAACCTCTTCGCCCGCCCCGGCCAGTACTACGAGTACTCCGACCTGGGCGCCGACATGCTCGGCTTCACGGTCGAGGCCATCACGGGCGAGAAGCTCGACACCTTCCTCGAGCGCCGCGTCTTCGCGCCGCTCGGCATGACGGACACGCACTTCCGCCCCGATCCGTCCCTGCGCGGCCGCATCGCACCCACGGAGCTCACCCCGCCCCGCGGCTATCCGCTCCGCGGCGAGGTGCACGACGAGAACGCCTACGCGCTCGGCGGCGTCGCCGGGCACGCCGGCCTCTTCAGTACCGTCAGCGACCTGTCGATGTTCGCGCAGATGATGCTCAACGGCGGCAGCTTCAATGGTACGCGCATCATCTCCGACAGCGCGGTGCGCCTCTTCACGCACCGCGCCGCCGGAACGCGCGCGCTGGGCTGGGACACCTGCGCCGGCTCGTTCGGTTGCGGCAAGTACATGGGCGCCGAGGCGTACGGACATACGGGCTACACGGGCACCTCGCTCTGGATCGATCCGGACCGCGACATGTTCGTCATCCTGCTCACGAACCGCGTGCATGCCGCGAAGGCGCGCCGCCCCGCGAAGGTGATCTCGGACGTTCGCGCCGACCTCGCCGACGCCGCCGCGCTCGCGGTCACGGACCTCGAGGGCGGCCCCATTGCCATGCCCGCGTCCTTCCGCGCCGACCGCGCGGTGGGCTGGAACAAGCCCGAGCGCGCTGCCCGAGGCCGCAGCTAGGGCAAGAAGTCCAGGAGCTCCTCGAGCGCCTCGAAGAAGTCGAAGGCGAAGTCGTCCAGGGCCAAGACGAGCAAGTCCTCCGCGTCGAAGCCCAGCAGCGCGAAGTCGAAGACGCCGGTGAAGAAGGCGTCGTCGAAGAAGACCCCCGCCAAGAAGACGTCACGCAGCTAGCCGCCTGACGTCTCGACTATACTTCGCGTATGTCAGACGAGCAGGAAGTCTCCGCCCCCGTGTCGGCGCCCGCGCCGGGAAGCGGTGCGGCGTTCTCCGACGTGAGCCTCGAGCAGGCCAAGCTGGCCATGCGCAAGGTGAAGGATCCCGATCTCAACCTGAACATCGTCGACCTCGGCCTCGTGTACGACGTGCGCGTCGTGAACGGGAATGACGTCGAGGTCGACATGTCGCTCACGTCGCCGGGATGCCCGAGCGGCCCGCAGATCATGGGAGACGCCGAGCGCCAGCTCAAGGCGATTCCCGGCGTCGGCAGCGTGGCGGTGAACCTGGTCTGGACCCCGATGTGGACTCCCGACCGGATCGAGCCACGCGTGCGCGCGTATATGGGCTTGTAGGGAGGCCGAGCTGCCGTTCGCCAGCGAACGTCCCGCCGACAGATCCGATTGGGCGGGAGCGAGCGTTCATGAAGACGGCGTCTGAGCGCGATTCGCCGCGGCGCGAGCCGCGACGACTCGATACGCGAAGTCCCGCCGTCGTAGCGAATGCTCGCGACCCAGCCACTTTACAGCGGTCAGGCCTTGTAGGGCGATTCCCCGCTCTTGCGATGAGGCTTGAGCGCCGCGACGAACGCCTTGCCCAGCTCGGCCGACTGCCACTTCCGCAGCTCGGGAATCTCCGCGAAGTCAGCTTCCGACGCCGGGTTCCTTCGCGCCACCGCCTCCATGCGGTCGCGCGAGCAGAGCACGCCGGGATCGAGAGTCAGCCGCTTCGCGGCCTCGTCGCGCGCCGTCTTGAGCGCGCTCACGCGCGTGTCGAAATCCGCGTCGCGATCCCACCGCGCCGCGCGCGGGAACTTCGGCAGCTCGTTGTCCGGCACGGCCAGCGCGCGCTTCACCGCGTCGAGCAGTTCCCCACCGCGCTGCTCCAGGATCCCGCGCGGCATGCCCTTGATCTTCCCCAGCGCATCGCGCGTCGACGGCTGTGTCCGCGCGATATCCAGCAGCTGCTCGTTACCGAGCACGCGGAACGTCGCGCGGTCGAGCTGCCTCGATACCTCGTCGCGCCACGGCACCAGCTCGCGCAACACCGCGAGCTCGCGACGGGTCAGGTCGCGCGCGCCCTTGAGCTTGAGGAAGCCCATGCCGGGCTCCTCGTCGCTCCAGCGCGTGCCCTCGAGCAAGCCGAACTCCTCGCGCGCCCACGCCATGCGGCCCATGCGCTCCAGCTCCGCCGACATCTTGTCCTTCAGCTCGAGCAGGTAGCGCGTGTCCTGCGCCGCATAGTCCAGCATGTCCGCCGTGAGCGGGCGCATGGACCAATCGGCGCGCTGGTGCTTCTTGTCGAGCTTCACGCCGAAGAAACGCTCGAGCAGCGCGGCCAGCCCGAACGCCGTGTAACCCAGGAGCTGCGCGGCGATGCGCGTGTCGAAGATGTTGTTGACGTGCCACCCGTAATCCTGCTCGAGCAGGCGCAGATCGTAGTCGGCGTCGTGAAAGACGACCTCGACCTTCGGATCCTCGAGCATCGCGCCGAGCGCGGCGGGCGTCCCCACGGCGAGCGGGTCGATCACCGCGTGCCGCGTTCGCGTCGACAACTGCAGCAGGTAGATGCGGTCGACGAAGCGGTGAAAGCTCGCGCCCTCCGTATCCAGCGCGATCTCCGACGCGTCGGCGATCTCTGCTGTCAGCCGTTCGACATCGGCAGGGGTGTCTACATACTCGAACGATGCGGCGGGCGCCCGGTTGGCCACGCTACTCCTCAGACTGTTGTCGGCTAGGGTCACGGCGTAATGTATCGCCTTGTTGTGAGCCGTCACGCCGGAACAGGCATGATTCCGGCCGCGCCGCATCCCCCGACCCGTCGCCCATGACCGACCAGAATCGCGAACCCGCTAACGATCCCCAGGATGAACCGGCGGGGACCAAGTATGCGAACGCGACAATTCCCGCGCGGCGGGGCTCCGTCCCTGGCCCGGCGGTGGGGCGCGGCAAGGTGGTCCACAAGCGCACCGTCGGCTGGCGCAGTCGCGATGTGGTGCGCGCCGTCGGCCTCGTGGCCGCCATGTACTTCGGACTCCAGCTCCTCTGGTTCGCGCACGCACTCTTCCTCGTGGCCTTCCTCGGCGTGCTGTTCGGCATCGCCGTCTCCGCGGGCGTCGATCGCCTTCAACAGTGGCGGATACCGCGCGGAATCGGCGCGGCGCTCATCGTGCTCACCTTCTTCGCTCTCCTCGTGGGCGCCGGAAGCTGGGTGGCGCCCACGCTGCGCACGCAGGGCGCCGAGCTTCGGCAGAAGCTGCCCGAGGCGGTGGATCGCGTCGAGCAGTGGCTCGAGCAGCGGAACAGTGGTGTCATCGGGATCCTGCTCTCGAGCGACAGCGCGAAGACGACCGCGCCTGCCGCGACACCGGTGGGCGCGCAGCAGAAGCCCGTCGCGGGCGCGCCGGCGGCCGCCCCTTCGAACACCCGTGTGAGCGTGATCCGCACCCGCCTGGGCGAGAAGATGAGTGGCGCGAGCCGCTACCTCTTTCCCTTCATCACGTCCACCGTCGAGGTCATCGGCGGCCTGCTGCTCATCATCTTCCTGAGCATCTACTTCGCGGCCGACCCCGACCTCTATCGTCGCGGCGCACTCGCGCTCCTGCCTGCGCGCACGCGCGAGCGCGGCGCGATGGTGTTCGATCGCATCGCGACGGTGCTCCGCAAGTGGCTCGTCACGCAGCTCATCGCGATGGCTGTCATCGGCACGGTCACGACCATCACGTTGCTCATCCTCGACGTGAAGGCGGCATTCGCCATTGGATTGCTCGCCGGCCTCTTCGAGTTCATTCCCACCGTGGGCCCGCTCCTCAGCGCCGTGCCGGGCGTGGCGATGGCGTTCCTGGATTCGCCGGAGAAGGCGCTGTACGTCGCGTTCGCCTACTGGGGCATCCAGTTCCTCGAGAATCACATCCTCATCCCGCTCCTGATGAAGGGCGGGATGGACCTGCCGCCCGCGCTCACCGTGCTCGCGCAGGCACTGCTCGCGCTGGTCTTCGGCTTCCTCGGCCTCATGGTCGCCGTGCCGATGCTCGCGACGGTGATGGTCGTGATCCAGGTGCTCTACGTCGAGCAGCTGCCCCTCCAGGGCACCTGGACGTATCCCACGCACTCCCTCGACCTCGACGAGTCGCTCGACCCCGCGCGAGCCGGAGGATAGGAGCGAGACCGATGCGCGCGCTGTTCGATCGCATCGCGTCGCTCCGGGGCGCGATCCCGCTGGCCGCGATCGAGGTGCGCGAGACGCCCGTCGAGCGGTGGCGCGTGGGCGGAGCATCGCTGCTCATCAAGCGCGACGACCTCAGTGCCGACGTGCTCGGCGGCAACAAGGCTCGCGCACTCCAGTTGCTGCTCGCCGGCGTGACGCTGGGGGACACGCTGCTGACCGTTGGCGCCACGGGTTCCACGCATGCCCTCGCCGTCGCGCGCCACGGCGCGGCACTCGGCGCAGCGTGCGAGGTCGTCACGTGGCCGCAGGAGCTCAACGACGTCGCGCGTGTCACCGCTGCCGCACTCGCGCGCGAGGCGCGTGTGACCCATGCGCGCTCAGTGGCGGACGCATACGTCCGCGCCGCGCTGCGGCGCGCCACGCGGCGCGTGCGATGGATCGCCGCTGGCGGCAGCGTGCCGCTCGGCGCGCTGGGGCACGTCGGTGCCGCGCTGGAGCTCATCGAGCAACTGCGTCGCGACGGCATCGCGCTTCCGTCCACGATCGTCGTTCCACTCGGCAGCGGCG
>JBDSTA010000114.1:0-3262 GCA_039928475.1 Gemmatimonadaceae bacterium | reverse complement strand
ACGAGAGTTCCACCGGTCTGCTGGCAATCGACGAGACGCGCTTTGCCGCCTACGTCGAGCAGTTGCGTGGGCTCCACGAGCGCAATGACCTCGGCGGCGATCTCGACCTCGCGACCGTCCTCCGCATGCCCGAGGTGTTCACGACCTCGGGCCGCGAGGAGCTGACGGCCGAGGCTGGGCCCCAGCTGGTCACCATCGTGGACCGCGCGGTAACCGCGCTCCTCGAGATGCGCACGGCGGAAGGCACGCGCCTGGTCGCGTACCTCGATGAACGCCTCGGTCACATCGAGGCGGCGTTGGGTCGCATCGCCGTGCGCGCACCGGAGCGCGTGGTGGAGCAGCGCGACCGCCTCCGCAATGCGGTCCGGGAGCTCACGGACGGGCTGGTGGTGGACGAGAACCGTCTTGCGCAGGAGATCGCCCTGCTCGCGGATCGTCTGGACGTCCAGGAGGAGCTCTCGCGTTTCCGGGCTCATATCGAGGCGTTCCGAGCCGCGCTCGCCTCGCCGCAGCCGGATGGCGTGGGCAAGCGGCTCGGCTTTCTCCTCCAGGAGATGCTTCGCGAGGCGAACACGACGGGCAGCAAGGGCAATGACGCCGCGATCGTGGCGGACGTGCTGCTGGTGAAGGAAGAGCTGGAGCGAATCCGGGAGCAGGTGGAGAACCTCGAGTGAGCGCGTTCTTCCCGGTCATCCTCAGCGCCCCCAGCGGAAGCGGGAAGACGACGATTGCCAAGGCGCTCCTCGCACGACGGCCGGATCTGGGATACTCCGTCTCGTGCACCACGAGATCGCCGCGTCCGGGCGAAATCGAGGGACGTGACTATTATTTCATGAGTCGTACGGATTTCATCGCCGAGCGCGAGCGGGATGCGTTCGCGGAGTCGGCGGTGGTGCATGGCAACCTGTACGGAACGCTTCGGCGCGAGGTGGATCGCGTGCTGGGCGGGAACAAGCACGTCGTGATGGACATCGACGTGCAGGGCGCGTCGCAGTTCGTCCGGGCCTTTCCGCAGTCGGTGGGCATCTTCATCCTTCCTCCCACCGCGGACGTCCTGCTTGGACGCTTGCGGGGAAGGCAGACGGAGAGTCCCGCACAGCTTGCGGCGCGACTGCAGTCCGCGCTGCAGGAGCTCCAGAACGTGGACGAGTACGAGTACGTGGTCGTGAACGATGAGCTCGAGCGCGCTGTCGCCAGCGTGGGGTCGATCATCGATGCGGAGACGGTGAGCCGCGAGCGGGTCAAGAATCTTCGCCAGCAGGTCGGGCAGCTCATCGAGCGGCTCGAGTTGGAAATCGAGAACACCACACCCTGAATACCAGGACATGCGAGTCTTCACACCGGTCGAAATTGCCAATCACGCCGCGAACAAGTATCTCGGCGTCCTCGTGGCGGCGAAGTACGCCCGCGCGCTCAATGAGTTTCCGGGCGGCTCCGCGTCGCGCGACAAGAAGCTGACCACGCGCTCCCTCGAGGAGCTTTCGGGCGGCGACATCAACTATCGCGTCATCCCGCGCCGCCGCACGGCCGAATAGGCGTGCGGCCCTACGCCGGGCGCCGCGTGCTGCTCGGCGTGTCGGGCGGCATTGCGAGCTACAAGAGTGCCTGGCTGGCCCGCCTTCTCACGAAGGCGGGCGCGGACGTGGACGTCGTGCTCACCCGCGCGGCGACGGAATTCATCGGTGCCGTGACGTTCGAGGCGCTCACCGGGCGGCCCGTGCACACGGGCCTGTTCGACGCCGGGCGCACGCTCGATCACATCAAGCTTGCGCGCGCGGCGGACGCAATCGTCATCGCGCCCGCGACGGCCGACCTCATGGCCCGCGCGGCAACGGGGCAGGCGGACGATCTCCTCACGGCTGTGCTGCTCGCGACCGAGGCGCCCGTGCTCATGGTGCCGGCGATGAACGATCGCATGTGGGCGCACGCGCAGACGCAGACGAATGCGGCGCGGCTCCGCGAGCTCGGCTACGCGCTGCTCGATCCGGACGATGGGCTCCTCGCCGTCGGCGAGGGGAGCGGACCTGGGCGCATGCCAGAGCCTGAGGTCATCTTCGCCGAGGTGGGACGGGTGCTCGAGGGCGACGACACGCTCGCGGGGAAGGCGGTGCTCGTCACTGCAGGCCCCACGCGTGAAGCCGTGGATCCCGTGCGCTTCATCTCGAACCACAGCAGCGGCAAGATGGGCGTCGCGATCGCGGAGGCCGCTTGGCGGCGCGGCGCGACGGTGACGCTCGTCGCCGGGCCGCTCGCGGTGCCCGTCCCGCATGGCGTGTCGCACGTCGCGGTGGAATCGACGGCCCAGATGCGAGATGCGGTCGCGCAGCGCATCGGCGATGCGGACGTCGTCGTCATGAGCGCCGCACCGGCCGACTACCAGACCACTCCAGCGGCCGGAAAGCTCAAGAAGACCGGTGGTGCGCGCTCCCTCGAGCTGCATGAAACGCCCGACATCCTGCTGACGACGCGCGACCTGCGGAAGGCGGGCTCCGTCGTGATCGGCTTCGCGCTCGAGACGGACGACCTGCTCGCGAACGCGCGCCGCAAGCTGGAAGGGAAGGGGCTGGACCTGATCGTCCTGAACGATGCGAAGGAAGCCGGCGCCGGCTTTGGCGTGGACACGAATCGCGTCACCTTCATGCAGCGCGGGGGAGGCGAGCCGGAATCGCTGCCGCTCATGAGCAAGCGTGACGTCGCGGAACGGATACTCGATCGTGCGGAGGAGATGCTGGATGGACGCTGAGGAAGCGTTACGCCGCTACCTGGAGCAGCGGCGCGAGCTTGGTGAGAGCGAGCTGGTGCTCGACTCCCTGAGCGTCGATGAGGCGATGAAGCTGCTCGGTGCGGCGAAGCGCACGAAGCCGAAGCACGCGCCTCGCGAAGCCGTCGCGGATGCAGCATCCGCAACCGATTGGCGCGAGGCAGTCCGCGCGGCCGGTGGCGCACCGCAGGCACGGCCGTCGATCGGGACTCCCGTGATTCCGTCGGTACCGGTGGCGCCCGCAACGGCGGCGCTTCCTGCCGCGGTCCATGTACCCAGCACCCAGGCTGCGACCTCACCGCCTGTCCGTCTCGAGGATGTCCCCCTCGGACTCACCGTGGGCGGAGCGAGCCATTCGCTGGCCGACGATCCCGCCGGAAAGCTCACCACCCTGGCCGAGATCGCCGAGACGATCGCGAAGTGCACGCGCTGCTCGCTCTACGCCACGGCGAAGAATCCCGTACCCGGGAGCGGCAATCCCAACGCGGACTTCATGTGCGT
>JBDSTA010000113.1:0-27478 GCA_039928475.1 Gemmatimonadaceae bacterium | reverse complement strand
CGATCGACGTGAAGTTGAACGGCGTCACCGCGTACACGAACCCCTCGAGCGGCCGGTAGTCGAGCTGGTTCCACATCATGTTGTTGCTGATGGGCTGCTCGAGGTGGAGCTCCTGCGCGTAGGCCGGGTTGAAGCGCCAGAAGTCGATGAGCTCGCACGCCGAGTCGATCTCCGCCTGGAACGCGGTCTTCGACTGGCCGAGCATCGTGGCGGCGTTGATCGTCTGGCGCCACGTCGTCGTCAGCAGCTCGGCGGCGCGAAGGAAGACGGCAGCGCGGTCTTCCCACGCCCAGTTGGCCCAGTCCGCGCCCGCAGTCTTCGACGCCTGGATCGCATCGAGGACGATGGCCGGCGTCGCCTTGTGCCAGTCCGCCAGCACGTGCGCGTGATCGTGCGGCATCACCGACTGCGCGACGTCACCCGTGCGAATCTCCTTGCCGCCGATGATGATCGGGATGTCCACGCGCTCGCGCGCCATGCTCGCGAGGCGCTCCTTGAGCGCGAGCTTTTCCGGTGAGCCCGGCGCATAGCTCTTCACCGGCTCGTTCACCGGCGCCGGCACGCGGCGCGTACCGGCGAAGCCGGCCAGTGGCGCGCCCGGCGGCGAGATCGCCTCCGAGGCCTGGCGTGATTCGGCCGCGGCGGCGGCGGGCGCGGAACGGTCTGTGGACACGGAGGCGGCCATGACGAGATCGGGGTCGAGTTGGGCGTCGTACGGACGAATTCACGAAAGGTAATGGCTGCCGTGGCCGCGAGGATGCGGGTATTCTCAGCGATGCCCCGCGGTGTCCGACCCCTCGCCTTCCTCCTGCTCGCGCTCGTAGCGTGCACCGAGCCCCCCGTGGAGTGGAGCGACGAGGCAGTCACCCCGCCCGGCGACCCCACCGTCGACTCGCTGTCGGCGAGCATCGTCGCGCCGACGCCGGCGTGCGTCGGGTCACTGCGGGCGGCCAGGGCCGGCACCACACTCTACGCCGTATGGTGGTCGCCGCGTGCGGACAGCTCCGCCCTCCTCGTGTCTGCGCGCTCCCCTGATGGGGGCGCGTCGTGGAGCCCAATCAGTCCCGTGGACACCTCCGATCGTGGCGCCACGGGCTGCCTGCGCGCTCCGCCGGCCATCGCTGCGGATTCCGCCAGCGGCTACGTCCACATCACGTATGGCATGACGGCGCCCGAGGGAGCCGGACTCTTTTTCGCCCACTCCATGGATCGCGGCGCCACCTTTCACTCGCCGGTGCCGATACTTTACGGGGAACGACTGGGGTACACGAGCGTTGCGGCCGACGGCGACCGCGTCGTCGTCGCGTTCGAGGATCCGAACAGCACCACGCCCCGCATCGGACTCGCGCTCTCGAGAACCATGGGCCACATTTTTGAAGATCGCCTCTCCGTGTCGAACGATCACGGGTTGGCCTCGCGCCCCATCGTCACGCTGAAGGGCCACACGATCCGCCTCGCCTGGATCCAGCAGACGAACGCGAGCGAGCCCGGTGTCCTGCGCGCGCGCGCAGGCACGCTTCACTGATCCCGCGCCCCATGCGCGTTCTCTTCGCTGACGACGACATCATTGCCCGCGCCCTCACCGCCGCGGTGCTTGCCGACCTCGAGCACGACGTCACCATCGTCGAGAACGGCGAGCAGGCGTGGGAAGCGTTCCAGCGCGACCCGGCACCCCTCGTCATCCTCGACATCAACATGCCCGGCCTCGACGGCCTCGAGGTCTGCCGTCGCATTCGCCGGCACGAGCGTGGCGGCGCGGTGTTCGTCCTCATCGTCACGGCGCGCGACGGGCGCGACGACCTCGCCAACGTGCTCGAGGCGGGAGCCGACGACTACGTCACCAAGCCGAGCTCGCCCGAGAACCTGCGCGCACGCCTCGAGATCGCGAAACGCCGCATCGCCCAGGACGAGGCGCGCCGCACCGCGGAGTCCGAGCTCGCCCGCTCGCGCTGGCTCGCCGGCATCGGCGAGACGACCATCGCCCTCGAGCACGAGATCAACAACCCGCTCTCCGCACTGCTCGGCCACGCCGAGCTGCTCATGATGGACCGCGCCCTCAGCGACGACCAGCAGGAGCAGCTCCGCATCATCCAGGAGCAGGCCGCGCGCATCGCGCAGGTCGTGCGCCGCCTCGCCAAGCTCAAGAACCCGCAGTCGGTGGAGTATCTCGCCGGCGCACTCATGCTCGACCTCTCTTCGCGCTCCGGGCGCACGGAATAACGTGGAACACTACTTCGGCGCGCACACGGTGGACGCCGGCGGCATCCACATGGCGGCGAAGCGCGCCGCCAACGCCGGCATGCGCGCACTCCAGATCTTCACCGCGATCCCCAAGTACTACAACGACAAGGTGTCCATCAAGGCGGAGCGCGTCGCGCGCTTCCGCGAGACACTGGCCGCCACGAAGATCGCGCCCGAACGTGTCGTCGTGCACGCCGCGTACGTCCTCAACACCGCGACGCCGGACGACGAGAAGTGGATCCGCGCACGCGATGGCCTCACGAAGGAGCTCGAGCGCTCCACCGCGCTCGGTGTGGGTGCGGTGTGCTGGCATCCCGGCGCCGCCACCGACGACGACCGCGAAGGCGCCGCCGAGCGCATCGCGTTCGCGATCATCCACGCGCTCGAGACGGTGAAGGGAGGCACCCGACTCCTCGTGGAGAACACCGCCGGTGCGGGGCGCACCATGGGGCGCACGCCGGAGGAAGTGGGGAGCATCCTCGGCCACGTGCCGAAGCGCCTGCGTGCGCGCACGGGCTACGGGCTCGATACGTGTCACCTGTTCGCGAGCGGCTTCGACCTGCGCGAGTCGCCCGCCGCCGCCGGCGCGCTGCTCGACCGCTTCGAGGAAGCCACCGGCGAGGCGCCGGGCTTCTTCCACCTGAACGACAGCGAGGGCGCGCTCGGCTCCAACAAGGACCGGCACATGCTGCTCGGCGACGGGCTGATCGGCGCCGAGGCGTTTGGCTGGCTGCTGAAGGACCGCCGGACGCGGGACGTGCCACTCATCCTCGAGACGCCGCAGCTGAACTACGAGCTTGGCGACGACGACGACTCCCCCGATCCGTACGACGTGCAGATGATGGAGCTGCTCAACCGGATCGGGTGACGGTGGCTGGCCTGGTGTCGCCCATGTTGCATAATTAGCTAATTAGCTTATAATGCAATTGTGGACGCTGCCTTCCGGGCCCTCGCCGATCCAACCCGCCGCGACATCCTGCGGCTGCTGCGCAGCGGGCCGCTGACGTCCGGCGAGATCGCGCAGCACTTCGACGCCGCCTGGCCCACCGTCTCACGGCACCTCGCCGTGCTGCGCGACGCCAGCCTCGTGATCTCCACGCGCGTCGGGCAGCAGATCGTCTACGAGCTCAACACCAGCGTCTTCCAGGACGTCGTGGAGCACCTGTATTCGTGGATGCACCCCGGAGGCCGTGATGCCTAGACTCGTCGTCCGCTGGTATCCCGCCGTGCTCGTGCTCCTCGCGGCCGCGGCATCACTCGCGGTGCTGGACCGCCTGCCGGAGAGCATGCCCATCCACTTCACCATGGATGGCACCGCCAACGGCTGGGCGCCGCGCGACGTCGGCGCCTTCATCGCGCCCGCGCTCATGCTGCTGCTGTGGGGCGTCCTCCGCGTCGCCCCGACGATCGACCCGCGCCGCGAGAACTACGCGAAGTTCGGCTCCGCATACGAGACGACGGTCGCCGCGACGCTCGTCCTCCTCCTCGTCGTGCACCTGTTCGTGCTCGCGTTGGCACTGGGACATCACGTTCCCATGCAGCGCCTCCTCCCGAGCCTGCTCGGCGCGCTCTTCGTCGTGATCGGCAACGTCCTCCCGCGAGCGCGGTCGAACTTCATGTACGGCATCCGCACGCCGTGGACGCTGTCCAGCGAACGCGTCTGGACGCGCACGCACCGACTTGGCGGATACACGATGACCATCGCCGGCCTCTCGATGCTCGCTGCCGGCGCGTTCTTCCCCGCGGCCTTCACCACGCCGGCGCTCGTGATCACGGTGGCGCTCGCGGTGGTCACTCCCGCCGTGTACTCCTACGTCGCCTGGCGACAGGAAACGCAGTCATGAAAACCATCTTCCGTTGCGCTGTCGTCGCGCTCGTCGCAGCCGCCCCGCTCTCCGCACAGGCGCCGGAGCGCGCGGTCTTCCTGGTGCGGCTCGGCCTCGACACGCTCGCGGTGGAGACGGCCACCTGGACCGCCGCGCGCGCCGACGCGACGCTGCGCCTCCGCACGCCGATCGTGAAGCTGGACCGCCATATCGCCTTCACGCCGTCGGGTGACGTGCGCGAGGTGGAAAGTGTGGCTGGCTACGGCATCGCGGGTGACAGCGCGCGCACGCGCGCCGTGATCACCGTGCAGGCGGACAGCGGGCACCTGCGCGTCGAGCCGGCCGGCGGCGCGCCGGTACAGGAGCTGCGCTTCGCCATGCCGTCGGGGGCGGTGCCATTCACCAACCTCTCCGGGCAGACGCTCGAGCTCGCGCTCCGGCGCGCGCGCGCGAGCCGGCGCGACACGAGCGACGTTCCACTGCTCCTCTCCAATGGACAGTCACTTCGCCTGCGCGTGACGCGCCTCGGCGCGGACAGCGCGGTGTTGTCGATCAGCGGCGTGGACATTCGCGCGCGCACGGATGCCGTCGGACACTTCCTCGGTGCGGTCATCCCGAGCCAGGGCGCAACGTTCGAGCGGCTCGACGCCGACTCGCCCGTCGCCGCATGGATGCCGGTGCGGCCGTCATACGCCGCACCGGCGAACGCGCCGTACGTCGCCGAGGACCTCGTGGTGCGCACGCCGGCGGGCATCGTGCTCGCGGGGACGCTCACGATGCCGAAGCACGCGGCAGGAGCGCGCATGCCCGCCGTGGTGCTGATCACGGGCTCGGGTGCGCAGGATCGGGACGAGGCCATCCCGTCGCTCGGGAACTATCACCCGTTCCGCGAGATCGCCGACTCGCTCTCGCGCCGCGGCATCGCGGTGTTGCGCCTCGACGATCGTGGCATCGGTGGCAGCGCCGCGGGCCCTGCGTCGGCGACGAGTGCGGACTACGCCGACGACATTCGCGCGGCGCTCGCGCTGCTGCGCGCGCGAGCCGACGTCGATCCGGCGCGCCTGGGTCTCGTGGGCCACAGCGAGGGCGGGCTCATCGCGCCGATGATCGCCGCGCGTGACTCGACCCTGCGCGCGATCGTGCTCGTCGCCGGGCCCGCGAAGACGGGACGCGAGATCCTCGCGTTCCAGCGACGACAGGCGATCGCGGGCGACACCAGCATCGCGCCCGCGGCGCGCGACTCCGTGTTCGCACGTGCGACCGAACAGTTCTCGCGCACCCTCGGCACCACGCCGTGGGTGTCGTTCTTCGAGGCGTACGATCCCCTTCCCACCGCGCGCCTCGTGCGTGCACGCACGCTGATCCTGCAGGGAGAAACCGACCGGCAGGTGACGGCAGAGCAGGCGTCGATGCTCGCCGATGCGATGCGCAAGGCAGGGAATCGTCATGTGATGCTGCGCACGTTTCCGCGCATGAATCACCTCATGCTCGACGACGCATCGGGCGATCCTGCGGGCTACAAGAGCCTTTCCTCCTATGGGATCAGTCGCGCTTTCCTGGGCGCACTGACTGAGTGGCTGGTTGCGAATCTGTGAGCGGAGGACGTCGCTCATGGGAGAAAAGTGTCGTTCCCAGAGGGAGAAATTGCATTTTCCCTATTGCGCGCCCCATGTGAACTCGTATCTTGCGCCGCGTCGTACAGCGTTTCGCTCATAGCGAGAACCTGTTCATTATCCCAGGAGACGAGCATGGCCGCGAAGAAAGGTGGAGCGAAGAAGGGCGCCGCAAAGAAGGGCGCCGCGAAGAAGTCGCCAGCGAAGAAGGCTGCGGCAAAGAAGGGCGGCGCCAAGAAGGCGGCGAAGCCCGCGAAGAAGGCAGCGAAGAAGGCTGCCAAGCGCACGCCGAACGCTGCGTTCATGAAGCCGATGACCCCCAGCGCGCAGCTCGGCATGGTGGTCGGAAGCGCACCGCTCCCGCGTACCGAAGTCACCAAGAAGCTGTGGGCGTATATCAAGCGGAAGGGCCTTCAGGATGCCAAGAACCGTCGCCAGATCAACGCCGACGACAACCTGAAGCCGGTGTTCGGCGGCAAGGCCAACGTCACGATGTTCGAGATGACGAAGCTGGTCAACAAGCACCTCAAGTAGTTCCGCACCAGGTGGTGAACGAAGGGGCGCGCCGATTCGTCGGCGCGCCCCTTCGTGCATCCGCCGCCGCGAAACCCTTGCCCCTATGCGGTTCGTAGGGAGATTTCATCGGGCTCTCCTCTCATTTCCATCCTGTCGTCGTCCATGGCCGCAAACGTCGTCGCGAATGCTCGCGGCAAGAAAGCCACCAAGTCGTCCCCCGCCGCCTCGCTCTGGGAGAACATCAAGTCCCTCGCGGGGGCGATCCTCATCTATCTCGTCATCAACACGTTCCTCGTCGCCGCCTACCGCATCCCGTCGGGATCCATGATCCCCACGCTCCTCATCGGCGACTGGCTCTTCGTCAACAAGGCGGTCTACGGACCGCACCTGCCGTTCACGCGCACGCACCTGCCGTCCTTCAGCGAGCCGAAGCGCGGTGAGGTCATCGTCTTCGAGTCGCCCTATCAGGCTGATGAGGCGCAGCGGAACGCCGACCCCACGCCGACGCTCGTGAAGCGCATGGTCGGCATGGCCGGCGACACGCTCTACATGCGCACGGGCCTGCTCTACGTGAACGGCGTCGCGCAGCGGCAGGGCTTCGGAATCGTGAGCAAGCCCACAGCGTCCGGCTCGCAGCCCGGGGACATTTCCGAGCTCTTCGACTGGCAGCACAAGGTCGAGCTCAAGCAGTCGCGCTTCGGTGCCGCGCCCGCGCAGCCGACACTGGATAACTGGGGACCGCTGGTGATCCCCGCCGGTCATTACTTCATGATGGGCGACAACCGGTACGAGTCCAAGGACAGCCGGTTCTGGGGCCCCGTTCCGCGCGAGAACATCCGTGGCCGGCCGATCTTCGTGTACTACTCCTACCGCAGCGGGTATGAGACGGACCGCCCACTCCCATTCATCACGGACATTCGATGGGGACGCATCGGGACTCGCATCCACTGATCGCACGATGACAGGCACGCGATGACGGCGCAGCTGGCATCGGCCACCCGCACGTCGCGCCTGATCGCGTGCTCGCAGCTTGCCTGCGTCGTGCTCTTCGGCGTGTTGCTGCTCACGCCCTGGCAGGCCACTTCGCCAGCACCAGGCGCGGCGCTCATCCTCGCCTTCGCGGCATTCGCCATCGCCGCCGTCTCCATCGCCATCACCGCGCGCGGGCTCATCCGTGTGGTGTTCTCCGCCTTCGCCCTCCTCGCCGTACTCCTCGTCGCGGGCGAGTTGTGGATGCTCGTCGCGCCCGGATCCACACTGGCCCTCGGGCTCCAGGACGCGAGCAGGCTCGAGCTGGCCGTCTCCGTCGCGGGGCTGAACGGCCTGCTCGCGCTCTACGGCAACTACGCGCTCAACGTCCACCGCCTCACCGCGGAGGAATTGCGCGTCCGCATCTCTTCCGAGCAGCAGATCAAGGCGTCCCTGGAGGAGCGCGTCGTGCAGCGCACGCTCGAGCTGGACGACGCACAGCGCGTCCTGCATCGCATGTGGTGGCTCGGCCAGCAGATCACGCTGGAGCTCGACCCGCGTCGCGTCCTCGATCGCTTCCTCGAGGCGGCCGGTGACGTCGCGCAGGCGGACGGCGCGTGTCTCGGCCTCCTCTCCGACGACGGCATGATCGAGATATCCGCCGCGAGCGGATCGCTGGCCCGCTTCAGTGGACACAAGATCCCCGTCGCCGGCTCGGCAATGGGTCGCGTCATCCGCGCCGGCGGAAGCTGGAGCGTCGCCGACGTGCACCAGCATGCGGGGCAGGTACAGAGCGAGTGGTACCAGAACGCGGAGACGGAGATTCACGGCACCGCCGTGGTGCCCGTGCAGCGGCGCGGGGAACGCATCGGCGCCGTGACGATCGTGTCGTCGCGCGTGCACACCTTCTCTCCGCTGGAGCTCGAGCGCGTCGAGGCGATGGCCGACCTCCTCTCCGTCGCGCTCGCGAACGCGGAGCTGTTCCAGACGATGAAGCAGGCGGAATGGCGTTTCCGAACGCTATTCCGCGCCGCACCGGACGCCGTGCTCACCGTGCTCCACGCGACGGGACGGATCCGCGAGGCGAACGATGCCGTGCGCGAAGTGTTCGGCTACGAGCCGCACCAGATCATCGGCCGCACGCTCATCGAGCTCATCCTCGAGGACGAACGCGGTATCATGGCAGGCGCACTTGCCGCAGCATTCGGCGGGACGCCCGCCCGCGTCGAGGTGCAGGTGGCCCTTCCGGACGGACGCGCGCGCGTCGTCGCGCTCGCAGCGAGCCGCCTCCCCGAGGCAGATCCGCCGAGTGTGCTGCTCATCGGGCGCGACATGACGCAGGAGCGCGAGCTACGCGTGCGGCTCATGGAATCCGATCGCCTCGCGGCCGTGGGCGAGCTCGTCGCAGGCGTCGCGCACGAGGTCAACAACCCGCTCAGCAGTATCAGCGCATTCGCCCAGCTGCTCCTCAGGGAGACCACGCTCGCGCCGTCGCAGCGCGAGTCCATCGAGGTGATTCGCGCGGAGACCATGCGCGCGAGCCAGGTGGTGAAGGACCTGCTCGCGTTCGCGCGCCGCAGCGAGCCGCAGCGCACGCCGCTCGACGTCAACGGCGTCGTGACACGCACGGTGCGTATGCGGCAATACCAGCTCAGCGAGGCCGCGGTGCGCCTCGAGACCGACCTCGCCGAGGATCTTCCATCCGTCCTCGGCGACGCGCGCCAGCTCCAGCAGGTCTGCCTCAACCTCATCACCAACGCGGTCCAGGCGATGACGCCCAATGGAGGCGGCCAGCTGCGTGTGCGCAGCTACGCCACCGACGACGCCGTGCGCCTCGAGGTGAGCGACACGGGTCGCGGCATTCCGTCCACCGTGCGCGCGCACATCTTCGAGCCGTTCTTCACGACGAAGAAGGAAGGCGAGGGCACGGGCCTCGGACTCAGCGTGAGCTACGGCATCGTCAGCGCGCACGGCGGATCGATCGAGGTCACCGAGAGCGGGAGCGCCGGGACGACCTTCCGCGTCACGCTCCCGGCCGTGGCTTCACCGCCCACCGATGCCGATGGCATCAGTGAGCTCGCGCCGTTCACGCTGCGGTCGCCGCTCGCGGGGATTCGCCTCCTCTTCGTCGACGACGAGCCCGCCCTGCGCAGCGGCATGGAGGCGTTCGGCGCGATGCGCGGGTTCAGCGTCGTCGTCGCCGCCGACGGGGCCGCGGCGCTCGAGGCCGCGAAGACCGGCGGTGTGGATGCCGTCGTCTGCGACCTGCGCATGCCCGGCATGGACGGCTTTGCGTTTCACGAGAAGCTGCGCGTGGAACGCCCTGGCCTCGCGGCGCGCACAGTGTTCATCACGGGCGACGTCGTCACCTCCATCTCGCGCGGGAGCGTCTCGCGCCAGCCCGTGCTCACGAAGCCCTTCTCGTTCGACAAGATCGAGGAGGCGCTCATCGCCGTCATGCGCGGCTCGCCGTACGTGCCGGGCGAGCGGTTCTCCCCAGGAAGACCCTGACACCGATGCCCACCTTCTTTCCTCGCACCACGATCGAATGGCGCATGGAGGAGCCACCGGCATTCCGCCGGCTCTCCCTGTCGCTGATCGAGATGGCCGTGATCACCGGCGTGGTGCTGCGCGTGCTACGCGCGCTCACGTTCACGCAGGCGCGCGTGAGCTGGCTGGTCTATGGCCTCGCGTTCGTCATGGGCACGGTGTTCCTCATCGGCATGACCACGGCCCACATCGCGAACTTCCCGGTGCGCGCCTGGTCGTGGCGCGCCCCGCTGTTCGCGCTGGTGGAAGTCGTCGGCGAGATGAGCACGAGCCTGCTCCTCATCGCGCTGCGTCGCGAGCCGGAGGGCACGGCGCGCGCAGACTTTCACGACTGGACGAGCATGTCGCTACGCGCACTGCTCCAGAGTGAGCTCACGATCTGCCTGTGGGCGCTGATCCTGGCCGCGGTGATCGTGTTCGTCCGTCGCAGCGGGATGGCGAAGGACGTCGACACCGATCCCATCGACGGTGGCATTTCCGGGTGAGGAAGTCAGGATATCAGGGCGTCGGGATATCAGGACGCCTGGCCATGACTTCCTGACTTCCTGACTTCCTGACTTCCTGACTTCCTGACTTCCTGACTCCAGAAGTCCCAACGTCCTGACTTCCTGGAAAGACAAAGGCCCCGAGCTTTCGCTCGGGGCCTTCGTTTTCCCAGGGGGGAATCGCTTACTTCTTGCGGCGACGGATGCGGACCGCAGCAAGACCGAGAAGGCCCGTTCCCATCAGGACCATCGAGGCCGGCTCCGGCGTGGGCGTCACGTTCTGGTTGAACGTGTCGTCATAGATGATGAACTCCTGGATGCTGCTGGCGTTGTCCAGACCGCCGACGAAGGAGTTGATGTCAGATACGATGTAGAAGTTGCCGAAGCCGCCGACGGACGCGCCGGTCGGGTTCGCGGCGACATACGTCTGCGCCGCGAGCAGCCAGGCATTGGTGCCCGGGGTCGGCGGGTTCGGAGACGTGGCGCCGTTCGGATCCATGATGTTCCAGATGGTCGCCTGGATGTCACCGATATCCGTAGCCGACTTGCCGGCGTACTGCGTGGTGAGGTAGGCAGCCTGCTGATACGCGGTCAGGTTGTTGATGCGGGTGACCGTGGGGCCGACCGTCGCGCCAACGCCGATGCTCGTCAGGTTAGCCTGCCAGGTGTCGCCATTCGCCACGTGATGGAAGAAATCCACGCAGTTGAGGATGACAGCGTGCGGCGTGGGCGTCGCCTGCGTGCCGTTGTACTGGCCGACGTAGTAGCCGAACGCGGTGACCGATCCACCGTTCACGAACGTGAACTGCGTCGATGCGCTGGCCGGCGCAGCGAAGCCCAACGACATCGTCAGGGCGAGTGCAGCAATACGAGAACGCATGGGGTCCTGGGGGGGAAACGGTGAAGAACAATGCGCGGCGCACACGAACGACAACGCCGGTGACGCGTATCACACGAGGCATTATTCATTCCGCGCAAGCGCACTAGGGTATGACCCTAGCAATATAGCGTAAGCCCCATGGAAATAACGACTTAGCTCGGAAGGAATTGTCGGGCAATTTGTCCGCGCAGCCTCCGGTGAATCGTGCAGCGCCACAACGTTGTAGTACGCACGCCACACAGCACCATCACATTCCCGTTCCTGAACATCCGGAGAAAACCAGCTGTTTACCGGCTCGGAACCGCACCCGATGCCCGCTTCGGAAACGCACGATCCACATTCGACCGCGACTCCGACATCACCCCAGGCCCCGGACGCGTCCCCCGAGCCAGCAGCGCAAACCCCAACGCTCCCAGGACCAGCTTCACCAGCGCCGTCGCCGTCGCCACCATGTACGACAGCTGCATGTCCGCGCGGATCAGCCGGCGCGACTGCACCGCATCCAGCGCGAACAACACCATCGACAACACGATCACCACCACCGCCACCCACGACACGATGCCCAGAAACCGGAGCATCCTCGGCTGCATGAACGCCGCCGCCGCCGCCACCGCGATCAATGCGCCCGATGCCGGCAGCATCAGCGCATTGCTCAGCAGCCCGAACGCCCCGAAGCGCCACTGGCTGCTCGCCACGTTGAACGGATACAGGCTCGTCGCCGCATCGTAGAGCGGGATGAACACGAGGAGCGCAGCCACGAGATACGCCGCGGGCGCCAGTTGACGATGGTTGTTCATGGGGGGAACGTCCGGCTCGGGGTGTGAAGGGCAGGGCTGCGCAGGCTACGCCCGCCGCAGGTCGATCTCGAATGAAAAGCGCGTGCCCTCCTCGGGCGTGGACTCCACCTGCAGCGACGTCCCCATCGACCGCAGGAAATCCTGGCAGATCGCCAGGCCGAGGCCCGCATTGGAGAAGCGTATCCCCGACGCGCTCGGACGGAAACCGTCGAAGAGCATCGACATCACGTTCGCGGGAATGCCCTGGCCAGTGTCCGACACCCAGAAGCACAGCCGCGTCTCTCCCAGCTCCGTGGCGCCGATGGTCACCGATCCCTCGTTGGTGTACTTCAGCGCGTTCGTCGTCAGGTTGAGCAGCACACGGCCCAGCGCGCCAGGGTACCCGATGCGGCCGTCCGCCGCCGGCAGCACGGACGTGATGGGGAGCGCCTTCTCCTCGCTGATGGGCCGCACGGTGTCGCACACGCCCATGATCACTTCAGCCACGGAGAACGGGATGGGCTGCCCGTCGACGAGGCGCTGCCCGCCGCGCACCGCATCGATCACGTCGCACGCGAGCGTGTTCAAGCCCAGCGCCGCCCCGTAGATGAGCCCGAGCTGCCGCTCCTGCACCTGCGTCACCGGCCCGCTGCGTCCACGACGCAGCGTCTCCACGAGGAAGAGGATCGACGTGAGCGGCGAGCGCATGTCGTGCGCGATCTCCACCACGGCGTTGATCGCGTCCGTGGTGGAGAGATGCCGCGTGAACTCGTTGTCGCGATGCTCGGGCGAAACGCCGTGCTCGGCATCGATCGCCGCGAGCAGGGACGCGAGCTCCCCCGCGCTGATCCCCGCTCCCTCCTGCACCACCGCACCGAGCAGCTCGCCGCGCAGCGCATCCGCGTAGTGGCGTGGCAGCGGGGCATGGCCGTTCTGGCGCGCCTGTGCATACCCCGACGACGGAGCGCCAAGCGACGCGCGCGCGAGGCGGCCGAGCTGCTCCCGGATCTCGGATGCGGATGCTCGCTCGCTGCGCGCAAGCTCGGTGGCCGCGCGATCCGCGGCCACGAGAAGCAAGGCTTGCAGCGACGGATTCACCACGTCGGCTGCGACATGCGAGGAGGTCAACCGCGATTCGCCTGCAGGACGGTAGGGACGACCAGAAGAGACACCTGTGCGAAACGACGACGTCGTCTCGCCCTGGTGCCGGGATTTTAAGCTCCGGGAACGCTGTAACGTAGCCCGCGAGACGCTAGAGGGTGAGCGTCTCGTTGGAGTCACGCCGGAACCCGTGCCGCTCCAGCAGCCGGTACAGGGTCGTCCGGTCCACGCTCGCCAGCCTTGCCGCGCGCGACATGTTGCCCGAAGCGCGCGAGACCAGCCGCGTCACGTACTCCTTCTCGAAGGACGCCAGCACCTGCTCCTTCGCAACGTGATACGCGTCATGCATCGGCACGCCCGCGGAGATGCTGCCGGGCTCCGAGAACGAGTCATCCTGCTTGTGTATCGGGATGTCCTCGGCGCCGATGACCGTGCCCGGCGCGGTGAGCACCACCAGGTGCTCCACGACATTCTGGAGCTCGCGCACGTTGCCCCGCCACGACCGCCCCTGGAGGAACTCCAGTGCCGTGGCGCTGAACTGCGGCAGCGCATCGCGCGACGTGTGGTGGCGCTTCCAGAAGTGCGCGAGGAAATGATTTGCGAGGATAGGAATATCCTCGACGCGCGACCGCAGCGGTGGCAGCGCGATGGAGACCACGTTCAACCGGTAGTAGAGGTCCTCGCGCAGGTGCTTGCTCTGGATGGCGAGCCGCGGATCGCGGTTCGTCGCCGAGATGAAGCGGATGTCCACCTGTGCGTCCTGCTGCTCGCTGCCGACGCGCCGCACCACGCCGTCCTGCACCACGCGCAGGAGCTTGGCCTGGAGGGGCAGGGCCATCTCCGTGAGCTCGTCCAGGAAGAAGGTGCCCTTGTCCGCGGCCTCGAGGAGGCCGGTCTTCTCACGATCGGCGCCCGTGAAGGCGCCCTTGCGGTGGCCGAAGAGCTCGGACTCGAGCAGGTGCTCCGGCATCGCGGCGCAATTGATGGGGATGAGCGTCTCCCCCGCCCGCCGGCTGTGCCGGTGGATGAACTGCGCGAACATCTCCTTGCCGGTGCCGCTCTCGCCCACCAGCATCACGGACGCGTTCGTGGCCGCCACCTTCCGCGCCAGCTCCACGGCGGTACGGAAGGCAGGGGAGACACCCAGCAGCGTGACCTGGTCGCTGTTCCCGTGCTGTGCGGCGGACTCGGTGGCCGCCTCGCTCCGGGCGCGATTTGAGAGCACCGCGTGGGCCGCTCGGCCAAACATCAGGTGGAGATGCGTGCCGGAGAACGGCTTGGGCAGGTAGTCCCACGCCCCGATGCGCATGGCCTCCAGGCTCGACGCCACACTCGGGTTGCCCGTCATGACGATGACGATGGTGTTCGGCTGCGCCTCGAGCACCGCCTTCAGGATCTCGATGCCCGGCACGGGCGTCATGTAGAGGTCCACGAGCACGATGTCGAACCGCTGGCGGCGGAAGAGCTCGATGGCCTCGTCCCCGCGGCCGCTGGACGCGACGCTGTACCCCTCAACCTGGAGCACGCTCGCGCAGCCCTCGCGGAGGATGCGGTCGTCGTCGATCACCAGGACGCGGATCGACGAGCGCGCCTCCATGGGGACCATCGCCGTGTCCGGGATCGGCGTCTCGCCGACGGGGGGGCGCAGGGAGAGCGCGGAATCCGTCACTCGTGAAACGCGATCGGTTTCAGGCGAGAACGGCGCGAAGCCTTCGGTGTTCGACATGATTCCCGGCGTCGGGGGTGCGTGTGCGTCGAGCTGCGAAAGACTGCAGGTAAGCACTGTGTTGCCTGGCCACAACATTGTTGGCCTGGCGCGTCACCAGTCTCTGGATCCTGCCCCCAAATGTCAAGGAAATCTTCCGGGAGGGGCAGAAACGCATGAGGTCCGCGATCAAATGGATTGATCGCGGACCTCTCGACTTGCGGGAAAGATGACGCTGTTGCGGTTCCGCAACAGCAATACGGGTCAGCTCACGGGCACTTCGCTGAAGCTGAAGGCGCCGCTGATGCGCTTGCCTTCCATCTGCTTCTGGGCGTGCTGGAGCGCCGCCTTGGCACGGCGGACGACCTCGTGGGCATCGACGCCGGCGGCGCTGAAGTCCGGCACGGCGTAGAATCCGGCATGGAGGCCGGCGAACGGCTGGTCCACTTCGACGGTGGATGACGTCTTCGTGACGGCACGCTGGAGGCGGTCGACGAACTGGCGGGCGCCGCTCTCATCCGTGTTCGGGGCGAGGATGGCGAAGCGGCTCTCGCCCACGTAGCCAACGACGTCCGATTTGCGGCTCATCGCGCGGCACACGTCCGCCATGTAGGTGAGCTCCGTGCTCGCCGGCTTCCCGTTCGCGGGGCCGTCCACCACGGTGTTCGAGGTGATGGCGAGGCACGCGAACGGCTCGTGGTTGCGCGACGCCCGCGCCCCCAGTTGCTCGGCCCACTGCTGGAGGCCGTACACACTGTAGAGGCCCGTGAGCGGGTCGATGAGGGCCGTGGCCTGCACGTCCTCGAGGCGACGCCGCGCGCGCACGTACGTGTTCAGCTTGAGCAGGAGCGTCTCGACGTCGAGGGGCTGGCTGCAGAAGTCCCACGCACCGGCTTCGTAGGCGGCGAGCCGCACGCGATTGGACGCGGGCGCGGGCGACGTGACGAAGACGGGAATGGAGTGATCGAAGAGTGGATCGTCACGCAGCGCCCGGCACACCTCCACGCCACCCATCTCCGTGAGCGAGTCGTCCAGGAGCACCGCATCCGGGTTGACGCGCCGGGCGAGGTCGAGTGCGCGACGCCCACCTGCCACCCGGAGGACGGTGAAGCCATTCAGCTCGAGCACACTCTCGACCGACCGGCCCACCCATTCCCCGTGACTGGCGATCAGTACAAGCATGGGGCGCTTCGAAAGCTCAACCATTGTCGTTCGAGTGGAGGCGGGGGGGAACAGGCACGAGTACGGTGTTCGAGGTACGGATCAACGAGCGCCCGCTGTCTCGGCATCGACAGACAGCAGCTGGGCGGTATACCACTTCAATGCTTCATCGAGTCCTTCGGCGGCGCGATGCGTCGGCGCGTAGCCGAGCAGTCGCTGCGCCTTGCCGACGTCCGCGAGCGAGCGACGGATGTCGCCCTGGCGTGCGTCGCGGTACTCCGGCTCGACATTCTCCACGCCCGCCTGGTACGACGCAAGGCCACTGCGGATCATGCGGAACAACTGGTTGAGCGACGTCTCCTCGCCACACGCGACGTTGTACGCCTGGGCCGTCGCACCTGCCGTGGTGGTCGTCGCCGCGAGGATGTTCGCCTGCACGGCATTCGCGACGTAGCAGAAATCGCGGCTCGTCTCGCCATCGCCGTAGATCTCGCACCCCGCGTTCGACAGCAGGTTCGCGATCCAGCGCGGGATCACTGCGGCATACGCGCCGTTGGGGTCCTGACGGCGGCCGAAGACGTTGAAGTAGCGCAGGCCGACGGTCTGCACGCCATACGTCCGCTCGAAGACCGACGCGTACATCTCGTTGGTCGCCTTCGTGGCGGCGTACGGAGACAGCACCGTGCCCGTGTTCTCCTCGACCTGCGGGATCTGGTGCGCGTCGCCATACACGGAGCTCGACGACGCGTACACCACGCGGGTGGCCTTCGCGTCACGCGCGGCCAGCAGCACGTTCAGGAAGCCCTCGACGTTCACCTGGCTGCTCGAGACAGGGTCCGCAATGGAGCGCGGAACCGAGGCGAGCGCCGCCTGGTGCAGCACGAGCTCGACGCCCGCGCTCGCCGTGCGGCAGGCATCCGCATCGCGGATATCACCCTCGACGAACTTGAAGCTGCCGCGCGTGTTCGGGTTCGAGGCGACCGCCTCGTCCAGGTTTGCGCGATACCCCGTGGAGAAATTGTCCAGACCCACCACGTGCTGGTGCAGCCCGAGCAGCTCCTGGACGATGTTCGACCCGATGAAGCCCGCGGCGCCCGTCACGAGCCACGTGCGTGGCTTCGCGATGAGTGCGTCCCGGACCTCGGAGTAGCGCGAGCGGCCTTCTGAATTCGACATTATGGGGGTAGCGGGTAGCCAAGTCACTGATAAAGCCCCGGGGCATCTTCCATTCCCTAAGGCAGGCGAAGGGCTCCAGACGATAAACCTTTATGCAACAATGGTTTATGGCCTGTGAGGTGAAATGTCGCACGAGGCCCCGACTCCGAAGTGTCGCGACCGTCCCGCACATTTGTCGTTCCGACCCCGCATGAACCGCCTTGGGGCCAAGTCCCAAAACGGTAACACAACTCGCGTCAGGGGGTCAGTGAGAGCTGGAATCCGATGCTCTTCATCGTCGGCAACTGCCCCAATTCCGCCCCGCGAAGGCTCGAGGTGCTCAGCACCGTCTCCGGGTCGATGTTCGGCGCATTCGTCCACAGCGCGAGGTTCCGCCCGATGATGGACAGCCGCGCGCTCTGCGTGTGCAGCGCCTGGATGAACACCAGCGGAAGCGAGTACGTCACGCGCGCCTCGCGCAGCTTCACGAAGCTCGCGTCGTACATCCATCGCTCCCCGATCGCGCCCAGCGCGCGATAGTACTCCTCGGTGGTCGCGTGCAGCGTATTGGCCGCACCCGTCGCGAGGTCGGTGCCGGCGATGAGCAGCCCGGAGTCGGGACGCACCACCGTCTCCTCGAGATTCCCCGAGACCGCCGCCGCGCGATTGCTCGCGCTGAAGATCTTCCCGCCGTGCCGCGCGTCGAACAGCACGCTCACCTCGAACGACCGGCGCCGGAACGACGACGACAGGCCGCCCGCCCATGTGGGCAGGCTCGAGCCCAGCACCTTCACGCCAGCTGCGCTATCAGCCTGCGGAACACCGTTGCGTAGCGCCAGTCCACCGGCAGCATCGCGACGGTATCCATACCCTACCACCGTCCCGAGCGAACTACCGGTCCGCGCGACGACCTGCGCACCCACGCTGGGAATGCCGAGGGAAATCGACGTGACGCCGCTACCCAGCGACTCGACCAGGTTCGTGTTCTTCGCGATGTTGGCGCCGATCGTCCACTCGCCACCATCGGGAAGCCGGACGGGGACCAAAAAGCCGCTCGCCTCGACGCCCTTGTTCGACAGCTTGCCCGTCGCCGCGAAGGAGGCCGCGAACGGAAACACGACGTCCTCCGTCTGCTCGTTATAGTACGTGACATCGAGCCCCGCGCGTGAACCCCGCGTGCGGATCGTCGTGCCCAGCTCCCACCCCGACGTGACCTCCGGGGACGACACCGCGGACGACAGGGTGCCGCTCGTCGCGTCCGTCGCACCCAGGCGCTGGAGCAGGCCCACCGTGGCGTCATTGCCGGACTTGGACCATCCGCCACGCAGCGCAAACGTCTCCAGCGCGCCGGCCGGCGACCCCGCGTCTCGCCGGGCGAGGTCGATGCTCCCGAGCACCGACGGATAGAGCGTGGTGGACGACGACGCCGACAGCAGCTGCGACGATTCGGAGCGCGCCGTCGCGGCAATCGAGAGGTAGCGGTCGAAGGTCGCCTCGATGCCACCGAAGACGTAGTTCGTCGTCGACGACCCCACGAGCGACGCCACGCTCGGCGTCGACGTTCCCGCGAGCTTGTCGGACGCGCTGATGGTGCTCGAGAGGTCGTCGGCGCGGTGGCCGACGCCGGCATTGAGTGCGTAGGCGGTGGCCGTCGTCGCGCGCGGCGCGGCGCGGACGCTCACCTCCGCCGTCGTGCGCGTGATGCCGATGTCGTCGTTCTGGAAGCCGCCCGACGAGAAGTCGCCGCGGCCGGCGTACCAGGGGAAGCCACCCATCCAGCCCGATGCCACGGTGAACGTGCGCTTGTCCGAGATGTCGTCGCGGCCGATGCGCGCGGTGGCCGACACGATGTCCGTGAGGCCGAGCGTCGCGCCGGCGCCTGCGAGCACGCGCGTGCGCTCGTCGTGATTGTCGTTCTCCGTGACGGCATACCACGGGTTGTTGTGCCCTGCGTAGTTCCAGCTGAGCTGCGAGCCGGTGGCATCACGCAGGCGCGTGCTGTACGTCGCGACATCCACGGAGCGTGGCATGTGCGAGAACACCGACACCACGTTGCTCTCGTCGAAGCCCGAGCCCGGGCGATCCTCGCCGCGGTCGCTGTAGAGCTGGAGGTCTGCGCTCACGCGCAGGCGTGCCGAGGCCTGAAGGCCGCCCGTGAGGGCCGCGGAGCGATAGGTGACGTTGCTGAGCGGCGTGATGCCCGAGAGCGAACGGTTGCTCAGCGCGGCGCGCACATTGCCGCGCTCACCGCCGCCCTGCACGGCGACGTTCGTGGTGAGGGAGCGGCCCGTCCGGAAGAAGTCGCTCACGTTGGTGGGCCGCGCGGTGAACGCACGCACCTCGGGATGACCGGCTTCCGTGAAGCTCGCCTGCACGATGGGCTGGCCGTCCATCGTCGGCCCCCAGCTTTCATCCACGGCGTCGTTGACGCCGCCGCCCTTGCCGTCGAAGAAGACGAACTTGCCGCCTCTCCCCTGGCCGTAGGTATTCTGGTAGCTGAACAGCCGGAGCGGCGTCGCGGAGCTCACCTGCTGGTTCGCCGCCACGAGCATACCGCTGAGGCCACGTCCGTTCTTCGTATCGACGAGGAGCACGCCATTGGCGGCCCTCCCGCCGTAGCGCATCGCGGCAACCGGCCCGCGCAGCAGCTGCACGGAGGCGATGTCGTCGAGATTGAGGTCGTTGAGCGTCGCGCCGTAGTCGAAGCCGCCGTTGCCCGAGCTCTGGCTCGCACTCGTGAAATTGCTGTTGTCGATCTCGATGCCGTTCAGCACCACCAGCGGCTGCGTGAGTCCGGAGATGGTGCGCAGCCCGCGCACGTAGAGCGCGCTGGTGCCGCCAATGGCGCCCGATGTCAGCACCTCGACACCGGCGAAGCGCCCCGAGAGCGCGCTCGCAAGGCTCGTCGGCGCGGACACGTCCACGAAGGCCGTGCTGTCGAGCACCGGTGCGTATGCGGCCAGGCCGAGCTTCGCCTCCACGCCCACCGCCGCGGCCGTGGTGCTGCGAGGCGCCGGACGCGTGTCGCCGCCGGTGGTGGCAGCCACGGGCTCCACGGTGCGCGGCTGGTCGCCAGGGCGCACGGGCGCATCGAGGGTGACGAGCTCGAAATCGCGCTCGAGCGAGCCGCCCACGAGCGTGATCTCGATGGACTGCGGCCGGAGGCGCAGGTAGCGCGCGATGATGGTCACCGTCTGTCCGCGCACCTTCGTGGACGGCACGATGAAGCTGTAACGGCCATCCGGATCCGTGAGCGCCCCTACATCGAGCGACTCGATGCGCACGCTCGCCCCGCGCACGGGCATGCGCCCGCTCGAGACATGGCCGGTAACGGTGACGGGCTCCTGCGCAGCGAGCAGCGCGGGCAGCACTCCGAGGGACAGCAGCGTGCAGAAGGACAACCCGCAAAGGCGACGCATCATCACCGAATTAGACCTCGAGTCGAAGCAATCGTGACCCTGCGGAGGAACTACGGCAGGACCTTCGTAACAATAAACCTCGGCTGCGTGCGCGACGCGCCCGGTACGTCACCAAGCTCGCCGGCGCGATTGAGGCCCCAGCACAATACGGAGCCGTCAATAGCGTTGCCGCACGTGTGCCCGAAGCCCGCGCTGATGGAGCGGAACTTCACGGTCGTGGCAACCGCGGTGGGCGCCTGGCGCTCGATGAACGTGCTGTCGCCGAGCTGGCCCCCGGTGTTGTCACCCCAGCAGTAGGCGGTGCCGTCGGCCGTGAGCGCACACGCGTGGAAGCCGCCCACGCTGAGCGACGTGAACACGGGCGCCGTGGGATACGCGCGCGGGATGCTCACGCTCGCCGCACCGGTGCCGAGGTTGCCCCAGCAGTGCGCCGTGCCCGTGGTGCTCAGGCCGCAGGTGAAGCTCTGTCCTGCGCCGATCGACTGGAAGGTGAGGATGGTGGACACCGCCGTCGGCGACGAACGCACAGTCGCCGTCCCATCGCCGAGTTGGCCGTTCTGGTTGAGGCCCCAGCAGAAGGCGCCTCCATCGGTGCTCAGCGCGCAGCTGTGCCCCACGCCGCTGGTCACCGCCGCGAAGCGGAAGCCGCCGCTCACGGGCGCGGGTGCGTAGTGCGTCTTGAACCCCTGGTCACCTAGCTGCCCGGTGGAGTTGTCACCCCAGCAGTAGACCTTCTGGTCGGTGCCGAGACCGCAGTTGTGTGCGCCGCCCGGTGCGGCCTGCGTCCACGAGATGCCCGAGGGCACCTGCTTCGGCGCGAGATCGGTGAAGCGCGTGGGCGCGGGAAGCGTGTCCGTAATGGAGTTCACGCCCCAGCAGTACATGGACTGGTCCGTGGCGATCGCACAGAAGTGGCTCGGGCTCGTCATGCTCGCGGCGACCGAGGTGAACTTCGCCGTCGTCTTCGTGGGCGTCGGCACCGACTTGTTCACGGTGGTGCTGTCGCCGACCTTCGGCTGCTCGCCGAAGCACGACACGGACCCGTCCGTCTCGATGGCGCACGTGGCGAATCCGCCGGCAATTACCTTCGCGGGCGTGTAGTGCACGGGCGTGCCGGTCGCCGTCGCCTTGAATGTCACGGTCGCGAGGCCCACTTTCGCGGTGAGGGTCTGCTGGCCGGGCACTTCGCCGAGCGTCCACGAGCCGGGCGACGCCTTGCCATCCGCCCCCGTGGATACGACGGACGTGGTGATGACGCCGCCGTTCGACACGGAGAAGGTGACCGGCACGCCGGGGCGGGGCTTGTTGAGCGAGTCCACCACGAGGACGACCGGGTTCACCGGGAGCGCGGCGAGGATGAGCCCCGTCTGCGCGTCGCCATTCGCGATCGCAATCGCCTGGAAGGTGCGGATACTGAAGGTCGTGACGCTCGGCGTCACGAATGCGAAGGGCACGTCGTTCTCGCCGAGCACCGTCGCAGTTGCCGTGTTGACCCCAATGGCGGGCCCCAGCTTCCACTCGGCCGAGGCGATGCCGTTGGCGCGCGTGACCGCGATGGCGGGGGAGATGCTGCCGCCGCCGCCCGTGACGGCGAATGCCACGCGTGCGTTGCCGACCGGGTTGCCCTTGAGGTCGGTGACGAGCGCGCGGAGCGAGTCCGCGGTGGCGCCGGGGGTGATCGCGGCGGGCGTCGTGAAGAGCGTCGTCTCGATCTTGGCGGGTCCGGCCCACGTGACACGGATGCCGACGGGCGGCGAGTTCAGCGTCCCGTTCACGCCGAGCGTGGAGGCGAAGATGCTGGTGATGCCGGTGTCGGCGGCGAAGATGCGGCCAGCCTGGTCCACCGTGACGATCTTGTCGTCGAGGCTCCGCCAGGTGACGGGCACGACGATGATGGCGCCATTGGCGTCGCGCGCGGTGGCATTCAGCTGGAAGTGGTAGCCGCGATCCAGCGATATGTTGCCGTTGGTGATCGCGATGCTCGTGACCGTGGTCGCCGGCGGGGGCGGCGTGGGCGTCGTACTGGAGCCGCAGCTCGCGCCGGCGACGGCAGCGACGACGAGGACGGCAAGCTGCGCGGAACGGCCGGCGGCTTTTATGGTAGTAGCAGACCAGACACGGGCCATGACGGACTTCACGCGATGACTAAGAGGAAGGGGCTGGCGCGCTCGATGGCTTCGCCAGCCCTGTTGGTCGAGGATGAGGGCGCTATGTGCCCTTTGCCACTGACGACTCGTCAATCTGCTGCTACACTCCAGACGCCGAGCCGGTCCTGGGGTCACGCCACGTGATGGACTCGCGGCGCAAGCGGTTGCTGCAAGGGTTTTTAGGTTGCGCACAGGGCAGGTTACCCCGTGCCACGATGGATAGTTGTTGCGTGCGCGCATCAATACCTGTGGCGTCGTCGCCTCGATGTGGCGCGACGACCTCGGCGCGATGCGGCCACGTCAGGGCGTAACTGCTGATATCATTCGGTGTTAGCGCGCGTGATACATGCGTCTGTTATAGTAGCACGCAGGCTGCTTTCCTTGAAGCGTTCCACGTCCACCCTCTCCTTTGGCAATCCCGCTGCCATCCGGCGAGCTCGAGCCGAGTAGAACCATGCAGACGCCGAACCGATGGGCGCGCCTCGCTGGCGCAGCCCTCCTCGTTTTTCTCTTCGTCCCCCGGACAGCGTCCGCGCAGGCGGGCAGCGCGACCTATTCGTCCGAGCTGGAGACGCGCGCCACCCTCGAGTCCGAGCTGGCGAAGGCGGAGTCGGCGAACCGGAAGTCCGAGGCGTTCCTGCTTCGGTCGCGTCTCGACAAGGGCGACTTCCAGGATGGCGACCGCATCGTGGTCAAGCTTCTCGGCGCCACGCAGCTGATGGGGTGGACGAACGATACCATCACCGTGCGGGCCGGCCGGATGCTGCCGTTGCCGCAGCTCGCGGACCTGCCCCTGACTGGTGTGCTGCGCTCGGAGCTGAATGACAAGCTCTCCAGCCACCTGGCGAGATACGTGAAGGACTCTGCCGTGCGTGCGACGCCGCTGTTCCGCATCGGCGTACTCGGCCAGGTGCGCAATCCGAACTACTATTACACGTCTGCCGACGTGCTGCTGAGCGATCTGGTCATGAAGGCGGGCGGCCCCGGGCCGAATGCCAACATGGACAACCTCGTCATCCGTCGTGGCGCGGAGATCATCTGGAATGCGCAGGACGCGCGGACCGCGCTCAATGACGGCATGTCGCTGGACCGCCTGCACCTGCGCGCCGGCGATGAACTGTACCTGGACGATACGAAGGGCTCGATCGACTGGCGAAGCGTCTCGACGATCGCGTTCCCCATTCTCAGCCTGTTGTTCGCTGCCTCCCGCGTCTTCCGCTAGCGCGCGGCAGCCGACACGCAAGCGCCGCTCGCGGCGCCCTGAAATTCCTCCCCTAAGGGTCGTTAGACATGCCTGATGAAGTGACGTCCATGCAACTGGTTCCCGACTCATCCAAGATGCCGTCGCCGGCAATGGATGCGGGCTGGGGAAATGCGCCGACGATCACGCCGGAGAAATCGGCGCTCGAGCGTCCGCTCGCAGCCATCAGGCGGTACAAGTGGCTGGTCATGTCCATCGTCGCGCTGTCGGTGGCCGGTGGTGTGGCCGCGTCCCGCTTCGTGAAGCCGGAGTACGAAGTGCGCGCGACGCTCTGGATCGCGTCGCAGACGCCGCAGGAAGCCGGCGGCCCCATTCGCTCGCGCGAGCTGCTCAACCCCACGGCGTGGGTCGACCTCCTGCGCAGCTTCCGCATCGCGGATGCCGTGGTCCGGAAGCTCGCGCTGTACGTGAAGCCCGCGAAGTCCGCCGACGCTCCGGTCTTCGCCAACTTCAGCATCGCCGACAAGCTCATCTCCGGCGACTACACGCTCACGGTGAACAAGGCTGGCACGCGCTGGAACCTGGGCGTCGAGTCGGAGATCATCGCGGACAGTGGCGCGGTGGGCGACTCCATCGGTCGGGCCATGGGCCTGCTCTGGCAGCCCGACGCGCGCCTCCTCAAGAAGAATGCAGGCCGCGACATCAAGTTCAACGTGCGCCCGCCGCGCGAAGTGTCGCAGGACCTCAACATGCGCCTCACGGCAACGCTCCTCGCGAAGAGCAACTTCCTCAACCTCACGCTCACCGATACCGATCGCGAGCTCGCGGCCCTCACGCTCAACTCCCTCACGAGCGAGTACCTCACGGTCGCCGGTGAGTTGAAGAAGAAGAATGTCAGCGAATTCCGCCGCATCCTCGAGGACCAGCTCCAGTACGCCGAGGGCTCGCTCAAGGACGCGGAGACGGCGCTCGAGACGTTCAAGTTCAACACGATCGCCCTGCCCACCGAAGGTGCAACGCCGGCCATTGGGCTCGTGGACACTCGTCCCGCGGCGATGAAGCAGTTCTTCGACCAGAAGATCGAGTACGACAACATCAAGCACGACCGCGAGCAGCTGGAGAAGACACTCGCCGAGGCCACCGCGGGCACGTTGCCGCTGCAGTCCATGCTGTTCGTGCCGAGCGTCGCGATGGGTCCTGGCGGGCTCGAGCTGCGCGGCTCCTTCACGAAGCTCGACCAGCAGCAGGCCGACCTCGCGGCGGCGCGCCAGGTGTACACGGACAACTACCCGGCCGTGAAGCAGCTGGCGGACGCCGTGAACATCCTCCGCACGAAGACGATTCCCGCGCAGGCCCAGTCGCTCATCACGCAGCTCAAGGATCGCGAGTCGCAGTTCGACCGCCGCATCTCGAGCGCAACGCAGGACCTCCAGAGCATCCCCGCGCGCACCATCGAGGAGATGCGCCTTCGTCGCAACGTGACGGTGGCCGAGGGTCTCTACCAGACGCTCAAGGCCAACTTCGCGCAGGCACGGCTTGCCGAGGCGAGTGCGACGCCGGACGTGAACGTGCTGGACGCCGCGACGGTGCCGGCGACCCCGAGCAAGAACACGAAGCCACGCGTGCTGGCGATGACGATCCTGGGTGGGCTCGCGCTCGCCCTGGGCCTCGCGCTCCTGCTCGACAGCATGGACAAGCGCCTGCGCTATCCCGAGCAGGCCACGGACCTCGGCCTCACCATCAGCGGGACCGTGCCCGAGCTGCCGAAGCTGGGCGCGCACCAGACGCCGGAGCAGATCTCGCAGCTCGTCGAGTCGTTCCGCACGCTGCGCATGAACGTGAAGAACTCGATGGACGGCCCGAAGGTGTCGCTGGCGGTGTCCAGCCCGTCGCCGGGCGACGGCAAGTCGTTCATCTCGTCGAACCTGGCCATGTCGTTCGCGGATGCGGGCTTCCGCACGCTGCTGGTGGACGGGGACACGCGCCGCGGCGCACTGCACGAGATGTTCGGGCTCACGCGGACGGCGGGACTCACCGATTTCCTGGTGGGCGACGTGGACCAGCGCGCCATCGTGCACTCCACGGGTCACGACAACCTGTTCCTGGTGCCGACCGGCACGCTGCGGCGCCGGAGCCCGGAGCTCCTGACGTCGCCGGCGATGACGCGGCTGGTGGCGGACTTCAAGGCGCAGTACGACGTGCTCATCTTCGACACGCCGCCGCTCGCGGCGGGCATCGACGGGTACGCGATCGCCGCGGCGACGGGGAGCTTGCTGGTGGTGCTGCGGATCGGGCAGACCGAGCGCCGGATGGCGGCGCAGAAGCTCCTGCTGGTGGACCGGCTGCCGATCAACCTGATCGGTTCGGTGCTGAATGCGGCGCCGGCCGGGGGCGAGTACGAGTACTATGGATATGTGCCCGGTTACGGGACGGAGGATCTGGAGCCTGGCCAGCGGGTGGCACAGATCACGTCGTAAGCGGGGTTCACGCTGGTGGTAAACCCAGTACTATGAGAGACGCGGCGGATCGTGAGATCCGCCGCGTTTTTCATGTTACGCGCGGCACGGGGCTGGAGTGTGTTGCGACACCTCGAAAATCTGTTGTGGGGACGCAACAACAATCTCCAGCCCGCAAATGGTACGCAAGCGTTGCGTTGTTTTAACCTGTTGATTTATAACGACTTATACCGGATACCCGAACTGTGCCGTTTGAGCACGCGGACTGCAATGGAGTGCGTCGCCAGCCAACAACGGCATCGAGCACCAGCGGCAGTATGGCCACGGGTTCCTGATGGAGGAGTACTAGAATGCAGGTAGCGGTCTCGGCAGTACTTGATCTTCCCACCTCGCAGCGCCGGCGCGTCACGCGTCCGGAGCGTGTGATGGTGCCGACGTCGTCCGGCATCCTCGAAATCAGCCGTGAGCTCCCCGCGATCTCCCTCGTGGAGCTCGAGGTCCCCCCCACGCCGGTGTTCGTCGATGTGCTGCCGGCGGACCGTTCGGAGCGGCTGAGCCGCGCTGCGAACGTGGTCATCGCCGTACTGGCGGCCGTCATCCTGGCGCCGGTGTTCCTGCTCATCGCCGCGGCCGTGAAGCTCACGTCCCGCGGTCCGATCTTCTATTCGCAGGTTCGCGTCGGCGTCGATCGCCGGTACCGTGAGAAGTCGGCGTACGATCGCCGCGGCTACGATCACGGTGGGAAGCCCTTCATCATGTTCAAGTTCCGCACGATGCAGGTGGACGCCGAGGCTGATGGCCGGGCCGTGTGGGCGCGCAAGGCAGATCCGCGCGTCACGATCATCGGCGGCATGCTCCGCAAGACGCGCCTGGACGAGCTCCCGCAGCTCTTCAACGTGATCCGCGGCGACATGAACATCGTGGGCCCGCGCCCCGAGCGCCCCACGATCTTCGCCGACCTGCGCCGCAACATCCCCGAGTATGCCATGCGCCAGCGCGTGAAGCCCGGCATCACGGGATGGGCACAGATCAATCAGGCCTACGACTCCTGCGTGGACGACGTCCGCCGGAAGGTCGCCTTCGACCTGGAGTACATGAAGAAGCAGAGCCTCGCGCACGACCTCCGCATCATGACGATGACGCTGCCCGTGATGATCTTCCGCCGCGGCGCCGTCTAACCACCGACTCCCCCCCCCGGGGTCTGACGGGCTCTCGCCATTTCGGCGGGGGCCCGTCGCACACCCGGGATAGCCAACCGCGGCCTCGACAAACGCAGG
>JBDSTA010000112.1:0-10680 GCA_039928475.1 Gemmatimonadaceae bacterium | reverse complement strand
TCGAGGAGAAGGAATCCTCGAACAAGTCACAGATCGTGATCAACGAGCTGCCCTACCAGGTCAACAGCGCCACGCTCATCCGCAACATCGTGGACCTGGTGCGCGACAAGAAGCTCGACGGCATCAGCGACATCCGCAACGAGAGCGATCGCGAGGGCCTGCGCATCGTCATCGAGCTGAAGCGCGACGCCATCCCGCGCGTGGTGCTCAACCAGCTGTACAAGCACACGCAGATGCAGGCGACGTTCGGCGTCATCATGCTCGCGCTCGTGCCCGACCCCACCACGCGCCGCCTCGTGCCGAAGATCATGGGCATGAAGGAAGTGCTGGAGCACTACATCGCGCACCGCCACGAGGTCATCGTGCGCCGCGCGCAGTTCGAGCTCGACAAGGCGCTCGAGCGCGAGCACATCCTCGAAGGCCTCAAGATCGCCGTCGACAACATCGACGCGGTCATCAAGATCATCCGCGGGGCGCCCGACACGGCCACCGCGAGCGAGCAGCTTCAGGCGCGCTTCAAGCTCTCCGAGCGGCAGTCGGAGGCGATCCTCAACATGCGCCTCGCCAAGCTCACCGGCCTCGAGATCGAGAAGCTCGAGGAAGAGCTCAAGGAAGTGCAGGGCTTCATCGCCGAGCTGCGCACGCTCCTCGGCTCGAAGGAGAAGCGCATGGCGATGCTCAAGGGTGAGCTCGTGGCCATCGCCGCCAAGTACGGCGACGAGCGCCGCACCGAGATCACGAGCGACGAGGGCGAGTTCACCATCGAGGACCTCATCGCCGACGAGGAGATGGTCGTCACCATCTCGCACTCGGGCTACATCAAGCGCACGTCCGTCTCCACGTACAAGAAGCAGCGGCGCGGCGGGCGTGGCCTCAGCGGCCAGACGATGAAGGACGAGGACTTCGTCGAGCACCTCTTCATCGCCAGCACCCACAAGTACCTCCTCGTCTTCATCGACGACGGGCGCTGCTTCTGGCTCAAGGTCCACGAGATCCCGCAGGCCGGACGCGCCGCCAAGGGCAAGCCGGTGGTCAACCTCATCAACGTCACGCCGGACACCAAGGTCCAGTCCATCGTGCCGGTGAGCGAGTTCAGCGAGGACCAGTTCCTCCTCTTCTCCACCAAGAAGGGCACGGTCAAGAAGACGGCGCTGTCGGCCTACTCCAATCCGCGATCGAATGGCATCAAGGCCATCAAGATCGAGGAGGGCGACGAGCTGATGGACGTGCAGATCACCAGCGGCACGAACGACATCGTGCTCGCCACGCGCCACGGCCTCTCCATCCGCTTCCACGAGCAGGACGTGCGCGAGATGGGCCGCGACACCACCGGCGTGAAGGGCATCGAGCTCGGACCCCGCGATGAAGTCATCGGCATGGTCGTCATCAAGCGCGAGGCCACGCTGCTCGTCGTCGCCGAGAAGGGCATCGGCAAGTGCTCGCCCATCGACGACTACCGCGTGCAGAAGCGCGGCGGCAAGGGCATCATCACCATCCACCGCACCGAGAAGACCGGCGATGCGGTGTCCATCATGGAAGTCCTCCCCGAGGACGAGCTGATGCTCATGACCAAGCAGGGCATCCTCATCCGCATGCCGGTGAAGGGCATCCGCGTGGCGGGCCGCAACACGCAGGGCGTCAAGCTCGTCAACCTCGACGAGAAGGACCTCGTGATGGCGGTCGCACGCGTCGTCCCCGAGGAAGAGGGCGAGGAGGGCGCGGAAGTCGGCGCCGAGGGCGATGGCGACGAGGGAGCAGACGAGGGCGGCGAAGCATAGCGCAGGTCCTTCGCCTCACAGCACCATCGAGAGAGCCGGCCCACTCAGGGCTGGCTCTCTTGTCATGTCAAACTCGCCCGAAGTACCCTCATTTTCCCCCGATCGTTCTGGCCGAGCCCCCTTCGTGGCGCTACCTTAGCGAACCTCGTTTCCCCCGCTGAACCGACCTTGTGACCTGGCCCGCCGAACAGGACGACGCCTCCCTCCTCACGACTACACTGATCGGCACGACGCTGGAGCTTCCATCGTCCACGCCGGAGCTGGTGGAGGCACTTCGCCACGACCGCGAAGTGCTCGTGCGGGAGGCCCTGCTGTGGCAGCGCTGGATCCGGTATTCGGCACTGTTCGCCTTCTCCGCCCTCGCCCTCGTGCTTGGCGAAGGCTCCCGCGGGCCGATGATGATCCCCGTGGGACTCGTCGCCCTGGCGTACGTGCTCACCGTGGGGCTCACCGCCGAGTTCATCCAGCGCGCCGAGATGGTGCACGAGCGCCGGCTGCCGGCGCTGCTCGTCACCGCCGACGTCGCCGCGCTCACCGCGATCATCTATCTCAGCGGCACCCCCGCCGAGATGGGCCGCATCCTCATGGCGTCCACGCTCGTCGTGCAGCTCGCCGTGTTCTACTTCGGCCGCTGGCTCGGCACGTACGCCGCGTTCCTCACGTGCGTCGCCTACATCGTCACCACGCGCGTCGTGCCGTCATCGGGCGTCATGCCCGACCAGTCGCTCGCGCACGTCCTCTACAGCCTCGGCGTATTCTGCCTCGTGTGCGCGGTGTTCATCACGGCGTACGGCAGCTTCCGCGTGCGCATGAACCGGCTGCGCCTCTTCTGCAAGCTCGTCGAGGAAGGCGACCTCACGCCGTCCTTCGCGCTCGGTGCGGACAAGCGGCCGGACGACCTCACGCTCCTCGGCCGCAGCTTCGAGGCGATGCGCTCGCGACTCGCCGAGCAGATCGGGACGGATCCGCTCACGGCGTGCCTCAACCGGCGCGCGCTCGAGACGCGCCTCCGCGCAGAGTGGCGCCAGGCGAAGCGGCGCAGCTCCACCGTCGCGGTGCTCGCCATCGACCTCGATCACTTCAAGCAGATCAACGACACGCGCGGCCACCCAGTCGGTGACATCGTGCTCCAGGAGCTCGCGGGAATCATGAAGGCCACCGCGCGTGATACGGATGCGGTGGCGCGCCTCGGCGGCGACGAGTTCGTGATCGTGCTGCCGGACACCGGATGGCAGGGCGCGCTCACCTTCGCGGAGCGCCTGCGCCGCAAGGTGGACGACTACGACTTCGCGGCAGAAGGCGTGAACGCCCCCATTCGCAACACCATCTCGGTCGGCGTCGCGCTCGCGCGCGGCACCGATCCCATCTCGCCGGAAATGCTGCTCCAGGAAGCGGATCGCTCGCTCTACAAGGCAAAGAGCGCGGGCCGCAACCGGGTCTTCGCCTGAACCATGCCCCAGTGACGGAACTCATCACGCTCAACGACCTCACGGCCGCCGCCGCTCGCATCAAGGGCGTCGCCGTGCGCACGCCGCTGCTGCCAGTGGACCTGCTCACCGACCAGACCGGTGTGCCCGTGTGGATCAAGCCGGAGATGCTCCAGCGTGGCGGCGCATTCAAGTTTCGCGGCGCGTACAACTTCCTCGCGCAGCTTTCGCCGGAGGAGCGTGCGCGCGGCGTCGTCGCGCCGTCGTCGGGCAACCACGCGCAGGCGGTGGCCTTCGCGGCGAAGCTCTTCGGCTGCAAGGCCACGGTCGTCATGCCGACGACGGTCACCCCCGCGAAGAGTGACGGCGCCAAGCGCCTCGGCGCACGCGTCGAGCTCGCCGGCACCACGACGCAGGACCGCTACGAACGCGCGGTCGAGATGATGAATGCCGAGGGACTCACGATGGTGCCGCCCTACGACCATCCGTGGATCATCGCGGGGCAGGGGACGTCGGGGCTCGAGATCGCCGAGGACATGCCCGATGTGGGGACGGTGCTCGTGCCGGTGGGCGGCGGCGGACTGAGCGCGGGGGTCGCAACCGCGATCAAGCTGCGAGCGCCCAACGCGAGGGTGGTGGGCGTGGAGCCGGCGAACGCGCCGAAGCTCTCGAAGGCGCGCGAGGCGGGGAAGCCAGTGAGAATTCCTTCATCGCACGGGCTGGCCGACGGCTTGCTTGCGGTAGAGGTGGGTGGTATCACTTTCGCCCATCACGCGAAGTACGTTGACGATGTGGTGCAGGTGGACGACAGTGCCCTGCGCGACGCGATGCGCATGCTGCTCGATCGCATGAAGCTGGTCGCGGAGCCGAGCGGTGCGATCACCATCGCCGCGTTGATGCAGGGGATCGTGAAGCCCGTGGGCAAGACGGTAGCCGTGTTGAGCGGCGGCAACATCGAGTGGGACGGACTCGGACCACTTCTCTCCGACATGACGCCATGAATCGCTGTCCGGCCTGCGGCACCCAGTACGCCGACGAAGCGAAGTTCTGCACGAAGGACGGCTCGAAGCTGATCCCGCTGCCGGGATCGGTCGGCGCCGCGACCTCGGGCATCGGGATGGGCACGCCCGCGCGAGGCACCGCGATGGGCCGCGCCGAGCCGCCGAAGGCGGTGTCGCCGATGAACCTGGTGGACCAGGTGCTCGATGGCCGCTACCGCATCGTGCGGAAGGTGGGCGAGGGCGGCATGTCCTTCGTCTACCTCGCGAACGACACCGCGACGAGCGACCGCTACGCCATCAAGGTCCTCTCGGCCGCGCTGTCGAGCGACCAGAACGCGATGCAGCGCCTCAAGCGCGAGGCGAGCCTCGGCATGCGCCTCGCCCATCCGAACGTGTGCCACATCATCCGCATGGGCGAGACGCAGGACGGGCTCGTGTACGTGGTGATGCCGTTCGTCGAGGGCGAGATCCTTTCCGACCGCAACAACCGCAAGGGTACGCTGCCCCTCGATGAGGTCTCGAAGTTCGTCCTCGAGATCGCGTCGGGCCTGCACGTCGCGCACGAGCTCAAGATCGTGCATCGGGACCTCAAGCCCGAGAACATCATGATCTGCAAGAGCGAGGACGGCAGCGAGCGTGCGGTGGTGATGGACTTCGGGCTCGCGAAGGAGCGTCGCGCCGACGCGGAGCTGCAGAAGCTCACGGCCACCGGCATCATCCTCGGCACGCCGGAGTTCATGAGTCCCGAGCAGCTGCGCGGCAAGCCGCTCGACCCGCGCACGGACGTGTACTCGCTCGGCCTCATGACGTACGAGATGCTCACGGGCAAGCTGCCGTTCACGGGACGCACGCAGCAGGAGATGATGATCGCCCGGCTGCGGAACGAGCCGGTGCCGCTGCGGCAGGCGCGCACGGACCTCGAGTTTCCGGAAGCGGTGGAGCGCGTGCTCACGAAGGCGATGCAGCGTTCGCCAGACGATCGGTACAACACGGCGCCGGAGTTCGCGAAGGATCTCGCGGCGGCGTCGGGCCAGAAGACCGGAGAGCGGAGCGGGCTGGGCCGGTTGTTCGGCCGCTAGCAGGTAGATTGGGACGTGGAGGTGAATGATGCGACGGTTTCTCTCCCTGCTCCTGGTCTCATCGAGTTGTAGCTCGCCCGTGTCGGACGGCACGTCGCGTCCCGTGGATTCCGCGGGCGCGTCGGCGGTGGAGGCGCGGCTTCACGCACCAGCGGGCTTCACTGTCACCACCTATGTGAGCGGCCTTTCGGGCGTTCGCTTCATGGCGGTGTCGCCCTCGGGCGAGCTGTATGCGACGCAGCCCGGGCGCGGCCTGGTGGTGCGCATGCCCGACGCGAATCACGACGGCAGGCCGGACAGCGTCGTCGTCGCCGCGAGCGCGCTCAACCAGCCGCATGGCCTCGCCTTCCACAAGGGATTCCTGTACGTCGCCAACACGGACGGTGTCGTGCGCATCGCCCTCGACGCGAACGGCAACAAGTCCGGCGCGCCGGTCTACGTGAACCACTACGCCAGCGGCGGGGGACACTGGACGCGCACCATCGTCTTCGGCGCCGACAGCGCGATGTACGTGTCGGTGGGCTCGTCGTGCAACCTGTGCGTCGAGCAGGACGCGGAGCGCGCGGCGGTGCTGCGCTTCAATGAGGACGGGTCCGGCAGGCGCGTGTATGCGTCGGGCCTGCGCAACGCCGTGGGACTCGCAGTGCACCCCACAACCGGCGCGCTGTGGGTGTCGCAGAATGAGCGCGACAACCTTCCGCCCGATCACGAGAACCTGCCGCCTGAAGAGATCAACATCCTCACGGACGGCGCGGATTACGGGTGGCCGTACTGCTACGGCGACCGCGTGCCGAACCCCGAGTATGGTGACGCAGCGCGCTGTGCGACCACGGTCGCGCCCGCACTATCCCTCCAGGCGCATTCTGCACCGCTGGGGATCAGCTTCCTCGCGCGCGCGAATATGTTTCCAGCCGACTACCGCAGTGACCTTCTCGTCGCGTTCCACGGCTCGTGGAACCGCGACACTCCGACGGGGGCGAAAGTGGTGAGAGTCCGTGTGTCGAATGGCAAGCCGGTATCGGTCGAGGATTTCATCACGGGGTGGCAGGGCGCCGGCGGAAGCCGCTGGGGCCGTCCCGTGGACGTCGTGGTGGCAGCGGATGGAAGCGTGCTCGTTTCCGACGACGAGTCGAACGCGATCTACCGCGTGATCCGATGACGAGGGCGAAGTCACGCATAGCGAGTGCGACGACGCAGCTCCTGCTCGCCACGGCGCTCTCCGCCGCGGCGCACGCGCAGGTCTCCGCGTCGCACACGTATCGCCCCGGCATCGACGTCCTGGACTACGACGTCGCGCTCGTGCTGCCCGACACCGGCAACTTCCTCGCGGGCGACGTCACCATCACGTTGCGCCGCAACGCCGGCGTGGCGCGGCTCGACCTCGACCTCATCGACCTGCTCACGGTGCGCCGCGTCGAGGTCAACGGCGCCGAGGTGACGCCGACGCGCCGGAGCAATGCGATCGGCATTCCGCTCGCCGGAGGGGACACGGTGAAGGTGCGCGTCACCTACGACGGCGTGGTGAACGACGGCCTCGTCGTGCGGAAGGACGCGAAGGGCCGCTGGACCTGGTTCGGCGACAACTGGCCCGACCGCACGCGCCAGTGGATCCCGACCGTCGATCACCCGAGCGACAAGGCGACGGTGTCGTGGAAGGTCACGGCGCCCGAGGGGCGCACCGTCGTCGCGAACGGCGAGCCTGCGGGTACACGCGCGCTCACCGTGCGCGGGCAGCGCATGCGCGAGACGCGCTGGCGCGAGAACCGTCCCATCGCGACGTACCTCATGGTCATCGCCGCGGGGCCGCTCGAGAAGTACGACATCCGCGAGCCCGACTGCCACTACGGCGACCAGGGTCAGTGCGTGCGCCAGCAGGTGTACGTGATGCCCGAGAACAGGAAGTGGCTGCCCGGCGTCTTCAGCGCAGCGGGGCCGATCGTCTCGCTGTTCGAGGGACTCGTGGGACCCTTCCCGTACGAGAAGCTGTCGCACCTCGAGAGCTCCACGCGCTTCGGCGGCATGGAGAACGCGAGCGCGATCTTCTACGACGGCAAGCTCTTCGCGCCGGAGAAGGTGAGCGATGGCCTCATCGCGCACGAGACCGCGCACCAGTGGTTCGGCGACGCCGTCACGGAGCGCGAGTGGAGCCACCTCTGGTTGAGCGAAGGCTTCGCGACGTACTTCGCCGCGCTCTGGACCAAGCACGTGCGCGGCGACGTGGCGTTCCGTGCCGAGATGGCGCAGATCCGCAAGCAGGTGATGAGCGACCGCACGGTGGCGACGCGGCCCGTCATCGACACGGCGCAGAAGCAGTACCTCGCGCTGCTCAACGCAAACAGCTACCAGAAGGGCGGCTACGTCCTCTACATGCTGCACCAGCAACTCGGCGACAGCGTGTTCTTCGGCGCGCTCAAGTCGTACTACGCGAAGTACCGCCACGGCAATGCGCTGAGCGACGACCTGCGCGCGGAGCTCGAGCGCGCATCGGGCAAGTCGTTCGCGCAGTTCTTCGACCAGTGGCTGCGCCGGCCTGGCGTCGCCGAGCCGGCGATCGGGTGGGCGCACGATCCGTCGTCGGGGGCGGTGTCGCTGCTCGTGCTCCAGGACGCGCCGAACGGCGCGTACGAGCTGGATGTGCCGCTCGTCATCACCGATGCGAGCGGCGCGACGTCGCGTGTGACGGTGCACGTGCCGGCGGATCGTCGCGCGAACGTGGCGCTGCCCGGCACCTTTGCGGCCAAGCCACGCTCGATCGCGTTCGATCCCGACGAGCGCCTCCTCGCGCGCATCGCGAAGCTCTAGATGTCACCCTTGTCATTACGAGCGAAGTCGAGGACTCAGCGCCTCGCTGTCCTCACGATGTGCCTGCTCGTCGCGCAGGTCGCGCACGCGCAGGCCGTACTCCCCAGGACGCGCGCCGACGTGCTGCTCCAGGAAGCGCGGTGGACCGAGGCCGAGTCCATGTTCTACCTCCAGAGCGAGCGCGCGCCGCGCGATCCCGCGGCCCGCGCGGCACTCGGCAAGTTCCTCGCGATGAAGGGCGCGATCCGCCCCGGCATCGTCCTCATCGAGGAGGCGCGGCAGTTCGGGCTCAACCCACAGCTCGCGCGCGACCTCACCGCGCCGCTGCGGGTGATCCTCGAGTGGCGCACGGCCGCGCGCGACCTCAAGGCCGACTCGACCGTCGCCATCCGGCCATCGTCCGACTCGACGGTGCTCTTTCGCATCGCGTTCCCACGCGCGGGCGACGCGCCGCGCGTATCGAAGGATGTCGGCGCCGTGTCCGAGAACGTGTGGCACGACGTCGTGGACCGGCAGGTGGGGCTCGACAGCCTGTCCGCCCGCGGGAGCCCGATCGGCGTCGAGGTGTTCGAGGGACTCATCCCGTCCGTGGACGTCCGCGACCGCACGGCGACCCTGCATGCCAATCCACGCTCGGCGCTCTCGGCAACGGGCCGCCGCTATCCCGTGCTCCGCACTTCGCGCGGCGTGTGGGTGCTCGTGGGCGAGATGCGCGCAGTGCGACTCGCGCAGGCGCTACGGGAGCTGGATGCCGACTGGTGGCAGCTGGACCTGCTCAACGGGTTGCTCGTGACCCGGTAGGTCACGAGGATCCGCGAATATCGCGAGCGGCTCAGCGAGCTTGTAACTCCACCAGCAAGCACTTGTCCTGCACCACGTCGATGCCGGCGCGCGCGAACTTCTCCGCCGCCGCGTCGTTGCGGATGCCGAGCTGGAACCACACCGACTTCGGCTTCTTCGCGAGGATGTCGTCCACGTGCGCGTCGATGTCCTTCGGCCGCCGGAAGACGTTCACCATGTCCACGGGGCCCGGTATCGCGGCCACGGTACGCACGACCGGTGCGCCGAGGATCTCCGTGACATCCGGGAAGTAGACAGGCACCGGGATGATCTCGTAGCCGGCGCGCTGCGCGTACTCCGCCACGTAGTAGGCCGGCTGGCCGGTCTCGGCGGTCTTGATGCCGAGCACCGCGATGCGGTGCGTGTCGCGAAGGAGGCGCGCGATGGACGCGTCGTCCTCCAGCAGGTGTGCGCGCCAGTCCGCGCCGGTGCCGGATTCGGGGTGGGTCATGGCCATGAACCCCTCAGGAGCGAGGATCGTGCGCGCATTCCCGGGGTGTCCCCCGTCGCGGCCCTGCGGTTAGATTTCGAGGCTGTACGCGGTACGACCGTCACGGAGAAGCCTACTGATGAGAATGCTCGTTCTCGGCGCGGGGCTGCAAGGCTCGGCGTGCGCCTATGACCTGCTGCAGAATCCCGAAGTCACCCAGGTCCGCCTTGCCGACCTGCACTTCGACCACCTTCCCGCCTTCCTGAAGCCGCTCTCGGGCGAGCGGCTCATCCCGACGACGCTCGACGTCCGCGACCGCGAGGCTGTCCTCGCGCTCATGCGCGAGTGCGATGCGGTGATGAGCGCCATCCCGTACTACTTCAACTTCGCGCTCGCCGAGTGCGCGGTCGAGGCGGGCGTGCACTTCTGCGACCTCGGTGGCAACACCGAGATCGTCTTCCAGCAGAAGGAACTCCAGGAGCGCGCCGTGGCGAAGGGCGTCACCGTGATTCCCGACTGCGGTGTCGCGCCGGGCATGGTGAACATCCTCGCCGAATACGGCATCAGGCAGCTCGACTCGACGGATTCCGTGCGCATCTACGTTGGCGGCCTCCCGCAGAATCCGGAGCCGCCGCTCAACTACCAGATCGTGTACTCGCTCGAGGGTGTGCTCGACTACTACACGACCCTCTCGTGGGTCGTGCGGAATGGGAAGCGTGAGCAGGTCGTCGCGCTGTCCGAGCGCGAGCCCATCGACTTTCCGGCGCCCACGGGCACGCTCGAGGCATTCCATACGGCGGGCGGCCTGTCCACGATGGCGTTCCGCTATGAAGGCCAGATCCCCACGATGGAATACAAGACGCTCCGCTATCCCGGCCACGCCGAGATGATGGAGGCCATTCGCGAGATCGGCCTGCTCGACCTCGAGCCGGTGGACGTGAAGGGGACGAAGGTCGTCCCGCGCGACGTGTTCGTCAGCGTCGTGGGCCCGAAGCTCACGAAGCCGAAGGGGAAGGACCTGCTTGCGCTGCGCGTGACCGTGAGCGGCAAGAAAGACGGCAAGCCGGCGACGCGCCAGTTCGACCTCATCGACAAGTACGACGAAGCGACGGGCATCAGCGCGATGATGCGCACGACGGGCTACTCGCTCTCCATCACGGGCCAGATGCAGGCGCGGAAGGAAGCCGGCCCGCCGGGCGTGTGGACGCCCGACGAGGCGATGCCCGCGCAGGCGTACATCGCCGAGCTGAAGAAGCGCGGCATGAACCTGGTCGAGACGAGCTCCTGACCGCTGACAAGTGAAAAAGTGCCGGACGACAGCAT
>JBDSTA010000111.1:0-8656 GCA_039928475.1 Gemmatimonadaceae bacterium | reverse complement strand
TAGCGGAGGTCGTGCGCGTAGTTGAGCCGCACGATGGAGACGGGCGTGCCATGCCGCGCCGAGGCAGCGGTGAAGATGCGTTCGCGTGCGAGGCATGAGTATGCGTACTCACCGATGGGATCGGGCGCGTCGTCCTCACGCGAGCCGCCGCGCTCCACCGGCGTGAGCGGATACACGTTGCCTGTGCTGAACACCACCGTGCGCACGCCGGCGAATCGATCGGCCACGAAGGCGGGCACGGCCGCGTTCATTGCCCAGGTGCCCGCGGGGTTGCCGGTGGTGCCGAACTTCTGCCCCGCCATGAAGACCACGTTGGGCGCATGCGGCAATGCGTCGAGCGCGCGGCGGTCGAGGAGATCGCAGTGCAGCGTCTCCACGCCGGATGCGCGAAGGCTCGCGGCGGCATGTTCGTCGGACCAGCGGGACACGGCCATGATGCGACGGCCGGGCAACGCGCGCTTCGCCATGCGCGCGAGCGACGGTCCCATCTTTCCGCCGGCGCCGAGGATCAGGATGTCGCCGGGCACCTCCTCGAGGCGCGGCGCGAGCGATGGCGTGGGGCGCGACAGCAGCTCCTCGAGCTCCGCCTCGCTGCGCGGCGGATTCACCGCAGTCACGCGCGGCGCAATTCGGCCGCGAGCTCGTGCTGGAGCTCGCGCCGAGCAGCGTCGATGACGGTGCGCGCGCGGTCGCGCAGGGCGGGGACGTCGGCGTTCGTCATGCCTGTGGTCGGGATGGGCGCGAGCACGCGCGCCTTGGCGCGCGCGCGACGAAACGCGAAGCTGTGCTTCGCCATGCAGTCCTTCGTGCCGGCGACCGCGATGGGGAGGATGGGCGCGCCGGCCTCGATGGCCAGCTTGAATGCGCCGTCCTTGAACGGCAGCAGCTCGTCGGTGGGGGAGCGCGTACCCTCGGGGAAGATCATGACGCTGCAGCGCTTGGCGAGGCGGTCGCGGCAGCCCTGCATCGCGCTGACGACGCTTTCACGCTTGCCGCGCTTGATGGGGATGTCGTTCGCCATGCGCATCATCCAGCCCATGACGGGAATCTTGAAGATCGTGTCCTTGGACAGCCACTTCATCTCCCACGGGAAGTGGCTGATGAGGAAGATGTCCGCATACGATTCATGGTTCGACACGGCGATGTATGGAAGGCGCGGGTTTGCGGGGCGCTCGCCCTCCGTCTCGAAGTGCCACAGGGGGTTCATCGTCACGACGGCGACGGCGAGCTGCCGGAAGGCGCGGCCCGCGTGATAGCGGCCCTTGTCGAATGGCGCCGTGACGACCCACACGAGGCAGACGTACAGGAAGCCGAAGATGACGACGAGCACCGTCATCAGCCAGGTCAGCGCACTCAGTACTCTTTCCATTCGATCCTCGAGTGCGTGCCGTCGCAGAAGGGCTTGTTGGCGGAGCCGCCGCATCGGCAGAGTGCGATGGTCGTCCTGCCCTGGGGCATCGCGACCGGTGTCCCCGCCTGGTCGGTGATGGTCACGTCGCCCTGGCGGAGGTCGACGTGAAGGGGCCCGTTGGGCCGGACGGTGATCGTGACGGTCATGTGTGCGTACTCAGGCTCGCAGGTAGTCGGGGCGCCACTCGCGCACAGCCCGCTTCACGGCGTCCGTCGTGGACAGCTCACCCCGCAGGCATCGCTCCACCAGCTCGGGGAGCTCGGCATCGCCGGCGAAGCGCAGCCCGACGAGGTGCCTGAGGTGCAGCTCGGGGATGCGCGTGCGGAGCTCCGGGGCGAGGGTCGTCGCGAGACGCAGCCGCATCTCGAGCGCGATGAGCCGGTTCTGGACGTGCAGGGTGGATGCGCGGCTGGCGAGCAGGCCGGCGACGAGCCCGAGCGAGAGGATGACGAGCCACGCGTTGAAGGGCGTGGGGCGGCGGATGGCGTGCGCGATGGCCACCACCATGTTCGCGAGGAAGATGGGGAGCGCGACGTAGTGGTAGAGCGGGAAGTAGCGCCGGTGGTTGGCGTACGACTGCGCGGGGCGTGGGGCCATGGTGGCGGCGCTTCCGTTCAGCCGAGGGCCACGCGGGCGTGACGCTTCACGCGAGCGAGCATGGCGTTGAGGCCGACTTCGCGGCCGGCGAGACCGATGCCATCCATCGTCTGGCGCACGAAGTCGTCTGGAATGGCGAGGACGGTTTCAGGGGACTGGCCGTTGATGGCGGAGAAGAGGATGGAGAGGAACGCCGCGATGGTGGGTGACTGGCGCGGGTTCAGGTCCACGTGGAAGTACAGCTTTCCATCGCGCACCTCGGGGAAGAGGTCGACGCGCGTCTGGCACTCGGGTACGGTGAACTCGGCGCGATCGAGGTCGCGGTAGCGCTCGGGCAGCGGCTCGAGTTGCTTGGCGTAGTGCAGGAGCGCCTGCATCTTCTCCTCTCGCCCGAGGGCGCGAAATCTGCTCAGCACTCGCGCCACGGACGGCGGGAGCGGCGACTCTGCCGGTTCCGTCATTGCAGGAGATAAAGCGTCAGGGGTACGACGCGTCAAGCGCACACACAACGAACGGGGACCAATGCCGACACGGAACGCGAGTGCACAGTGGAAGGGTGGGTTGCAGGGAGGCAGCGGCACCTTCAGGGGCCAGACGGGGCTCGGGGGCAGCTACAGCTTCGGGTCGCGCTTCCAGGATGCGGTCGGTTCCAATCCGGAGGAGCTGCTCGCCGCTGCCGAGGCGGCGTGCTACAGCATGGCGCTCTCGGGTGCGCTGGAGAAGAACGGCACTCCGCCGACGAGTGTGGACACGAAGGCCGCCTGCACCATCGAGAAGGTGGGCGAGGCGTTCAAGATCACGCGCATGACGCTCGACGTCACGGCGGTGGTGCCCAGCATCGACGACGCGAAGTTCCAGGCGATCGCGATGGCGACCAAGGAGGGATGCCCCGTGTCGTCAGCGCTGAAGGGCAACGTCCAGATCGAGCTCACGGCGAAGCTCGGTTCCTGACGCCCTGGACCAGAGCTCCCACTGGATGGCGAGCCAGATCGCGAGCGTCGGCACGCAGAGGCGCAGCAGCATCGCGGTGGGCCCGCGGAAGATGGCGCCGGGAATGAGCGTGGACATGAGGGTCACCGTGAGGAACGCGATGGCCCACATGACCCGGCGCCACGTCGCGGCCGGGGAGCCGGCGAACCAGAGCGTCGCGCCCGCGAACGCGATGACGAAGCTCGCCCGCTCTGCCTGGTGGTTGAACAGCACCACGTAGAGCAGCACGGAACAGAGGAAGAGGAAGCGGAATCGCGCGTCGTCCCACCGGTCGCGGCGACTGGCGATGGGCGCGAGGAGTGCGAGCGTGCCTGCGAGCTGCACGGGCCAGTTGGGGAGTGAGAGGCCGGTGGCGCGGTACAGCAGCTCCATCACGGAGAACCAGCGCTGGACTGCGTCGCTCGACTCGACGCCGCGCCACGACGCGTACTGCGCGCGCAGCACGTCGGGCGACGTGACGACTAGGGGCAACGCGAGCAGCAGCGCGCCGATTCCGGCCGCCCAGAGCCCGGTGCGCAGCACGCGTCGGCGCGGGATCGCGAACGCGAGGGCCGCGAGGGGAAAGATCTTCACGCATGCGCCGAGTGCGACGGCAAGCGCGGCACGCCACGCGTTCGCGCGCTCGAGCGCCACGAATGCGAGGATGATGAGGCCGGCGACGAGGGCGTTGCTCTGCGCATTCTGCATCGCGCGCAGCACCTCGAGATGGAGGCAGAGCAGCGCGAGGAGGCCCGCGCGTCCCGGCAGCGCACGCTCGACGGCCATGAAGAGCACGAGCACGTTGAGCGAGCTCCAGAGGAACAACGCGAGCGGCCACCAGAGGAAGGCAAAGGGCGCGAAGAGGAGCGCGAAGCTCGGACTGTACTTGAACCGGTCCGAATGCTCGGCGGGATACTCGGCGTAGAGGTCCTTCTGCTCCAGCAGGTGCCGCGAGGCGGTGCGGAAGATCTCGAAGTTGCCCGACGGGCGCGCGGCCTCGCGCATCTCCTCGGCGGACGCGCCCTTCACGTGCGAGGACAGCGCGCGGTTGATGGCGGGGTGCGCCGCGAGTGCCTTGCCAGCCGCATCGAAGAGTGCGGTGACGAGGTAGAGCAGCAGCAGGAGGTGGCGGAGTCGTGACTCGGTGGAATTGCGGAGCCACGCACGAACTCGGTGGGCGAGCATGTGCAGTGAAGGAGGACCGGCGCTCTACGGAGGGCCGTCAGCCGCTGTAGTACTCCTTGATGCACATCGTCACGACGCGCTGGAGCACGCGGACCTGCTCGGCGGTGTCGGACATCGATCGTACTTCCGGGAGCCCGTTCCATACGTCCTTGAGGACGATGAGCAGGTGCTCGGGAAGGATCGATTTCTCGCGCGCTTCGGAGGCCATGGACAGCAGCGCTGCCTGCAGCGTGCTGGCGGACGACGAGTCCGCCAAGTACTGCCGTAGCGCCGTTCGCACGGCGTCGATCGTGTCGTCGTTCAAGCGACTCGGCGGAAGGTGGCTCGAGTCGGACGCCATCATCATACGCTCGGATGGCTGATGGGTGAGGCTCCCGCGAAGGTGGCGCGCCGACAGACCGGACGCGGCCGCGGAAGCGACGAATGTTTGTCGCGTGCAGTCGCGCGTCAAGAGTACAATTGCCGTGACAGAACGAAGGCACGTGGTCTCCCTCTTGCTGCAAACATCCTGTTCACCCAACAGTCCCGCTCAGATGAGCGAGCTTCGACGACGACGTGACGCCCCGCGATGTCCTCGTGTTCTCATCCGATCCACTCGCCGCCGCTCTCCTCGGAGCGGCGGTCGAGCTGTCGGGGCACCTCCCGCATTTCGTGCGGGAGCGAGAGAGCGCACGCGCCGCGCTCATGCGCGTGCGGCCGCAGCTCGTGCTCGTCGACTGCGATCATGAAGAGGCGTGCAGCGACGAGTTCGTCGGGCCGGCACTGATGACCGATGCCCGCGTGTTGCTGTTCCGTTCGCGTCGCACGGAGCGCGATGCGCGTGAGTTTGCGGAGCGGCTTTCGGCTGAGGGTGGTGGACATGCCGCTCGAGCACGAGGGCCTCACGAGGCTGCTGCGCGAGACGCTCGACGGATAGCGCGCTTGCCGAACGCCTCCTGGGCGTCGCAGGCGTCGCAGTTCCCGCACACCCAGTCCGGCTCCGAGGGCTCGCCGAAGTAGTCGAGGAGAAAGCGCGTGCGGCAGCGGGCGCTCTGGCAGTATCGCACCATGGCGCGGAGCTTCGCGCGGTCCTGCTCACGACGTGCCTCGTAATCCGTGAGGTCCGCGCTCAGGTCCACGCTGGTGAGCCGGTTCTGGAGCCGCTCCCATCCACCGCCGCGATGCTCGCGAACGAGCGAGTGCCGCTTCAACAGCACGAGCACGATGCGCGCCTTCCGCCGTGCGACGCCGGAGCGTTCCGACAACTCCTCGAGCTGGACGCGTTCGCCGAGTGGATACTGCTCGAGCATGAGGGCGACCTTCGCGGCCTCCTCGACATCGGGATACTTGCCGCCGAGGAAGTACGCCTGGACGCGTGAGTCCTCGACCTGGTAGAGGATGGAGCAGGTGGCGGGGAGGCCGTCGCGACCCGCGCGACCGGCCTCCTGGTAGTACGCCTCGACGGAGCCGGGAAAGTGGTAGTGCACCACGAAGCGCAGGTCGCGCTTGTCGATGCCGAGCCCGAAGGCGTTCGTCGCGATCATGGTCGTGATGCCGCCGCTCATGAAGGCGTCCTGCGACGCCTTGCGATCCGCGGGATTCATCTTGCCGTGATAGAGTCCGATGGAGTGGCGGTCCTTGAGTGCTTCGTACAGCCGCTCCGCCTCCTTGACCGTCGCCGTGTAGATGATGCCGTTGCCCGTGGCGTCGGTGAGGATGCGCTCGAGCTCAGCGTCCTTGCTCGTCTGGTTGACGGTACGCCGAACCTCGAAGCGCAGGTTCGGCCGCGCGAAGCCGGTGATGGTGACGTCGGGATCCACCATGTTCAGCTGGCGCGCGATGTCCGCGCGCACCTCGGCGGTGGCCGTCGCAGTGAGCGCGAGCACCGGCGGCTTGCCGAGCCGGTTGACGACGGAGCCGAGCGTGAGGTAGTCGGGACGAAAGTCGTGTCCCCACTGGCTGACGCAGTGCGCCTCGTCGACGACGAAGAGGCTGACAGTGCGCGTGAGCAGGCGGTCGAAGAACTCGCGGTCCTTGAAGCGCTCGGGGGTGAGGTAGAGGATCTCGCCTTCCCCCTCGAGCACCTGCCGTGCGGTCTCGCGCGTCTCGCTTGCGTTGAGATGCGAGTGCATGGCGAGGGCGTCGACGCCGTGCGCGTGGAGCTTGTCCTGCTGGTCCTTCATCAGGGCGATGAGGGGACTCACGACGACGGTGAGTCCGGGGAGGAGCAGGGCGGGTAGCTGGTAGACGATGGACTTGCCGCTGCCGGTCGGCATGACGACGAGCGCATCGTGTCCGTCGAGCACGGCGCGGACTGGTTCCCATTGGCCGCGACGAAAGTCTGCATGCCCGAACCGCTCGCGGAGGGTCGCGAGTGCGCGGGCCTTCGTAACAGGTGGCATGGGTGCGGGAAAGGCAGGAACCGGGCCGAGCGGGCCTTACAGTCGGACAGCCTGACAGTCCGAGAGTCAGGGCGTCAAAGCGTCAGGGTGTCAGGACGTCGGGCAGGGCGCTACGGTGCCGAATGGCTCACCGTCCACACGACGACCGCCGCGCAGCCGGCGCCGCGGCCCGCGGTCTGGAATTCCATCGGGATCGTGGTGTTGTAGACCTCGACGGCGTAGACCTCGGAGCTCGAGAGGATGTCGTCGAGCTGGCCCGGCAGGTAGCTCCCGTTCACGAACACGCTCAGGCACGGGTGCGGCGGCAGCGCGTTGACGGCGCAGCGTCTCGCCGCTGACGGGCAACGCACCTCGAGACCCTTCACGTCGCGCAGCATCTTCGCGGGCGTGGAGAGCGCCTGGAGCTGCTCGACCTTTTCCGGTGTGAGGAACGAACCCCAGCCCTGGCGAAGGCGCGTGTAGAAGCCCTCGCGCGCGAGGCGCGGCGACACGCGCTCGCCGGTGACCGTCACGCGCCCGAGTGTGGGCACGACGCGCAGGTGGATCTCGGTGACGAGCGTGGTATCGGGGGGAAGGTTGATCTCGAAGGAGACGGCCTTGTACCCGATGCGGAGGGCGGTGACGAGGTTCCTGCCGGCGGGAATGCGCGCGATGTAGAAGCGCCCGGAGTCGTCGGAGACGGCAGAGAGATCCTTCCCCTCGACGAACACGGTGGCCATGCGGAGGGGATGGCCGAGGGTGTCGCGCACGACGCCGGCGATGGCGGCGAGCCTGGCGGGCGCGTCCTGGGCGTGCAGGGGTGCGATCGCCAATGCGAGTGCTGCGAGAGCCAGGAGCGGCTTCCTCGCTGCGCTCGAAATGACAGCAAAGGCCCCGCTCGGAACGACAGGAGCCATCATCCCACCTGCATCGGTTCGAGTTTGTCCAGCGACTTGCCGAGCACTTCCATGATCAGCCACGACTCCCCCGCGAGCGCCGCGCCCGCCGCGATGGCGGTGGTCGCGATGGCGGCCGCGGGGGGGAAGTGCAGCACGACGTACACCACCGCGCCGACGAGGGCCGGCACCACGAGCAGGAGCGCGAGCAGCGAGAAGGTGAGGATCGTCGTCAGCATCATCTGGCCCATCATCTCCACGCCCGCCGCGCCGGCCTCACCCAGGCGCACCCAGCCGGGAAACAGCAGGGCCAGCCCGTTGTGGATGGTGAAGTTGGCGAGGTTGAGGCCGAGCAGGAAGAAGGGCGCGCCGGCGAGGGCGCCGAGCCGCATGCCGGTGGTGAGCGGGTCCCGCGGGGCAAAGGCCATCGCGAAGAGTGCGACGGCGACGAGCAGCGACTGCATCACCGCCGTCGGCGTCGCGCTGCTCGCGACCTCGGCGAGCATGATGTCGCGCCCGGTGAGGGGCATCGTCTTCAGGACCGGCAGTCGTCGCAGCTCGCCACGGAGGTCGTTGCGCATCGTCGCCGGCCCGAACACGAGGATCATGACGGCCACGGTGAAGCACAGGATGACGACGATCAGCTCCGCCGCCTGCGAGCGGCCGGCGAACACGGCGGCGAGCACCGCGGCGATGACGGGAAACAGGATCAGCCCGCGAACCTGCCCGGTGCGCACGAGCCAGAGCGCGTTCTTCCAGACGAGCGCGAGTGCGGGCACACCGGTGGGCGCGAGGGGAATCGTCCACCGCGCAGTGCGCGCGTTGACGGTCGCGGAGCTCACGCCGCGCGTGCGCATGCGCTCGAGTCGCAACGCGTTCGCGGCGGACGCGCTCACGGCGGCCTCCTCGAATGCGGTGTCCGAGCGCAGCACCCACACGACGTGCAGTGCGAGGAGGAGCAGCGCCGGACCGATGGCGTCGAGCCACATGTAGATGTCGCTGGCGAACAGTGGCGCGAGCGCGACGCGGAACGGATACAGCACCCACTTCTGCGGCGACGACGAGAACGAATTCGCCAGCGCCTGCCCGTACTGGCCCGGATCACTGGCGCTCGCGAACTCGAATCGCGACTGATAGACGCCGGCGCCCACGATGGCGAGGGATGCGACGACGAGCGCGACGGGGATCCAGCTGCGCCGCCACCCCGACCTGCCATGCTCCGACCACGAGGCGTGGAC
>JBDSTA010000110.1:0-3345 GCA_039928475.1 Gemmatimonadaceae bacterium | reverse complement strand
GGAGCACCACCTTTCGCAGGTCTTCTCGTGACAGCTCCCACACCGGCGTCTCCCGTCCGGATGCCGCCGTTCGTCCTCCTCGCCATCTCGCTGCTCGCGGGGATGGGCATCTTCGTCGTCGTCGTGGCGTTGGGGACCGTGCTCGCCTACATCGCGACCAACAGCACGGACGCGCAGAACCCGAGCGCCACGCTGCTCCTGGCGCTGCTCGTCGTGCATACCCTCGCGGCCATCTTCGCGGGGCTCGCGACCGGCAAGATGACGCGCTCGCACTCGCTGTACACCGTACTGCTGCTCGGCCTCATGATGGCGATGTCGTCGGTGGTGCCGTTGCTCCGCAACGCAGCGAATGCGGGAGAGCCCGACTGGTTTCTCGTCGTGCGCTGCGTGGTGGTGTTCGCTGGCATCCTGGCGGGTGGCGCGTTGCAGCGCGGTGGTCGCGTCGTGGAAATCGCGCCATAGGCTCACATGGGCTTGCCGCGCGCGGACCTGAAGGGAGTTGCCGAGCGCAACGCGATCGCGAATCGCGAAGCCGACCGCGATACGCGCCGGGACTTCGTCTTCACGTGCCTGCGGATGATCGGCTTCGTGGCCATCGGCTACGTGTTCGTCGGGATCTCGGCGCACGTGACCGACGTCGCCCTTGGGTGGATCTACTTCTGGGCGGGCGTGACGATCTGGATTCCCGGTGTCCTGTTCACGCTGCTGGGCTTCTATCGCCGAGGGGAAATGCGTGGCGATTGGTAGCGTCGTGCCGCTAGACGCGCGCAGGGCACGAGTGCAGCATTATCCCATGCGTCGATCCGCCGTCTTCACCATCCTGCTCGCCTGCGCCACGCGCGCGGGTGCCCAGGCCGCCCCGAACCCCGATGCCGGGGTGCACGTCTCGCCGGCGCTCGGGGTGCACTACGGCAGTCCGCTCCGCTTCTCGGCATCGGCGGGCGTGCTCGTGGACCTGAACGGGAATCGCAACGATGGCGTCGTTGTCATGGCGGAGCTGGGCCAGCGCGGCTACGAGGGGTCGCTCGGCTACTTCCGGATGCTCGGCAAGTTCGGCTCCGGGTACTCGATGCGCGCGGCCGTGCTGCGCACGACGGATGATCCGTGGAACGCCAGCGAGCACACGACGTACGCGGGCGTCGAGGGGCACTGGATGATCGCTTTCGGTGTCGGCGGCCGCGTGGGTTACCTGCGACGCGTGAGCACGGGTTCGAACCAGCACGACAACCTGGCATCGCTCGGGCTGTCCATCGGCCTGTAGGCGCGTCACCGCATGAGCAACATCGACTGGCCACTGGCGATCGTGCTCGGCGTGGTGTTCGTCGTGCTGTCGCTCGCACGCTGGCGGTGGTTCAAGGCGCGCATGAATCGCAACGCGCGCAGGAATCCACCGCCATCCTGACGGACTATATGCCGTCGAGTCCGGGCTCGGCGCTGGAGGACATCGGGGGCGTCGGCTTCCGGTCGCGGCGCAGCCACCGCACGAACCAGACGATGAGGATGATCGGCAGCGCGATCTTGATCGCCACGATACCCATGGCGAGCATGACGCCGACGAACAGCATCAGCGCGCCCCCGATGCCAACGACGAGCAGCATCGGGAGGCCGACGGCGCCGAGGACCAGGAAGAGCGGCGCGCCGATGACGCCGAGCACGATGAGGATGGGCAGCCCGATGAACTTGAGCACGCCCGCGAGCGGCACGGCCAGCATGAGCAGCAGCGAGAAGACGCCGCCGATGGTGCGACCGGCCAGCAGCTTGAGGGCGAGTGCCTTGAGCAGCATCGACATGAACGAGCTCCCGCAGAGAGGGCGATGATGGCCGGAACGCGAAATTCACTCGGCCGGCTCACATCCGTACGGTGCAACCGGGAAGCGGGTTTCCGCCAGTGAATCCCACCGGCCGGCGGGTGCTCTCGGCGCTCCTGCTCGTCTATGGTCTCTACGACCTGTCGGATCCCGGTCGCGGGTCGCTCATCGCGGGGGTGGACCTCGCGATCCACGAGACGGGGCACCTCGTGTTCAGTCCGTTCGGCGAGTTCATCCAGTTCGCGGGCGGGACGATCTTCCAGCTGCTGATGCCCGCGCTGTTCGTCGTCTACTTCCTGCGACGAAAGGACGCGCACTCCGCGAGCGTCGCGCTGTGGTGGGTGGGCCAGAACTGCGGGCACATCGCCGTGTATGCGGCGGACGCGCGCGCGCAGGAGCTACCGCTCGTTGGCGGCGGTGAGCACGACTGGTTCTACATGCTGTCCGCGACCGGCTCGCTCGCGCATGACCAGGGCATCGCGCGCGCATTCAAGGCGGCCGGGTTCCTCCTGGTCGTCGTGTCCGCGGGCTGGGGCTTCGTCGCCGCCGCGAACGCGCCGCCTAGTTCGACGGATCAGTGAGCCGGAACGAGACCTGCTGCATGCCTTCGGCCGGCGAGAAACGATGAGAGTAGAGCACCACCGGCTCGGCGAGCTGCCGGAGCATGTCGAGTCCTTCGGCCGGGAGTTTTTCCCAGTGTTCGGGAAACTCGAGCAGGCGTCGCCGCTCGGTGTCGGATTCATTCTGGAACGTCAGCCAATGTGCCGGCATGCCGAGCATCGACCCCGCGTCACCCGCGTGGACTTCCCATACTTTCCACTGCATTCCGTCGCCTCCGGTGAATGCTCGCAGTCCCATGGCAGGAGTACCGCGCATCAGTTGTGCCGGACTGGGCAGTGGTGATGGCCGTCACACTGTGCTTGTAGGCTCGCTCACATACGACGAAGAATGCCCGTCATCCTGAGAAGCGCCGGACTGCTCGTGCTCTCGAATGTGTTCATGACATTCGCGTGGTATGCGCACCTGAAGAACCTCAGCGAGAAGCCGTGGTACATCGCGGCGCTCGCGAGCTGGGGCATCGCGCTGTTCGAGTACCTGCTACAGGTGCCTGCGAATCGCATGGGCTACACGGCGATGTCGCTCGGGCAGCTCAAGATCATGCAGGAGGCGATCACGCTGTGCGTGTTCGTGCCATTCGCGGTGCTGTACATGAAGCAGCCGCTGCGACTCGACTTCCTGTGGGCCGCACTGTGCATCTGCGGCGCCGTCTACTTCATATTTCGAGCGCCGGCGCCGTAGCGTTATCGTCGAACGTGGGGAAGGGCCGCGGGCGCGAACGCGCCTGTGTCTTCTGGAGGAGCTGCGTGGCAGCCGTGCTCACTGCGCCCAGTGCGGCCTCGTGCTTCTGCACGAGCTCCGAGCTGGCAGCGGCGGAGGGCGTCATGCGCTGGCGGCGCAGGCGCACGTAGTTGAGGCGCAGGAGCCAGATCGCGCGATCCACGTCCGTCGCCTGCATGGGGTTGAACATCGTCCATCC
>JBDSTA010000109.1:0-28490 GCA_039928475.1 Gemmatimonadaceae bacterium | reverse complement strand
GGCGCGCTGCTCCGCCGACGAGCGCGAGACTCGCACGGTCTCGAGCCGCGACATCCCAGCGCGGGGAGAGTAGCGCGGAATGCGCGAGAGCCCACCGTCGACGATGATGCGTACGTCCTCGATGGTGAGGCTGGTCTCGGCGATGGACGTCGCGAGCACGACCTTTCGCCGTCCCGCCGGCGCCGGGGCGATGGCGGCATCCTGCTCCTGCAGGGAGAGATCGCCGTACAGTGGGATGACCATCACGTCGTCGGGGACTGCCGCGCGCGCAAGTATTCCCGCGCAGCGGTGGATCTCCGCCGCGCCGGGAAGAAAGGCGAGAACGCTGCCCTCGTCGCGCGCCAGCGCCTGCCTGATCGCCGCAGCCACGCTTTCCTCGGCGCGCGCACCGGCGCGCGGCGGAAGGTAGCGACGCTCGACGGGAAACATCCTGCCTTCGCTCGTCACGATCGGTGCGTCGCCGAGGAGGCTTGCCACCGATTGACCGTCGAGCGTGGCGGACATGACGAGCACGCGCAGGTCCGGGCGCAGCACGTCACGCGAATGCAACGCGAGCGCAAGGCCGAGGTCCGCGTGAACGCTCCGCTCGTGAAACTCATCGAAGATCACGAGTCCTACGCCGTCGAGCGTCGGATCATCGAGGAGCATCCTGGTGAGGATCCCCTCGGTGATGACCTCTATCCTCGTCGCCGCGCCCGTCCGGGATTCACCCCGCACACGGAACCCGACCGTCGTTCCGACGGACTCACCGAGCGTGAGCGACATCCGGCGCGCGGCAGCACGGGTTGCAAGGCGGCGCGGCTCGAGCATGAGCACGCGACGGCCATGAAGCCAGGGTGCGTCGAGCAACGCGAGCGGCACCACCGTCGTCTTGCCCGCTCCCGGGGGCGCCTGCAGCACGGCCCGCCCGGCACCCGCGAGGGCGCGCAGGAGCTCTGGCAGTGCCTCACTGACCGGCAGGGCGGTGACCGCGCGAGAAGTCGGGAACATCGCCGATCAATGTAACGTCGTCGTTGCGAACACCCCGAGCGCGATCATCTTCCTCCACATGCAAAAAGTCGAGTTCTTCCGCAGCTCGCAGGTTTCCACGGACTGCGATCAATGCCATGGTCGCGTGGACCTGATCAAGGGTGGCGTGTGCATCCAGTGCCGCCGGATCCTGTGCTATCACCACCTGCACGGATCATTCGCGCGGCGCCTGCTCGTGGACCTCGGTGCACGATCGCTGTGCGTGCAATGCAGGGCAGGCATCCCCGTGGAGAAGGCATGAGCCAGGGAACCCTCCTCGACAGGAGCAGGATTGGCCTGCGCATCAAGATCTGCTGCATGGCCTCGGTGGATGAGGCAACGCTTGCCCTGGAGGCAGGAGCCGATGCACTCGGGCTGGTGTCCGCGATGCCGAGCGGTCCAGGGGTGATCAGCGACGACGTGGTGCAGGAGATCGGTGGCTGGATCGGACCGCGCGCAGCAAGTGTGCTGCTGACGTCGCGGACCACCGCGGAGTCCATCGGCGCACAGCTTCGCCACTTCGAGCCGGCGGTTCTTCAACTCACGGATACCGTCGCCGCGCGCGAGTTGATCGCACTCCGCAGCAACCATCCACGCATGCTGCTCATGCCCGTGGTGCACGTGCAGGGGGAAGGTTCCGTGGATGAGGCACGGCAGCTGGCGCCATTCGCGGATGCAATCCTGCTCGACTCCGGGAATCCTGGAGCGGCGGTGAAGGAGCTTGGTGGAACCGGGCGCGTTCATGACTGGCGTGTCAGCCGCGCGATCCGCGACGCGGTTCCAGTCCCGCTGTTTCTGGCCGGCGGCCTTGGTCCGCACAACGTCGCGGAGGCCGTCCGCATCGTCCAGCCCTTCGGCGTGGACGTGTGCAGCGGTGTGCGACGGGATGGAATGCTCGATCACGAACTACTCCTGCAGTTCGTGCGGGCGGCACGCGACGAATCCTGATTCGACGGATGCGTCCGCGACGCGTATCTTGGTGCGCAGCAGAACACACCCAATGACCGCAACACCAAAATGAAATCCATAGTCGACCGCGCTCACTGGCGGCGGTCGTTCGCGCTGGGCGGCATCATCATGTGCTGTCTCGCTTCGCATCTCGGCGCACAGAAGTCGGCATCCGCTCCCGCCGCACCTCGACCGGCAACCCAGTCGCCCGTCACACGTACCATTGTCGATGCCCTCGCGCAGCGCGGCGTGGATCGCGAGGTGACCGTCACGGGCCGCGCCTCGGTGAGCTCGGGCAAGCTGCAGTCGAGCGCGTTCGATGTCGCCATCGAGGACACCACGGGTGGACTCCGCATCTTCTCGCGGAATCCGCAGTCGGATGTCCACGAGGGCGACAGCGTGATCGCGACGGGCGCGGTGAAGAGCTATCGCGGCAATCTCGAGCTCGTGCTGAGCAGCCTGAAGATCGTGGATGCACCGCGGCGGCTCGTCACACCACGTGAGCTGCCGATCGACCCGGGCCTCATCGCCAGGCATTCGGGGGAGCTGATACGGGTGCACGGGCGCGTCGCCGGCATGGGGCGAAGCGAGGGCGGCCAATGGCTTCGCCTCCGCGATGCGGCGTCACCCGCGCACGGGACGCTGACCGTCTGGGTTCCGGCAAATCACGGATCTCCGATCGATCTCGGCATCGTGCGCGCCACGGACAGCCTCAGCGTGACAGGCGTTGTGACGTCGTACCAGGACAATGCCGACGACCCAGTCGTGTGGCAGCTCGTACCGCGCGACGCCGCCGACGTGGATGTGAGCGCGGACAGCGTCGGGCTCCCCCTGTGGGTGTTGTGGGTCGCACTTGGCCTTGCCCTCAGCATTGGGGCGTGGCTTGCGATCGGGCGCATCAGCGCGCGCCGGCAGCTGCGCGCATTGCGCGAGACGGAGGCGCGGTACGCGCAACTCCTGGCCCTGCTGCCCGATGCCGTGATCGTGCATGCGCGCGGAAAGATCCTCTTCACGAACCCGGCGGCCGCAGACCTGCTCGGACTTCCGTCCTATCACGATCTCGTGGGGCGCTCGGTTGCGGACTTCGTGCATCCGGACTCGCAGCCGGCATTCGCCGAGGTCGCGGCGGATTCAACGACCGTGACGCCCGAACGCGCGCCTCGCGTCCGCGCTCGGCTCCTGAACTCGGGAGGCGGAACGGTGGACGTCGAGGTCGCGTCGAGCCCGTGCTACTATCACGACCGGCCCGCCATGGTATTCCTTGCACGCGACATCACGGCGCAGCTGCGCTATGAGCGTGACCTCCATGCACTCGCGCTGGTTGACGAGCTCACTGGACTGCAGAATCGACGCGCCTTCACCCTGTTCGCCGAGCAGGAACTGGCGCGCGCGCGGCGCAGCGGGAAGACGCCGGTGGTGGTGTTCGCGGACCTCGACGGCCTGAAGCAGATCAACGACAAGTACGGACACGCCGCCGGCGACTCGGCCATCCGGCTCGTGGCCAATGCGCTTCGCAGCATCTTCCGCGAGGCCGACATCGTCGCGCGCTGGAGCGGGGACGAGTTCGTCGCGTTGATGGTGGAGGGCAGCGATGAAGCGGCGCAGTTGATTCGCACGCGGCTCGATGCGGCGATCAAGGCGCAGTCGCCGAAGGGCCAGCCGTACGTGGTCACGGCGAGCGTCGGCGCGAGTCCGCTCGATCCAGCGCTACCGCTCCGCGATGCGATGGAGCGGGCCGACGCGCAGCTCTATGCGCAGAAGAAGCGTCATCGCCGGACCAAGGTCCGCGCCACGCCGCTCCACGTGAGCCTCGTGGATGTCGACTTGGGCGACGAGGGGAGCTAGCTTCGAGTAGCGGTGTACGACACGCTCGCGCGCGTCGTCGTGAATAACAGGCAGGAGGATGGAATGGGCAGCAACGAGCTGACGAGACGAGAGTGGTGCGCTGCGGCGCTCCGCGTGGTGATGAGTGGCGTGGCATTGAACGCGATGCGGCCGGGCACGGCGCTCGCCTCCACGGCAGCGCCGCTCACGGTGTACAAGGATCCGTCGTGCGGTTGCTGCACGAAGTGGGTCGCGCACCTTCGTTCGAGCGGGTTATCGCCGGTGGTGAAGGATCGTTCCGACATGGACAGCCTGAAGGACAGCCTCGGCGTTCCGGTTGCGCTGCGTTCCTGCCACACCGCGGTCGCTGGCAAGTTCATCATCGAGGGTCACGTGCCTGCGGCCGACGTGAAGCGCTTGCTCGCGACGGCGCCGAAGGGCGTGCTCGGAATTGCAGTGCCGGGCATGCCCGCCGGGTCACCGGGAATGGAGATGCCGGGACGCGCGGATCGCTACGATGTCGTTGCGTTCGAGACGGGCGGCAAGACGCACGTGTTCGCCTCGCACGCTTGATGAGTCTCGCGCCCGTACCTCTCGGCCTGCGCACGGTGATCTACCCTGCGGCCGACCTCGAGCGAGCGAAGGCGTGGTACGCTGCCGCATTCGGCGTGTCGCCATATTTCGATGAGCCGTTCTACGTCGGGTTCTCGATTGGCGGTTTCGAGCTCGGCCTCGACCCGAATGCGCCGAGCAACGGCGGCGCGACGGGTGGCGCCGTTGCCTACTGGGGCGTGGCGAACCTGGATGCGTCGGTGGCGCACTTCGTCAGTCGCGAGGCGACGATCCGCTCACCGGTGCAGGATGTGGGCGACGGCATCCGTGTTGCCACGTTGGCGGATCCGTTCGGCAATGCTATCGGCCTCATCGAGAATCCGCACTTCAACACCGGCGACGTGCGCTGATACGCGGCGGTTGCGTGCGCAGGATCAACACGGATGTGACATCGGCGCTTGCATCAGGGCGCCATGTGCAGGAGATTCGCGAAGCAGTTTCGCGAATGGGTACGTCGAGCAGCGTCGAGCCGGTGCGTTCATCCAACAGTGAACGCACAGGCTCGATCGGAACCCGGTAGTCATCCGGGCACTCCGGCGCGACACGGTCGAGGTGCCGTCCGGGCGGTGTCCGACCGTGGTCGTGCGTGCCCGCTCGAGCTACAGCATCTGGATGGATGCGTTGCTCGAGCGGGGTGCGGGCGGTGGTACCAGAGCAGCAGTCGCTGCCTCGATCTGCGCGCGAACCGCGCCAGGGCCGGTTCCTCCCTCCACTTCACGATGCTTCACCGACGCCGTGGCGCTCAGCGCCGACGTGACGTCGGCCCCGAACTTCGCGTGTGCGGCGGCGAAGGACGCCTGCGGCAATGCCTGCATCTCCACGCCAGTCGTCTCGCTCTCGCGCACGAGCTTGCCGACGGCGCTGTGCGCCTCGCGGAACGTCGCACCCTTGCGAACCAGGTAGTCGGCAAGGTCGGTCGCCATCATCGTGCTCGAGAGTGCGGCCGCCATGCGCTCCCGCCGGAAGGTGCACTCAGCGAGTGCTCCGGCCACGGCGGGCAACACGAGCAGTAGTGTGTCCGTCGCGTCGAAGAGCGTGCGCTTGTCGTCCTGGAGATCCTTGTTGTAGCTCGTCGGCAGGCCCTTGAGCGTGGCGAGCAGCGATGTGAGGTTGCCGAGCATCCGCGCCGCCGAGCCGCGCGCGAGCTCGAGCGCGTCCGGGTTGCGCTTCTGCGGCATCATGCTGGAGCCGCTCGTGTAGCCCTCACCGAACTGCACGAAGCCGAACTCGCTCGATCCGTAGATGATGAGGTCCTCGGCGAGCCGCGAGAGGTGCACGCCGATCATCGTGGACGTGAAGAGCACCTCCGCGATGAAATCGCGATCGCTCACCGCATCGATGGAGTTCGGCGAGACGGAGTCGAAGCCGAGGGTGCCCTGGATGAGGGTGCGAGAGATCGGATATGCGCAGCCGGCGACGGCGCCGGATCCGAGCGGGAGCACGGCGGCCGAGCGCTGCGCGGCACGCAGGCGCGCGCGATCGCGCTCGAGCGGCCAGAAGTGCGAGAGCATCCAGTGCGCGGCGGATACCGGAATCGCGCGCTGGAGGTGCGTGTAGGACGGCATGAGCGCCGTCTCGAGTTGGGACGCCTGCTCGAGCATGGCCTGCTGGAGCATGCGTACGGCGGCGTCGAGCTTCTGGCACACGTCGATCGTCCAGAGTCGCGTGGCCGTTGCAACCTGGTCGTTGCGGCTGCGGCCCGTGTGCAGCTTCGAGGCGACGTCGCCTACCTCTTCATGGAGCAGCCGGTCGATGAGCGTGTGCACGTCCTCGTCGGAGGGCTGCGGCTGCTCACCCGCATCGATGCGCGCGGCGACCGCGTCAAGCCCACGCTCGAGCGACCTGCTCTCCTCGATCGTGAGGACACCGGCGCTGGAGAGTGCGACCGCCCAGGCCTTCGACAGCCGGATGTCGTGCGGCCAGAGGCGGAAGTCGATGCCGATGGAGTTGTTGAGTGCGTCGAAGGCAGCCGTGGGGCCAGCGCCGAAGCGCCCGCCCCACAGCCTGTGCGACTTCTTCCCTTCCGTGCCGGTGGTGGTTGTCACCGTCAGACCGCGGCGAGCTCGTCGACCGGCACCGGCTTGATCTCCGGCGCCGGCCTGCCCGCCTTCGCGGCGGCGAGCTCCTGGTCCTTGATCGCGCGAACGCGCGCCGGAAGGGCGAAGAGTCGGATGAAGCCAGCCGCATCGCTCTGCTGGTACACATCGTCCTCGCCGAACGTGACGAAGCGCTCGTCGTACAGCGCGTGCTCACTCTGGCGGCCGACGACCTGCATGCCGCCCTTGTAGAGGCGGAGCGTGACGGTGCCCGTGATGCGCTCCTGCGTGATGTTGACGAAGGCGTCGTAGGCTTCGCGCTCGGTCGTCCACCAGCGACCCTCGTACACGAGGTCCGCGTAGCGCGGCGCAATGAGGTCCTTGGCTGCGAGCGTCTTGCGATCGAGGATGAGCTGCTCGAGCTCGGAGTGCGCGGTGTAGAGCAGGGTGCCACCCGGCGTCTCGTACACGCCGCGCGACTTCATGCCCACCATGCGATCCTCGACGAGGTCGATGCGGCCGACGCCATGCTTGCCACCGATGGCGTTGAGCTTCGACACGAGCGCGAAGGGCGAGAGCATTTCGCCATTCACCGACACGGGCGAGCCCATCTCGAAGCCGATGATCACGTCTTCCGCCTCATCCGGCGCCTGGGAGGGCTCCGTCGTCAGCATGAACATGTCGGCCTTCGGTGCGGAGTTCGGATCCTCGAGGTTTCCGCCCTCGTGCGAGAGGTGCCAGAGGTTGGCGTCCCGCGAATAGAGCTTCTCCTTCGTGGCGGCGATGGGGATCCCCTTCGCTGTCGCGTAGTCGATCGCGTCCTCGCGGCTGCGGATGTCCCACTCGCGCCACGGTGCGATGACGGGCAGCTCGGGTGCGAGCGTGGCGAACGTCATCTCGAAGCGGACCTGGTCGTTGCCCTTGCCGGTGCAGCCGTGCGCGAGCGCGTCGGCGCCGACGCGATGGGCAACCTCGACCTGGCGCTTCGCGATGAGCGGGCGCGCCATGGCGGTGCCGAGGAGGTACTTCCGGTTGTAGATCGCGCCGGCGCGGAGGGTCGGGAAGATGAAGTCGCGAACGAACTCCTCGCGGAGGTCCTCGACGTAGCACTCCTCGGCGCCCGACGCCAACGCCTTCTCGCGAACGCCGCGCAGCTCGTCGGCGCCCTGTCCGATGTCGGCAGCCACGCAGATCACGCGCGCGTCATAGTGCTCGCGCAGCCAGGGAACGATGATCGAGGTGTCGAGACCGCCGGAATATGCCAGCACGATGGTACGGGGCATTCGATGCTCCTGAGTAAGATTATGCAGTACGCATGCATATTTACACAGAATTGTCCCCCAAGTCAAGTCGCTGCGGCCATACTCTCCAGACTGATTCCTAGCGCTCCCCGGCGAGGCGGCGCAGGCGCTCGGTGAGGTCTTGCCGAGCCTGGCTGGAACGCGTGACGATGAGGATGGTGTCGTCTCCGGCGATGGTGCCGAGGACCTCAGCGAACTCCTCCTGGTCGATCGCTTCGGCGATCGGCTGGGCACCGCTGCGCACGGTGTGGAGCACGATCATCTCCCCGACTCCGTCGATGCGTGAGAATAGCTGAGGTAAGAGGTTGCCCAGCAACGGCTTATCCTCGTCGCTCATCGATTCGGGGACCACGTACCGCGCGCCGTCCTCAGCAGGTACGCGGGCAAGGCCCAGGTCCCTCATGTCCCGCGAAAGCGTGGCCTGGGTAACGTCCATTCCGCGACCCTGCAGGAGCTGCCGGAGGTCTTCCTGGCTGGCGACGACGTGCGCCTCCACGAGGTCGAGAATGGCTGCCTGACGCACTTCCTTCTTGGTCATCGCTCCTCCACCGAGGTAACTGCACGGGCCCGTAAAAACAGTATAAACCAGCCGAGAGGTATTGACCAGCGGCAATTGCATGATTATGCATTATAGCGTGAATAGAATCCCTGTGGGCGTCCTGGGCGCCAGTGGCTATGCGGGCCGCGAGCTGTGCGGGCTCATCGCGCAGCATCCGCGCTTCTCGCTCGCCTTCGCGACCGCGAACGAGCAGCGTGGGCAGACCGTGCGGTTCGGCCGCCAGGCCGTGACGTTCACGGCGACCGACGATGCCGCGCTGGACCAGGCGGCGATCGTCTTCTGCGCGCTCCCGCATGGGGCATCGCTGCCGTGGGTCGAGCGCGCGCGCGCCAGCGGTGCGCGCGTGGTGGATCTCTCGAGCGACCTGCGCCCGGGCAATGGCGCGGACGATCGCGGCGCCGTGTATGGAATGCCGGAGCTCGGCGACGACAAGCGCGCGGCGATCCGCACCGCGGACATCATTGCCAACCCCGGCTGCTATCCCACGTCCATCCTCCTGGCGCTCGCACCGCTCGTCGCGCGCGGACTCGTGGCGCCCGGCTCGACGATCATCGCCAACTCCGCGAGTGGCGTGAGCGGAGCGGGCAACTCGCCGAAGCGCGAGCTGCTCTTTGCCGAGGTGTCGGATGACTACCGCGCCTACGGCGTGGCGAACAGCCACCGTCATCTCAAGGAGATGTCGGCCACGATGCACACGATGGGTGGTGATGCCGACATCATCTTCACGCCGCACCTGCTGCCCGTGGCGCGCGGTATCCTCTCCACCATCACGGTGCCGCTCACGGCGCCCCTCGCCGATCCGCTTGCACCGTTCCGCGACGCATACGCGAACGAACGGTTCATCGAGGTGATCGAGGCGCAGCCTGCACTCACCGACGTCGTGCGCCGTAACGTCGTGCGCATGACCGCGGTGATGGTGGCAGGCACGCGGCAGCCGACCCTGCTCGTGACATCCGCGATCGACAATCTCGTGAAGGGCGCGGCGGGGCAGGCGCTCCAGAACGCGAACATCATGTGCACCCTCGACGAGGACGCGGGACTGCCCGAATGATCCGTGTCATCAAGGTGGGCGGCCGCCCGCAGCTCGACCCGTCACTTCCGTCGGCCCTCGCCGCCGCGCACCACGCGCAGCCCGGTTCGCTGGTCGTCGTACACGGCGGCGGCGACGAGGTGTCCACGCTCCAGCGCCTCTACGGCGCGGTCGCCGACTTCAAGGGCGGCCGTCGCGTCACGAGCGAGCTGGATCTCGAGATCATCCGCATGGCGCTCTCCGGCTCGGCGAACAAGCGGCTCGTGGCATCGCTGGTCGCCGAGGGCGCGCCGGCGATGGGTTTGTCGGGCGAAGATGCGGCGCTGCTCACGGCGACGCCGCTCGATCCCGCGCAGTTCGGATTCGTCGGCGTCCCCTCGCACGTGAACGTCGGACTGCTGCAGCACCTCCTGGCCGGAGGCTACATGCCCATCCTGTCGCCCGTGAGCCGCAGTGGCGATGCGAGGGAAGGGCTGACGCTCAACGTCAACGGTGACGACGCCGCAGCCGCCATCGCCGTTGCGATGGAGGCGGATGAGCTGCTCCTCGTCTCCGACGTCGCCGGCGTGCTGCTGCATGGCGAGGCACTGGGTGTCATCGGGCCGGAGGACGCGCTGCGCTTCATCGATGACGGAACGGCGCAGGGCGGCATGGCGGCCAAGCTCCAGGCAGCACTCGCCGCGCTGGATGGCGGTGTGGAGCGGGTCCGCATCTCTGACATTGCCGCGATCGGACAACTCGATCGCGGAACAGTGCTTACCAGGGTCGGGAGCGCAATCGCATGACGGCACCAACGGCGGACCAGAAGAGCAGCGTCACCTCGCGCGAAGCGCAGCCCGGAAGTGCCGGACTGCCTGCGGCGATCGAGAGCGCGATCCTCGGCACGTACAAGCGTGCGCCGGTGGAGTTCGTGCGAGGCAGCGGCGTGCACCTCTACGACACCGATGGCAAGCCCTACCTCGACTTCGTGAGCGGCATCGCCGTCAACGCCCTCGGTTATGGCGACGCGGGCCTCAAGGCGGCGATGCACGCCGCCGTCGATGGGCTGATTCATACGTCGAACCTGTACAGCACGTCGGCGGGTGAGCGCCTCGCGGCGGCACTCGTGGCGAAGTCGTTTGCCGACAAGGTGTTCTTCTGCAACTCGGGAGCGGAGGCCAACGAGGGCGCCTTCAAGATTGCGCGCCGCTGGGCCCGCACGCAGGGCGAGGCGAAGCACGAGATCGTGGCCCTGCGCGGCGCGTTTCACGGGCGCCTGTTCGCGACGCTCGCCGCGACAGACCGTCCGTCGTACCGCATTCCGTTCCGCCCGCTCGTTCCAGGCGTGTCGATCTTCGAGCGCGACCTGCATGAGCTCGACGCGGCCCTGAGTGAAGACACCGTCGCGGCCCTCATCGTGGAGCCCGTGCAGGGCGAGGGCGGCGTGCGCGTGATCGATCCCGGATTCCTCCGCGAGCTGCGTGCGCTCACGAAGGCGCGCAAGATCGCGCTCATCCTGGACGAGATTCAGTGCGGCCTCGGGCGCACGGGGACGCTGTTCGCCTACGAACAGGCGGGGATCGAGCCCGACATGCTCACGCTCGCGAAGCCGATCGCCGGCGGCCTGCCCATGGGCGCCATCCTCATGACGGACGAAGTGGCGTCGGCGATGAAGCCGGGCGACCACGGCACGACCTTCGGTGGCGGACCCTTCGTCGCATCCGTTGCGCTCCACGTACTCGAGCGCCTGTCGGATCCCGCGATGCTGGAGCACGTCCGCGTCACGGGCGCGTGGTTCGGCAAGCAGCTCAACGAGATCGCGCACCGCACCAGCCGCATCCGCCAGGTGCGCGGCATGGGCCTCATGTGGGGTATCGACGTGATGGGCACGGCGGCGCACGTCGTCAGCGAAGCCCTTGGTCGTGGCCTCCTCGTGTGCTCGGCAGGGGACTACACAGTGCGCCTGCTGCCGCCGCTCGTGGCCACGCAGGACGAGCTCGCGCGCGGCCTCCAGATTCTCGAGGAGGTGCTTTGATGGCACCTGACCTGTTCGTCCGGCGCGCGCGCGCGCAGGATGCACTCGCCATCTCGCGGCTGAACAACGTATTCGCCAACGAGGGGCAGATGCTCCGGCGCACGCCGGAGATGATCGCGCTCGCCATCGACGACTACGTGGTCGTGCAGAACGCCGCGGGCGAGCTGCTCGCGTGCGGCGCACTCAAGGAGTATTCGCCGAGCGTGGCGGAGATTGCCGCGATCGCCGTCTCGCGTGATGCGCATGGACGGGGGCTTGGCCGCGCCATCGTCGATGCCGTCGAGGCGCTCGCGCGCAAGCGTGGCATCTACGACGTCTTCGCACTCACGCTGCAGCCCGAGTTCTTCTCGGCGCTGGGTTACCAGCGTGTCGATCGCGCTCGATATCCGGAGAAGATCCGCCGCGACTGCTTGAGCTGCGCGCGCCGCTTCGCGTGCAACGAGATCTGCCTTGCGAAGAACCTGATGCTCGGGGAGCTCGCGCGCGCCGCCTGAACGCCGCCGCCGCGTCCTTCACCAATCCTTAATCCGCGACCACTGGCGAGGCGCACGGGCGCTGCCGAGGTTGCGGGATGCTTCGTCGTCTTCTCATATGCTGCGCCATCGCCGTGTCGTTCGTCCCGGCTGGTGGCACCGCCAAAGCGCAGGCCGTCCAGCGCGCGTTCAGCGCGTTCATCGACTGTTCGGACTTCTATTGCGAGCCGGACTTCTACCGCACCGAGATCGCGTTCGTGGATCACGTGCGCGAGCGGACCGCTGCAGACGTGCACATCCTCATCACGCGCCAGCAGACCGGCGGGGGTGGCAGCTCGTTCACGCTGGCCTTCTACGGCCAGCACCGCTTCGCGGGCATCGCCGACACGATCTCCATCAACACGAAGCAGGGGGCAACGGAAGACGAGAATCGCCAGGCGATAGCGCGCACCGTGAAGCTGGGCCTCGCTCGTTACCTCGCGCGCACGCCGGACTGGGAGCGTGCATCCCTCTCCGTCTCGGCCCCGGTGGAAGGAACGACGAAGGCCGCGCCCACGCACGATCCGTGGAATGCCTGGGTGTTCCGGATCGGCGCGAACGTGAATGCCTCGCGCGAGCGTGACTTCCAGAACAACTACGTGAATGGCAGCGTCAACGCGTCGCGTGTCACGGAGGGCTGGAAGACCAACATGCGCGTGAGCGAGAACTACAATGACCAGTCCTTCACGATCGACGGCGACAAGGTCACGAGCGTGCGTCGCGACTTCAACGGCGCGATCCAGCAGGTGCGGAGCTTCGGTGAGCACTGGTCGGCGGGGCTCAAGGCCAACGCGGGGTCGTCGACCTACCTGAACCAGCACCTCGCCGTGACGGCAGCGCCCGCCGTGGAGTACGACATCTTCCCCTACAAGGAATACACGCGCCGGGCCCTGATGGTGCAGTATTCCGCCGGCGTGAAGCATTTCCGGTACGACGACACCACGGTCTACTTCAAGACCAGGGAGACGCTGCCGTTCGAGGCGATGAACGTGGTGCTCTCGCAGAAGCAGAAGTGGGGATCGCTCCGCTTCGAGGTAAATGGCTACCACTACCTCAACGATTTCGGGAAGAGCCGGCTCACGTTCTACAGTGAGGCCGACGTCCGACTGATCAAGGGCCTGAGCCTGAATCTCTTCGGCGACTACTCGGTGCTGCACGACCAGCTCTACCTGGCGAAAGGCGGGCTGAGCCGCGAGGAGGTGCTGCTCCAGCAATCCCAGCTCGCGACGACGTACCGTGCATTTCTTTACATGGGTATCAGCTACACATTCGGGTCGGTGCTGAACAACGTCGTGAACCCACGGTTCAGCAATAACAACAGCGATTTCTAGTCGGAGCCAGCACACGGAAATGCGTCGCATCTCATCGCCGTCACTCGTCGTGGCCTTGCTCGCGCTGGCTGCCGGCACACGCAACGCGGCTGCCCAGTCGCACATGGCCACGCCCACGGAACGGCCGAAACTCGTGGTCTTCCTCACGGTCGACCAGATGCGATCGGACTACGTGGATCGCTGGAAGTCGCAGTACACCGGCGGGCTCAAGCGACTTGGGCAACAGGGTGCGTTCTTCGTCAACGCATTCCAGGACCACGCGAACACGGAGACGGCGCCCGGGCATTCGGTGACGATGGCGGGGCGCTTCCCGCGGTCGACGGGCATCGTGAGCAACACCACCGGCGTGCTGGACCCGCAGGCGCCATTGCTCACGTCGCGCGACGCACCTGCGTCACCGTATCGATTCCGCGGCTCGGTGCTCATGGACTGGCTGCGCGTGCGGGACCCGCGGTCGCGCGGGCTCTCCATCTCCCGAAAGGATCGCGGCGCCATCCTGCCGTTCGGGCGAGCGAAGCAGAGCGTGTTCTGGTATGCAACCAGCAACGGCGAATTCACGACGAGCCGGTACTACGCGGACACCCTGCCGGACTGGATCCGCAAGGTGAACGCGCGCCGCGTGCCGCAGGGCTACGCCGGCCGCAGCTGGACGCTCTCGATGCCCGTCGAGTCATACCCCGAAGCGGACAGCCAGGCGGTGGAGAACGCGGGGCGCGACTTCCTCTTCCCGCACACGCTGCCCAGTGACACTGCCCGTGCGGTGTCGGAGTTCGTCTATACGCCGTGGATCGATGAGCTCACGCTCTCCGCGGCGCTCGAGGGACTGCAGTCGCTCGCGATCGGCGCCGGCACCTCGACCGACGTGCTCGCGATCTCGCTCTCCGGCAGTGACTATGTCGGCCACCGGTACGGCCCGGACTCGCGCGAGCAGCACGACAACTACCTGCGTCTCGACCACGCGCTGGGCGCGTTCATCGACTCGCTCTACAAGCTGCGCGATTCATCGTCCATCGTGTTTGCGCTCACGGCGGATCACGGTGTCACGTCCTATCCCGAGCTCGTCGCCGCGCGCAACAACAGGCCGGCGCCCGTGCGCTTCGACGTGAAGCCCGCGGTGACGGAGCTTCGTGCGGCGCTCAGGAGCGCGAAGGTCGACACGATGGCGATCTCCCTCGATGGCGCGACGGTGTACGTGAACCGCCGCACGTTCGAGCTGGGCATGGTGGATCCCGAGCCGATCCTGGCGAAGTTCATCGCGAAGCTTCGCGCCACGCCGGGTATCGTGCGGGTCGATCGCGTCAAGGACCTCGCGAAGCGCGATACGACGCGCGATGCGGTGGCGCGCCGGTGGATCCACATGCTCCCCCTCGACGTGCCCGTTGAGTACGTGTTCACGCCTGCGCAGGGTGCCTATCCCCTGGAGGCGCGCATCGCGGAGCATGGTGCACCCTACGATGACGATGCGCACGTGCCCGTCATCTTCTATGGACCGTGGATCAAGCCGGGGCGCTACACGGAACGCGCGCTCGTGGCCGACATGGCGCCAACGCTCGCGCGCATCGCAGGCGTTCCGCCGACGGAGAAACTCGACGGGCACGTGCTCGAAAAGGCACTCACGGGAACGGGAAAGCCCTGATCCAATGGCGGAGCGTCGCGTGCGAGGCATGGCGGGACTGCAGCAGGCCTTCGACGAAGTCCGCTTCGGCGCGGCGCGCACGCTCAACCTGCGGGCTTCGCTCCCGACGGCGAGCGAGGCGGGCTATCGCGTGGAGCAATGGCTTCGCCAGCACCAGGTCCAGCAGTCGGGCGACGTCCTGGTCGTCACCGGACGCGGGAACAACAGCGAGGCCGGCGTGTCGGTCGTGCGCGAGAACAGCATGCGCGTCTTTCACGAGTTGAGGCGAAAGGGAGTGATCTCCGAATTCCAGGAGCACACGCCAGGCTCCTTCGTCGTCACGCTCGCGCCGATGTCGGCAATGCTCGACGCGGCCAAGCGGCGGCGCGAGCAATCGCCGGTGCCCGCACCAGCAGATCCACCGACCCTCAGCGCCCTCGACGACGAGACCCGCCACATGCTTCGCGACCTCGCCGAGCATTCGCTGGACGCGCTGGGGATGCGTGAGCGTGATCGTTTCGTGGAAGACGAGATGTTGCGGCTCTTCGGCAGCCTCGCGTCGTCCGTACGAGAAGGTCCGGATCGCGAACGTCGCCTGCGCGCCGCTATCCGGACAGCAATGAGCGAGTACGATTGAACCAGTAGCACGAACCTCCCACACGGCCGCCAAAACCATGCTTTCAGCACTTACGGTCCACCGCACCGCGCGGACACTCGCGGTGGGCATCTTCCTCTCCCCGGTACTGCTCGGTGCGCAACAGGGCATGCCAGGCTACGCGCCTGCGAGTGCCTCAGCCGAGCGGCAGCTGGAGGGACAGGCGATCGCGCGCCCGGACGCTGCGCGCGCGCGCATGCTTTCGAAGGCGCTCTCCATCGAAACCCATGTGGCAGGCACGCCGGCCCAGGCCCGCACGCGCGACTACGTGATCGCGCAGATGAAGGCGATGGGTATCGAAACAGAGGTGCGGCAGTACGACGTGTTCATCCCGCACCCCACGGCGGTGCAGGTGTGGCGCGTGTCGCCGCGTCCAAAGGCGCTATCGCTCGCGGAGCCGCCGGTTGCCGGTGATCCGACGTCGAAACTGGCGCAGTACCTCACCGTGAATGGGCACAGCGGCGCCGGCGACGTGACGGGCGACATCGTCTACGTGAACTACGGCCTCATCGAGGATTACGCGCAGCTCGACTCGCTCGGCATCTCGGTGCGCGGGAAGATCGCCGTCGCTCGGTATGGACGCTCCTTTCGCGGCATCAAGGCGCGCGAGGCGGAGAAGCATGGCGCGACGGCCTTGCTCATCTACAGCGATCCGCAGGACGACGGCTACATGCGCGGCGACGTGTATCCCGATGGCCCGATGCGCAACCGCAACGGCGTGCAGCGCGGCAGCGTGTTCAACGGCGCCGGTGATCCGGCCACGCCGGGCTATCCGAGCATCCCGTCGTCGAAGCGCATCACGCAGGAGCAGATGGTCATCCCGCACATCCCCGTCGTGCCCATCTCGTACGGCAACGCATCGGAGCTGCTCGATGGCCTGCACGGCCGCGAAGCACCGCAGGGCTGGCAGGGCGGTTTGCCGTTCCGCTACCACGTCGGCCCCGGACCGCTGAAGGCACGCGTGCGCGTGGCGGACGACCGTGCGACGCACGGCACGAAGCCGATCTACGACACGTTCGGCGTCGTGCGCGGCAGCGAGTTTCACGACGAGATCGTGATGGTTGGGGGCCATCGCGACGGATGGGGCCCGGGCGCAGCCGACAACGTGAGCGGCACGGTGAGCGTGCTCGAGGCCGCGCGCGCAGTGGCGGAAGCGGTGAAGGCGGGGCATCGCCCGAAGCGCACGATCGTGTTCGCAACGTGGGACGCGGAAGAGTGGGGCCTGATGGGCTCGTCCGAGTACGTCGAGGATGATTCGCTGCGACTCATGCGCGGCGGCGTGGCGTACCTCAACCAGGACGTCGCCGCGCAGGGCGTTCGTTTCGGCGGCGGCGGATCGCCGTCGCTGCGCGCCACGTTGCGCGATATCGCGCGCGCCGTGCCCGATCCGAACGGGAAGGGAAGCGTGTACTCGGAGTGGCGCCGGGCGAGCGCGGTGGCCGATACGACGGAGCCCGCGATGGGCGATCCGGGCGGCGGCTCGGATTTCGCCGGGTTCTACAATCACCTCGGCATTCCCATCGCGGAGTGGGGCTTCGGCGGCGCAGGCGGCGTGTACCACTCGCAGTACGACGACTTCACGTGGATGTCGCGCTTCGGCGACTCGACGTTCGCGTACCATGCGGCGGCGGCGAAGATCGGTGCAGCGATGCTGCTGCGTCTCGCGAATGCCGACGTGCTGCCGTACGACTACGTGGAGTTCGCGCGAACGATGCAGCGTTACCTGCCGGCCCTCGATCGCTCGATCGCGGGCAAGTCATGGAATGCACCGACCACCGTGCTGCGCGATGCCATCGCGCGCATGGAGACGGAGGCGCGCGCCTTTGCGTCCGCACGCGACGCGGCACTCTCGGGTGGCGCGCCATCGCGTGATCGCCGAGCGGCCGCCAACGCCGCACTGCTGCGCGTGGAGCGCGCACTCGTGCGCCCTGAAGGCCTTCGCACGCGCTCGTGGTATCGCAACCTCATCTACGTGGCAGACGAGGACAACGGCTATGCGAACATGGTGTTTCCGTCGGTGAACGAGGCGATACGCGGGAATGACCAGCGACTGACGGTGACCGAGATCACCGACCTGGCGCAGCGATTCGATGCGGCCACGCAAGCGCTCAGTGCGGCACGCGCCGCATTGATGTAGGAGCACCTGTTATCGGCCCGCGTATTGCGTCGGCCGGACAGGGGTGTGACGGGACCAGCGAGCGGTGACGAGCATGCACGTGGCGAGCGAAGCGATCAACCGACTGCCTGACGATGAACGATCCGCGCTGGCGGCATATGCGGCGCGGGCCGACTGGCCGTCAGGATTCCAGATCTATGAGCGCGGAGCGCCGGCGGATGGCGTGTTCCTCGTGCTGTCGGGGCGCGTGGTGCTACGCAGTCGCGTGCGAGGGGGTCGTGGCTTCGTGCCGTGGATCGCGACACCGGGTGAAACGTTTGGCGCGGAAGGCCTGAGCAACGGCGGACAGTACGCGACCGATGCACGCGCCGACGAACCGACGGAGACGCTCTTCCTCAGCGCGACGAAGCTCCGCGCATTCGTGCGCGAGCAACCGTCGCACGCACTCGCGCTCATCGGGCAGGTGATGGCCGAGCGCACGGCACTCATCGACAAGCTGCGCGAGCTCACGACGTTGTCAGTCGAGCAGCGGCTCGTTGCCGCCCTGCAGCGCATGGCGTCGCACGACAGCTTCCTGCAGGAAGATGGGCGCATCGAGCTCGGCAGTGCTCACTACCGCCTGCTCTGCGAGCTCGTGGGAGCGACGCGCGAATCGGTATCGCTCGTCCTCGGGCGCCTCTCGGGCGAAGGGTTCGTCGAGCGCGTGGGGACCACGATCTTCGTGGCGCCGTCGGCGCGATTGTTCGAGCGCCTCAATGGCGGGAGCGACGACGCACTCCTCGTCGCCGACATGGCAGCCGTACCAGCGCGGGCCACCGTACTCCAATCGTAGAGCGAACCACGCGCCGCGCCGCGGGCTATATTCTCGGCCCACACGAACGCGAAACGGATGTCGCTCGAGAACGACAATGCGCTGACGCCTGACGAGCTTCAGCGGTACCAGCGCCACCTCATTCTTCCGCACGTCGGCGAAGCCGGACAGCGACGGCTCAAGGCAGCGCGCGTCCTCGTCGTGGGGGCGGGCGGCCTGGGATCGCCGGTCGCACTGTATCTCGCCGCCGCAGGCGTCGGCCACCTTGGTATCGTGGACGAGGACGTGGTGGAGGCGAGCAACCTCCAGCGCCAGGTGCTGCATTCCACGCGCGACATCGGGCAGCCGAAGGTCAGCTCGGCGCGGGCGTCGCTGCGCGACCTGAATCCCCACACGAGTGTCGAGACCTTTCATGTCAGGCTGACGAGCGCGAACGCGCTCGAGATCATTCGTGGCTACGACATCGTCGTGGACGGAACGGACAACTTTCCAGCGCGCTACCTGATCAACGATGCATGCATCCTGCTGAAGAAGCCGAACGTCTACGGCAGCGTGCTTCGCTTCGACGGCCAGGCTTCCGTGTTCGCAGCCGAGGGCGCGCCGTGCTATCGGTGCCTCTTCCGGGAACCGCCGCCGCCGGGCACCGTGCCGAATTGCTCCGAGGGCGGTGTGCTCGGTGTGCTGCCCGGTCTCGTGGGGATGATCCAGGCGACGGAGACCATCAAGCTCATCACGGGTGCCGGTGAGACGCTCCAGGGGCGACTGCTGCTCATCGACGCGTTGCGAATGCAGTTTCGGAGCATCGAAACCGGTGCAGATCCGGAGTGTCCATCGTGCGGAACCAGGGAGATCACGTCACTGATGGACTACGATGCGTACTGCGGCGTGGACGACGATGCCGCCGCGGCCGGCGACGAGATCACGCCACTCCAGCTCGCGGCGCTTCTCGGATCCGGCGCGGCAATCTCGGTGATCGATGTCCGCGAGCCGTATGAATGGTCGCTTGCCCGCATTCCCGATGCGCGCCTGGTGCCCCTCAACTCACTCCCGAATGCGGTGCACTCACTGAACCGGCAGGGCGACATCGTCGTGTACTGCCATCACGGAATGCGCAGCGCGGCTGCAATGGAGTGGTTGCGCGACCAGGGTTTTACGCGCGTGCGCAACCTCGCGGGCGGCATCGATCGCTGGAGCCTGGAAGTGGACCCGTCGGTGCGAAGGTACTGAGATGACGCTGCCGCAGTGAATCCATTCCTGCTGCTCGTTCCGCTCGCGGCGATCGTCGCGGGGCTGGCAAATCGCCGGCGCGTGTCGCGCGACACCGAGACGAGCTACCGCGTGCAATTCGCGCCGCATGGCGAAGCGATCGTTCCGGGAGCAGAGGGCTACGTGCTCGAGGGCAGCAACGGGCGGACGCTCCTGATGTTGCACGGCTCGGGCGACACACCGCAGTCGCTGCGATATCTCGCCGACCGGATCAACGCCGCCGGGTACACGGTGCATGCGCCGCTGCTGCCGGGCCACGGCCGTTCGCCTCGCGCGTTCGCTCGTGCGACGTCCGCGGAGTACTACGCCGCCGCGCGCGCTGCCTACGGCGAGCTGCGCGGCAAGCCATGGGTGGGCCTCGTCGGCCTGTCGATGGGCGGCGCACTGCTCGCCCGTGTGGCCTCGGAGGAGCGCGAGGTGCGCGCACTCGTCCTGCTTGCGCCCTATCTCGGCGCGCCCGGCCTCGTGCGCTTCATCCGGCGCGCGGGCATGCTCTGGAGTGCGGGTGTGCCGTATGTCCGCGGAGGCGGCGACACGTCGATACACGACCCGGTCGCGCGTGCGGAGAGCCGCGCGTATGGGAGCTTTTCGCGCGGAGCGCTCACGGCACTGCTGGAGACTGCCGATGCCGGCCGCCGTGCGCTCTCGCGCATCACGGCGCCTGTGCTCGTGGTGAATTCCGCGAACGACAACCGGATTCCGCGCGACATCGCGGAAGCGGCGCTACGCGAGCTCCCGGTGTCGACCGAGCAGCACTGGGTCGAGGGGTGCGGTCACGTGATCACGGTGGACTACTGCAAGGACGAGGTCGTGCGACTGGTCCTTGCCTTCCTCGCGCGCCACGCCGGCTGAACATCGCCGGCGCGGCGCACAAGCGGAGGTCAGCTCGTGACGCGATCGACGACGTTCTCGCCAAGCTCCTTCGCGGCATCGACGCCCTGGGTCACGGCCGTCTGTGCCTGAGCGACGACCGTCGTCGCGACGCGCTTCACGCGCTCGACGAGGGACGGCGCCTTGCGCCGGGCGGCCTTCTTCGGAGCGGCCTTCTTCGGAGCGGCCTTCTTCGGAGCCGACTTTCTTGGCGCTGACTTCTTCGCCGCGGCCTTCTTCGGAGCAGCCTTGCGACGTGCGGCCTTCTTCATGCCGCCCTTCTTCCTGGCGCTCTTCCTGGCGGGCGACTTCCGGGCAGCCTTCTTCGAGGACTTCTTCGCCGCCTTCTTTGCCGCCTTCTTCGAGGACTTCTTCGAGGACTTCTTCGCGGCACCGCGCTTCATCATCGAGCGCTTGGCGCCCGACTTCTTTGCCGCAGTGCGCTTCGCGCCACGTGACTTCTTCTTCGCTGCCATCGAGTGCTCTCCTCTGCCAGATAGTGACCGTCGGTGCTTCGCGAAATTCGTATGTGTCGCAGGCAAGTTTCAAGCGCGACGTCGCGCAATGCAAGTCGCCGACGCACTTCGCGCGCACGCATCACGCGCGTACGCACGAGAAGAACATGGTGTGTCGTCGCGTGATAGGCCAGCGGTGCGCGTCCGTCAGCGGTCCGGCGGCCAGGCGAGTTTGTTCGAGTAGGGCCGGCCAAAGACTGCCGCGAGGGACTCGCGTGGATCCTCGGTCCTGACGACGACGTCGAGGGAGTCGCCGAGACGCATGGTCCGCGAGAAGTCGCGATAGCGCGCGTAGGAGTGGAAGAAGCCGGACGGCCCGGGGCGGGTCAGCTTGCCGAGCAGGATGTCGGGCAACCCGATGAAGTGGAGGGCGTAGAAGGTGTTCAGGGTGCGGAGGCGCGGCAGGTCGCTTTCGATGATGCCGTGCGGTAGCGAGCCGTGCTTGCCCCACTGCACATCAATCGCGGGGGTGCCCCTGCCGCGCCAGTCGGTGTGGAGGATGTCTCCGTGCCAGTAGGTCCAGATGTCGGTGGGTGCGCCGGAGGAATCGTACCCGACCCAGAGGACTTCCTCGTCGGTGGGAACGGTGAAGGGAATCCACGAGCCGTGGACGTCGTCGCGCCAGAGCAGATGGTAGGCAATGACGCGCCGGGTGGGATGCACGACGGCGACGGCGCGACTGAGAGGGAACCACTCGTCGCGCTGGAGGTATAGAACGGGTGCGAGTGTATGCGCGAGTCTGGCGGCCGTGTCCGCCGAGTCGAGCGCAGCCGGAACGATGGCAGGGCGCGGCGGGATGTGGGCTCTGGGGCCGCAGGCGGCTCCGAAAGACAGGCCGAAGATGGCCAAACCGCGCAGCTTACTTCGCAAGACGATGCCCCACTGTGCTTTAGGCTCTTTGAAGGTTACTTTAGTACAGAGCGTCCCGGCGCCATGTCAATCCGGGGTAGTGCGAAATCATTCTGGAGGGCCAATGCGCAAGCCGCGCCCGGCTACGTATAACCCAGTGCAAGCGCTTCACCTGATCGCGAATGACCGGAACGGCTCGCCACTGAGCTGCCCGTCCTGCTCCGGACAGATCGAGCGCACGCCCGACGACTTTCCTCCGCCTCCACGCTCGCAGGTAACCCTGCAGTGTCGCGAGTGCGGCCGCGTCGCACGCTACATCGCGGGCGCCGCATAGGCATACCGGCAACACTGGTGGTGGATCATTCACCCGCGGCACGGGGTCGAGAAATCGGCCCCGTGTCGCGTTTGTGTGCTGGCGGTGACGATGAAAGACGCTCTGATGGACGTAGCCAGCTGAGCAGGAACTGGACGTCGCGTGCACAGAACTTGCCCGTTTGTGACATACGTCCCGCCCCGAGGGCCGAGCAATCGGTGCGACGGGGCATCACAGGGATCACGTGCGACGAGCAGCGCGAGGCCGTGGCTTCCCGCTCGAACACGCGATCAGGCTCCACAGCTCTGGTACGAGGTACGGTTCATGGCACGCATCAACGGTACGGTGAAGTGGTTCAACGACGCGAAGGGTTTCGGATTCATCTCGCGTGAGGGCGGGCCCGACGTCTTCGTGCACTTCAGCGCCATCCAGGGGAACGGATTCAAGTCGCTGGCTGAGGGGGACAAGGTCGAGTTCGAGATCGTGCAGGGCCAGAAGGGCCCGCAGGCCGCCGACGTCACGAAGCCGGGCTGATCGGTCGTGATGATGGGAAGGCGCCCCGGGAAGGGAAACCCCGGGGCGCTTTCGGTCTTCGACCGCGGTGAGGGGCGCATTTCCCTGGCCGTCGCGAGGTGTCGTGCGCCGAACGAGTGAAGACCCAGCAGACGTCGAATCCCAGCTGCGCGCCATGGAGCGCGGCGGCGGCGACGGAGACATCAGCTTTGGCGGAAGCCGCCGGCTGCACGTCTCGAGCCTAGGCAAGACATACTTCCCGGAAACAGGCGCCACCAAGGGCGCATTAATGCGCTATTATGCGCACATTTGGCCTTTCCTGCGACCGCACGTCGACGGGCGACCGCTCGTGCTTCAACGTCACCCCGACGGTGTGGGCGGGCCTGTCTTCTTCCAGCAGAATGCCGGACCGCGCGTCCCGGACGGAGTGCGAGTGGAGACCCTCGACACCGTCGAGGAGGGTCCCAAGCCGCGATTCGTCGGCGGGGACCTGCTGACGCTGCTCCATACGGTGCAGCTGGGAGCCATCGAGGTACATCCGTGGCTCGCGCGCACGACGAGCATCGACCATCCCGATCGCTGCCTCATCGACCTGGATCCTGCGGACGACGTGCCCTTCTCGCAGGTCGTCGCGCTCACGCGGGACATCCTGGCGATCGCGAAGCAATGCGAGCTCCCGGCCGCCGTGAAGACATCCGGCGCGAGCGGCATGCACATCGTGATTCCACTGCCGCCGAAGACGACCTGGGCCACGTCCGCGGAGCTCGCGCAACTGCTCGCTGGAATCGCCGCGGCCAGCCAGCCGGAGGTTGCCACCACGGAGCGATCGATCCGGAAGCGGCCCAAGGGCACCATCTACGTCGACGCGATGCAGAACGCGCGCGGCAAGTCGATGGCCTCGGCGTACAGCGTCCGCGCGAAGCCCGGCGCGACGGTCTCGACCCCCCTGAGCCCGCGAGAGCTCACCCCCAGGCTTCGTACTTCCACGTTCACGCTCCGGACCATGGCGGCACGAGTTACGCGGAAAGGGGATACGTGGGGTGAGGCGCTCGCGAAGGTGCCGACCGCACGCGCGCTGAAGCAGGCGATGCGAGCGCTCGAAGAAGTGCTCGGTAACGCGGCAACGACGTAACGCAGGCGAAGGAGGAGCCGATGGTGCTCGACGCAAGGCAGCAGGACGTGACTGATGCGGTGTACATGCGCCCGATGCCCGGCGGCGGCTACGTGCGCGTGGAGATGCTGGTGAGCCAGCCCGGCGACATCGCACGAGAGCGCATGCGTGGGCGCGTCGTGCTCGAGCGACGCCTACCCGCGCCGGCGACGCCCGATCAGGAGCCGGTCATCGTGGAGGAAGTGGAGGGCTCGGATGCGAACGCGGTGGTCGCGGAGCTGTTCCGGATTGCGCGTGACAACGCGGCCATCGCGCGACGGGTCCTGCGCCGACACGGCGCGGCGTTCCGCGCGGACTAGCCGGGGGCGATCAGCCGCCCGCCGCGCGCAGCGGCATCTCGATCTGACGCCCGTCGTTCGCGGCACGCTCGGCGCCAGCCGGCGCATCGGATCTCGCGGCCGCGGTGCGCGCGCCGAGCAGGTGCAGGGTCTGGTGGTAGAAGTGCAGGGTCTGGACGGGAGCGCGCAGGCTTTCCGGACCAGCGCGCGCGATGGAGTAGCCCTCCTCGCGCACACGCCGTGGCAGGGCGCGAGCGAGCGGATGGCGAAGCAGCCGCCTGATCTCCGTCCCGTTTCGCGCCAGCAATGCCGCACACAACCCGTCCAGATAGTCGAGCATCCGAGACCCCGGGTTTGGACGTAAATAACATAGTGCTACTAATGTGCCATGCGCAAGACACCGCTGGCCGCCAGGCGAACGTGTCGGTCTCTATTCGGTGAAGAGGTCGAAGCGCACGCCGCGCCGGGCGCCGCGTCGCTTCCTGGGGGCGTAGTGGAAGAGCTGTGCGGGCCGGCCGCGTCCCTCGCTGCGCCATTCGTCGGTGGGCTCGACCAGATAGCTGGCCTGGAGCGCGCGCCGGAAGCTCGCCTTGTGGAGGCGGCGTCCGAGCAGGAGCTCGTACACGCCCTGTAGCTCGCTCAGCGTGAAAGTCGGCGCGAGCAGGCGGAATGCGAGCGGCGACTGATCCACGCGCTGGCGTACGACGGCGGCGGCACGATCCACGATGATGCGATGGCGCGGCGCGAGCGATGGCAGGGCCGACAGCGCAAACCATTCCGCATCCTCGATCTTCGCCCCGACTTCGGCAGGCGCCAGCGCGGCGATGCCGACGGAGACATCGGCCTCACCCGGATGGCGCCGGCCATCGGCCACGGTGCCCACCTGCTCGAAGAACGCCGGCGCGGCGCCGAGTGCAGCGCGCGCAATGCGCGAGGCCGCGTCCTCGAGGCCTTCACCGGCCTGGGGCGCGTCCCATGGCAATGACCATCGCTCACGCGCGCCCGCGGGCGCGCGAACGAGCAGGACGGCCAAGGCTTCGAGTCGGGGGGAGAGCACTACGACGTCCACGGCGAGCGTCGTCCGACGGACGGAAGGCTTCATCGGGACTGAAAGGGGCGATCACGCATGCGGCGCGAATTAGTAACAATTCGTCACCAATGTCAAGGGCGTGTCGCACCGGAGTGCTGCGCGAATTAGTAACTAAACGTTTCTAATCACGGCCCTGCGGCGAATGCGTGATATACGGCATCCGAGCCAACGCGTCAACGGACGAAGTAACCGAATCACAACGCGACACTCGCGCGCGCCGCCTTACCCGCGCGCAGTGTCGCGTGCGCGCATCACGGCGTCAGGGTAGTAACGGATGGTACAGCATCGCGCCGCACGCCCGCGCCGAACGGAGCGACTGACGGGATGGTGACAGGAAGCTGGCCCGTGATCGCGGCCAATCCCAGCAGCGCACGCGCCGCAGCGCGCTGCGACAGCGGAGATGCACTCCACGCTTCCATGAACACCGGCGTCGCGGGCAGTCCGAGAGGCAGGTACGGATTCGCGAACGACACGAGGACGACCTTGCGTCCCGCCTTCTGGAGGCCGTCGATGAGCTCGGGCAATCCGCCCGTCGCCGCCATGGTCGCCGTGCTCGACGACGCACCGAAGTACGACGACACGATCACGATATCAGCGCCTTCAGCGGCGCGTAGCGCGTTGTCGACGATCGCCGGCAGCAGGCGCGGGACCGGACTCGCGACGTACGTCGCATTGCCGCCGGAAGCGGCGCCCGCGGTCTGGTCGAACACGATGTCCGGCGTAAGGATCTGCGAGCGCAGCTGCGGGAACATGCGCTGCAGTTCGCCGTTGAACGTCGCGCCGGCGCTCAGCTCGGCGCGCGGTGCGATCGTGAAGCTCACGATGCGACTCGTGCGCGGCAGCCTGCCGAGCGGAACGAGGTTGCCGGAATCGTGCACGAGCGTGATGGCGCGCTCCGCCGCGAGACGCGCCGGAACGAGGTTGGCGCTATCCGCGACGAGCGACCGCACCTTCTCGACGTCGACGAAGCGATTGCGGTCGAGACCGAACTGCCGCTTCGCCACGAGCAGGCGCCGCACCGACGAATCGACGCGCGCCTCGGTGAAGCGGCCCGACCGCACACCCGAAACGACCGCCTCGATGGCGACGGGAACGTCCGTCGGCATGAGGAGGACGTCATTGCCCGCCGCGACGGCCAGCTGCGTCACCTCGGCCATCGAGGCCTTGCCGAGCACGCCGTTCATGTCGAGGGCGTCGGTAACGAGGATGCCGCGGAAGCCGAGCTGGTTGCGCAGCAGGTCGATCATGACCTTCTGGCTGAGCGTCGCCGCCGTATGGGTGGTGTCGAGCGCGGGCAGGTAACCGTGAAACGTCATTACGCCGCGCACGCCCGCCTTGATCGCCTCGCGGAAGGGGAGCAGCTCGACGCTGTCGAGACGTTCGCGTGAAGCGTCCACGCGCGCGAGCTCGAGGTGCGAGTTCTGCTCGGTATCGCCGTGCCCGGGGAAATGCTTCGCGGTCGCGAGCATCCCGTTCTCCTGGATGCCGCGCACGAACGCGGTGCCCATGCGCGCGACGAGATGTGGGTCCTCGCCGAACGAGCGTGCGGAGATGACCGGGTTCTTCGGGTTGTTGTTGACGTCGAGCACAGGCGCGAAGGCCATGTGGATGCCGAGCGCGCGGCCCTCCATGGCGGTGACGCGGCCCATCTCGTACGCGAGCATCGTGTCGCGCGTGGCGCCGATCCCCATCTGGTATGGGAAGGCCGTGGCGCCGCCAAGGTCGATGGCGTTCGGGATGAAGTAACCGCCCCGCGCACGGAATGCCGCGCCCGTCTCGAGGTCTGCACCAATCAACAGTGGGAGCGTGGCGGCGCGCTGGAGCGCATTCGTCTTGACCGCGATGTCGATGGGGCCGCCGACGGAGATGATCGCGCCGCCGAGCTTCTGCTCGCGGATGAGCTTCTCGACGCGGGTCCACGCGGCGTTGTCCACGGCGGTGTAGTCGCCGAGGATCCATGGCCACACCATCTGCGCGGCCTTGTCGCGAAGGGAGAGCGTGGCGATGACCGAGTCGGCCCAGGCGACGTCGCTCTTCGAGCCGGCTCCGGATGATGCGGAGGTTGCCTGCGAGGACGCGCACGAGGCGCCGGCGAGTGCGAGGGCGGCGAGCGCGGCCAGTCGCGCGTGACGGAGGGCGCTCACCACGCGATGGTACCCTGCTTCGTGGTGTCCACGCCCTCCTCGCCGCCCTGCTTGAACAGGAAGGCGGACATGTTCTTCGTGAGGAAGCTGCGCGCCTGCGGGTCCATGACGTTCAAGCCGTAGTGGTTGATGAGCATGGTCTGCTGCTTCAGCCACAGTGCCCAGCACTCGGTGCAGATCTCGGCGACCACGCGCGCCCCGATGGTGCCGGGAAAGGGCGGGCGCTCGAACCCGGCGCGGGTCTCGCCGCAGCGCGAGCAGGTGACGGTGGCGGGCATGAAAAACCTCAGTTGGATGTGCGGGTTACGCTGCGTCCACCGCGAGCTCGTCGTGTGCCTTGGCGGCGGAGCCGTAGTTGCGCGCGTACTCGATCTTCGCGAGGCCGATGAGCTTGAGGGCGCGGATGTACACCCAGCCGATGTCGAACTCGAACCAGCGCGCCTTGAACTTGGCGCTCTTGGGATCGGCGTGGTGGTTGTTGTGGAGCTCCTCGCCGCCGAGCCAGATGGCGATGGGCGTGATGTTTCGGCTCTCGTCCTTCACCTCGAAGTTGCGATAGCCGAGTGCGTGGCCGATGCCGTTGATGACGCCGGCGGCCCAGAGGGGGATCCACAGCATCTGGACGGCCCAGACGGCCGGTCCAGCGAACAGGCCAAAAAGGTAGACGTCGATGGCAAGCATGAGGAGAACGCCCATCGAGCTGAATGGCGTGAGCAGGTGGCGCTCGAGCCAATCGTTCGGCGTGCCCTTTCCATATTTCTCGAGCATGCCGGGCTGCTTTACAGCCTTCCGATAGTAGAACGCACCCTTGAGCATGATCTCACGGAGCCCTTCGACCACTGGGCTGTGCGGATCGCCCTCACGATCGGCGAACGCGTGATGCTTGCGATGGCATGCAACCCATTCCTTCGTGATGATCGCGGTGGTGAGCCACAGCCAGAGACGCATGGGCGTAGCAGCCAGCGCATGCAGCCGTACGCCGCGGTGGGTCTGCGCACGGTGAAGGAAAAGCGTGACGCACACGTTCGTGATATGACCGGCGACAACGACAAACAGGACCGGCATCCACCAGCGGTGGGCCCATGCGCCAAATTCCGGCATCAACAGAC
>JBDSTA010000108.1:0-21362 GCA_039928475.1 Gemmatimonadaceae bacterium | reverse complement strand
CGACAAGGCAGTCCTCGCGACCGAGCGGTACGTGAAGCCGCCCGCGGAGGTCGCGCGACTGGTCACGGCCGCGCGCCAGCTCAATTCCACGCTCTCGCAGCAGAGTCCCGACCTGAAGCACTTCCTCGTGTTGCACGGCGAAGGACTCGGCAACTCCGCAAAGTTCGCGAAGCCGCACTACTACTTCGGCGGGCTCCAGGTGGACTACAAGGCGAACCGCGTGCGCAGCTTCACGACGCGCGGGCAGGCGAGCCTCGAGATCGTCGACGCCGAGTCGGGCGCGAAGGTGACGGTGAATCCGCCGAGCGGCGCGACGATCTCGGCCCCGAGCTGGTCGCCTGATGGATCGCGCATCGCGTACTTCGCGAACTTCGAGGATGCGTCGTACGTCTACGTCGCCGACGCGAAGAGCGGCAGCGCACGCCGGCTGAGCGATCGCGCGGCACTGGCCGTGCTGGCGACGTCGCTCGACTGGGCGCCCGACGGCAGTGCCGTGTACGCGGTGATGATTCCGGAACAGCGGATGCCGCTGCCGAAGGAGCTTGCCGTCGCCGACGGTCCGCTCGTGCGCATGACGGGGCCCAGCAAGGCGAAGACGCCGACGTATGCGAGCCTGCTCGAGGGACCCTTCCAGAAAGCGCAGCTCGAGTACTACGGCACCGGGCAGCTCGCGCGTCTCGAGCTCAAGGGGGGTGTGCGAGCGATCGGCACGCCCGGCCTCATCCAGGAGGTCAGCATCGCGCCGGATGGCAAGCACCTTCGCGTGACGACGATGCAGAAGCCGTTCTCCTACCTCGTGCCGGTGTCGTCGTTCGGCACGCACGAGCAGCTGTGGACGAGCGATGGAAAGGTCGTCGCCACGCTGAGCCGCCGCGCGCTGCGCGAGGGCTCGGCCGGGGACACGGGCGGCGGGCAAGGCGGTGCGGCGCAGGACACCGGCAAGCGCGCCTTCACCTGGATGCCCGATGGCGGCCTCGCGTACCTGCTCCAGGACCCTGCGCCGCGGCGCGCACGCGGCGCCGCAGCGTCCGATACGAATGAGGTTCCGGCCGGCGACAGCGCTCGCGGCCCGCGGCGGAAGGACCGCCTGTACGCATGGCCGGCGCCGTTCGACTCCGGCACAGCGAAGGCCATTGCCGAGAGTGACAACCGCATCGCGGGCATGGTGTTCAGCGCCGACGGGAAGTGGGCGCTGCTGAGTGAAGCTGCGAACAACGTCACGCAAACGTACGCGGTGTCGCTCGCGGATCCGGCGAAGCGCCACACGATCTTCCGCGCGCGAGGCGCGCAGCTCGGCTTTGGTGGTGCTGGTGGCGGGGGCGGTGGTGGCGGCGGTCGCGGCGGTGCCGACGACGACGGGTTCTACAACAATCCCGGCGTGGTGGTGCTCCGGCAACGAGCCGCCGAGCGCGTGGCGATGCTGAGCAGCGACGGCAAGAGCGTGTTTCTCGAGGGGACAAAGTACGCACGCGATCCGCGTGCAACGGCGCCGCGAACGTTCGTCGACAGGGTGGATCTCGCCTCGGGTGCGAAGTCGCGGGTGTTCGAGAGTGACACGACCGTGTTCGAGAGCAATCCAGTCGCGGTGGACGACGACTATTCGCGCATCGTGCTCACGCGCGAATCGGAGACGGTCGTCCCGGACCAGTGGCTGCGCGACAACGCGAGCGGCAACCTCAAGCAGCTCACGCGCAACACGGACGTTACGGCGGAGATCACGAAGCTGCCGCGCAAGACGGTGCAGGTGTCGCGCGCCGACGGCAAGACGCTCTGGGTGAACATCACACTGCCGGCCGGCTATCGCGAAGGGACGCGGCTGCCTGCGATGTTCTGGTTCTATCCGTACGAGTATCCGGACCAGGAGTCGTACGAGCGCACGAAGCGCACGCTCAACAAGCACAAGTTCCCGACGGTCGGACCGCGCTCCATGGAGATCATGGCCACGCAGGGCTACGCCGTGGTGCAGCCCGACATGCCGATCTTCGGCACGGCGGGGCGGCTCAACGACAACTATGTGAGCGATCTCCGCAACGGGCTCACGGCGGTGGTGGACGAGCTCGATCGTCTCTCGATCATCGATCGCCAGCGGCTCGGGATCGGCGGACATTCATACGGCGCGTTCAGCACCGTGAACGCGATGGTGAACCTGCCGTTCTTCAAGGCGGGCATCGCGGGCGATGGCAACTACAACCGCACGCTCACGCCGAACGGTTTCCAGAGCGAGCGTCGCGACCTGTGGGAAGCGCGCGAGACGTATCTCGAGATGTCGCCGTTCCTGCACGCCGACCGGCTGCAGGGCGCGCTCCTGATGTACCACTCGCTCGAGGACCAGAACACCGGCACCGACCCCGACAACTCGATCCGGCTCTTCCACGCCTTGCAGGGCATGGGGAAGACGGCGTCGCTGTACATGTATCCGTACGAGGATCACGGGCCTCTGATGGAGTCCACGTTGCTCGACCAGTGGGGCCACTGGGTGGCGTGGCTGGACCTCTACGTGAAGAACGGCGCGAAGCCGGCGACGACGGCGCTGGTGCCTTGAGAGATACGAGCAGGGCGACGGCAGTAGCTGACGGCAGAGGGACGGACGGCTGAAAACGTTGTCGCCCCGGGCGGAGCGAGGGGCATGTACCTCCTCTGCCGCTGACCCTCCGCCGACCGCTACTGCCGTCGCCTACCCCCGAGTCAGGTTTCGCCCAGGGTGTCGGCGCAGCGTCGCTAGGCGGCAAGGGCAGATGAAGTCGTGATGCGCATGGCTCGCCATGCGGGCCATGCGCAGGCGACGACCGACAGCAGTACCACGACGGTGAACCACCGCAGGACGCCGGGGCCGTCGGGCAGCAGGTGCACCGGCACCTCGAGCATCACGCGACCGAAGGCGTTGCCGAGGGCGATGCTCATCGGAAGCGAGAGTGGGATCGCGATGAGCCAGCTCAGGATCGCGATGACGAGTCCCTCCACCTGGATCATGCCGAGGATCGTGCGGTGCCGCGCGCCGATCGCGCGCAGCACGCCGATCTCGCGCGTACGCTCGAGCACCGCGAGGCTCATGGTGGACGCGAGCCCAAGGCCGCCCACGACGATCATCAGCAGCGACATGTTGCCGAGGAAGCCGGCCACCATCAGCAGGTGATCCTGGATGACCGCGCGCTGCTCGGCCATGAGCTGGCTCGACGAGACGTCGAAGCCGCGATCGGCGAGCTCGCTGCGCACGCGGCGCACGAGCGCAAGCTCCGCCGCCTGACCCGCGACACCCGTGGCGACGACGATTGTCGTGGCGCCAGTGCTGCCCGTGACGCGCGCGAGCGCCTCGCGCGACGCGTAGGTCACGGGCATCGGACCGCCGTCGGCGACACCGACGATGGTCCACGTCGCAGACCGGCCGTCGATCACGAGTGCAACCGTACGCCCGAGTGCGAAGGCGGAGTCGTCGTCAACGACGCGGTTGCTGACCACGAGCTCATTGTTGCCGGCCGACGTGAACCAGTGACCAGTGAGAATGCGCGGCACGAGCATCCGCGTGCCGGCAGGCGGAGCGGTGATCGTGAAGCTGTTGCCGAGCGGTGCGCCGTCCGTCGCCAGGGCCGCGCGCGCGCCCGCCCACGACTCGGCGGCACTCACCCCTGCCATCGGTGTGACGACTGCCGCGATGCTCTCCGCCGGCGCCGGGTGCGCGAGTCGAAACACCATGTCGAACTGCTGCGGCGCGAACAGCAGGTCCACGGCCCCGATGACGGCGCCCCGCAGGTTGAGCGCGCCGAGGTACACGGCGCCGCCAATGGCGAGTGTCGCGAGCGTGAGGGCCATGCGCGCCCGCCGTCGAAACGCATTGCGCAGGGAGAGCAGGACGGGCCGCGTGAAGATGCGCCCGCCGACGATGAGGCGCGGCGTCTCACCGCGGCCCGAGATGCCGAAATCGCGCAGCGCGTCGTTGACGGAGATGCGACAGCCCCGGACGACCGGGAAGAGCGCGGCGACGACGGGCAGCAGCGCGCCGACGGCAAGCTGCAGCGCGAAGGCCCACACCGGAATCCGGTACGCCGAGACGTCGAAGTTGAGGATGCCCGCCGTGAACTCGGCGTACATCCTGCCGAAGACGGCCGCGAGCGGGATGGAAATGGCGCACGCCACGATGCCGAGCGAGAACGCGAGCCCGAGGTACATCGCGGCGATCTGTCCGGCGCCGGCCCCGATCGCCTTCATGACGCCGATCTCGCGCACCTGGCCCGTGAGCATCGCCGCGATGAGGTTCACCACGAGCACACCGCTGAGCACGAGTGCGAGGAGCCCGAAGGCGCCCTGCGTGTAGAGCAGCGAGTCGATCTGGCCCGCATGTATGTGCCGGCCCGGAATGGGGACGTCCACGCTGCTGACGCGTCGCCCCGTGCGCTCCACGAGCGCGCGGACGTCACGCGCGATCGCCTGGATCTCCGTGCGACCGAGCGAGCGGTCGGCGACGGCGACCTGGATCTCGTTCATGCCGGATGTCGCGCCGATGCGTGCGAGGTCGGCGGGCGAGACGAAGATGTAGACCACGTGCTCCATCCATCCCGGCGCGAGGCCGACGTCGCGGGCAATGCCGGACACGCGCGACATGGCGGCGGGGCCGTCCCCGATCTGGAGCTCGACCGAGTCCCCGATGGCGACGCCCGCAAACTCGACCGACGAATGCTCGACGACGGCGTGGCCCTGGGAGGGCGGCCACGCGCCATCGCCGGGCTTGACGACGCCGATCTCATTGGCGGCGAAATCATCGCGTGCGATGAGCAGCGCGGTCTGCACACCGGCGGGCGTGCGCACGCGCGCACTCACGACGTGACGCGACTGCGCGGTGGCGATGCCAGGGAGGGCGCGAATGCGCGCGAGGAGTGCGGCATCGACCGAGTCCGTGCGGATCACCGCGGATGCGGGGCGGCTCGCATCGAACTCCTCGCGCGTCGCGCGCCGCAGCAGCGACCATGCGTCGAGCACGGCGCCCGCGCCGATGATGCCGATGCAGATCGCCGATATGGCGAGCCCCGTGCGTGCCTTGTGAAGCCAGAGGTCGCGCAGGACCTTGCGCCAGCGGGGGCTAAGCATGCACGAGCGCGGCTGGCGCGACGATGCGGCCGTCGGCGAGGGCGATGGTGCGCGTCGCGAAGCGCTGCGCGCCGTGGTCATGGGTCGCCATGACAACGGTCTGGCCATCCTGCACGAGGCCAGCGAGCAGGTCGAGCATGGACTCTGCGTTGCGCGAGTCGAGGTTGCCGGTGGGCTCGTCGGCGAGCAGCACCGACGGCGCGTTGGCCATCGCACGCGCGACCGCGACGCGCTGCTGTTGTCCGCCCGACAGCGTGGAGGGGAGCTTGTCCGCCTGGTCGGCGACCCCGAGCCGGCCCATGAGGGCGAGCGCGCGCTCGCGGCGTTCGCGCACGGGCCACGTGCCCGTGAAGTCCATGGGGAGCATCACGTTCTCGCACGCGGTGAGCGTGGGGAGCAGCTGGAAGAACTGGAAGACGATGCCGACCGCGCCGCCACGCCAGGCGGACACCTGTCGCTCGGAGAGCGCGTGCACGGCGGTGTCGTCGACGATCACCTCGCCGCGCGTGGGTCGGTCGATGCCGGCGAGCAGGGCAAGGAGCGTGGACTTCCCGCTCCCCGACTGGCCCACCACCACGACGAACTCGCCGCGGTCGATGGTGAGGTCGACGTCGGCGAGCGCCGTGAAGGTGCCGGCCGCCGTCGGAAATTCCCGGGAAACGCCGCGCAGAACGATGAGTGGTTTCGTCATGACGCACGTTAGGCGCGATGGCCTTTGCAGCGCGACGGGCCAGCGTGCCGTTCGTCGTACCGGCGCGACCGTTCAGCGAAAACCATCCCGTCGCGACGCAGACTCCCCGTACGATTCGGCATGAAACTCACTCATGGAGATTCGGCGATGACGAAGCGGATGGCGGTGGTTGTTTGTCTGTCCATGGTACTCGCGGCGCCGGCCCGGGCACAGCATGGCGGTGCGCAGCCCGCGATGCGCACGGTGCCCGCCGAGGCACGGCAGTACGCGTTCCTCGTCGGGGAGTTCGAGCTGGCCGTGAAGCCACAGGTGTCCACACTCGTGGCCAAGCTGCACGGGGTACCGAAGATGATCGGCACCTGGAAGGGATGGCGCGCGCTCGACGGCTTCGGGATCGAGGACGAGCTGCGCATCACCGATGAATCGGGCAACCCGAAGGTGCTCTCGCATGCGGTGCGCTACTACGACCCTGAACAGCACCACTGGCAGTCGTCGACGATCGATGCGTATCGCGGCGTATTCGCCATGACCACATCCGAGTGGCGCGGGAATGCGATGATCTCGACCTACCACGGCACCGATGCCGATGGAAAGGCGTACGTCACGCGGGGCACGTACTCCGACATCACGCCGACGTCGTTCCGCTTCCGCCAAGAGCGCTCGTCCGATGAAGGGAAGACGTGGAAGGAGAACCTCAGCATCGAGGCGAAGCGCGTAGCCGCGACCGCGACGCGCTGATAGCGTTCGTCCATGTCACGCCGCGTCGTCTGGCTCCAGCTCCTGATCGGATGGTTCCCACTGTGGGCGCTCTTCACGACGGTCGTCATCCTCGCGCACGACGCCTCGCTGGGCGACGCGGCTTTCGTCGCGCTGCGGATGATCGCCGGCGCGGCGGCGCTCGGCATCGTGGTGCTCAGGTTCGCGGAGCGGCATCCATGGCCGCGTCCCGTCACGGTGCCGTTCGTCGCGACGCACGTCGCGCTCGCGGGCGCGTATTCGTTCGTGTGGCTCGTGATCAACAGCGTCATCGAGAGCGTGGTGCATGGCGAGCCCGTGATCACGGTCGGTCCGGGCGTCACGGCGTACCTGCTCACCGGCGTGTGGCTCTACATCATGATCGCCGGCGTCTCGTACACCACGCTGGCCACCCAACGGGCCGCGCTCGCCGAGGCGATGGCGGCGAAGTCGCAGCTCGCCGCGCTGCGGTCACAGTTGCATCCGCATTTCCTCTTCAACGCGCTGCACTCGGTGGTGCACCTGATTCCGCGCGAGCCCAAGCGCGCGGCGCTCGCCGCCGAGCAGCTCGCCGGGCTCCTGCGCACGACCATCGAGGAAGATCGCGACCTCGTGTCCGTCGCGGAGGAGCTCGCGTTCGTCGAGAAGTATCTCGACCTGGAGCGCATGCGCTTCGGCGATCGCCTGAGCGTTCGTGTGGACGTGAGCGACGACGTGCGCAGCGCGCTCATCCCGACGTATGCGCTCCAGACGCTCGTGGAGAACGCCGTGCGGCATGGTGCCGCGCCGCGCGTGGACGCCACGGAGATCCTGGTCACGGGCAGTGCCGCGGCGAGGGAAGTATCACTGAGCGTACGCGACTCGGGCGACGGCGCGGACGTCGCGCAGGTCGAGGCGAATGGCGGTACCGGGATACGTCGTCTTCGCGAGCGGCTCGCCGCGCTGTACGGCGGCGAGGCACGCCTGGACATCGCGAGCCGCGATCCATCGGGCTTCGCGGCCACCCTCGTGCTTCCGCGTGCCGAGGCGACCGAGTGAAGGTCAGCGTCCTCATTGCGGATGACGAGCCCGTGGCGCGCGCCGGCCTGCGCGACATGCTCGCGGAGGTGGAGTGGGTGACGGTCGTCGGCGAGGCGGCGAACGGGCTCCAGGCGGTGGAGGCGATCAACACGCTCGCGCCCGAGCTCGTGTTCCTCGACATCCAGATGCCCGGACTGCTCGGCACCGAGGTGCTCACGAGGCTGTCGCATCAACCGTTCGTCGTGTTCACGACGGCATTCGCGCAGCACGCCGTAGCCGGGTTCGAGCTCGGTGCGCTCGACTACCCGCTCAAGCCGTTCGGCCACGAGCGGCTGGCGAAGTGCCTCGATCGCGTGCGTGCGGCGATCGGTGAGCCACACGCCGTGCCGGCGCTCGGCCGCCTTGGTGACGCCCTGGGCAAGGGGCCGATGACGCGCCTGTTCGTTCGCGCGGGGACGGGCATCGTCCCGGTGGCCGTCGAGGACGTGGGGTGGTTCGAGTCGTCCGGGGACTACGTGACGGCGCATGTGGGCAGGAGCCGCTACATGCTGCACCTCGCGCTGAGCCGTCTGGAGGCCAGGCTCGCACCGGGGACGTTCACGCGCATCCACCGGACGCACATCGTCAACCTTGCGCACGTGGCCTCGTTCCGCAGGAAGGACGGCAAGCTCGTGGCGGAGATGCGCGACGGGGCGGTGCTTCCGGTGAGCAGGGAGCGAGCGCGGGAGATCCGCGGGCTCGGCCTCTAGGCTAGTCCGGCGCACGCCAGCCCGCGATATTGCTGGACGCGCGGCGCCGCCGCCTCCCCCTCAATTCGACATACGCCATTCATGAGTGGTCGCACCGACGTCCGCCACGTCCCCAAGCCGTGGGGGCATGAAACCATCTGGGCCGCCAACGAGTTGTACGTCGGCAAGATCCTGCACATCAAGGCGGGCCAGAAGCTCTCCGTGCAGTATCACGTGCAGAAGGACGAGACCGTCTACCTGCTGTCGGGTGAGCTCAAGTATTGCGTTCAGCTCGAGGGCAGCGACCACCCCGCCGACATGCAGCTCAAGGCCGGCGAGGCGTTTCGCATCACCCCGGGCACGATCCATTACATGCAGGCCGTGACCGACTGCGATGTCCTCGAGGCGAGCACCCCGCATCTCGACGACGTCGTGAGACTCAAGGACGCCTACGGGCGCGAGGGAACGAGCGCACCATGAAAGTCATCATTCCGCTGGCAGGGAAAGGCACGCGGCTTCGTCCGCACACGCACCTCGTCCCGAAGCCCATGCTCAAGATCGCCGGCAAGCCGGTGATGGCGTACATCCTCGAGGACCTGCGCAAGCTCGGCAACGTGGAGCAGGTCGTCTACATCACGGGCCACCTCAAGGAGAAGGTCGAGGCGTACGCGAACACCGAGTTCGCCGACCTGCCTGCCGTGTACGTGGAGCAGAAGGTCCAGGACGGGACCGCGGGCGCGGTGAAGCTCGCCGAGCCGTTCGTGGACCAGGATGTCCTCATCATCTTCGTCGACACGATCTTCGAGACGGACCTCACCGTCATCAAGGACACGGACGCCGACGGCATCATCTGGGTGAAGGAAGTCGAGGACTACCAGCGGTTCGGCGTCGTGGTGAAGGACGAGAACGACAACATGACGCGCATCGTCGAGAAGCCGAGCACCCCGATCTCGAAGAGTGCGAACATCGGTCTGTACTACATGAAGAACTGGAAGCTGCTCTTCGAGGGCATCAACCACGTCCTCACGCAGCCGCAGAACAAGGGCGAGTACTACCTCACCGACGCGTTCCAGTACATGATCGACAAGGGCGCGAAGATCAAGGTGATCGAGGTGGCCGGCTGGTACGACGCGGGCGAAGTTGGCACGCTGCTCGAGACGAACCACATTGTGCTCGAGAAGGGGGGCGCGCGACGTCCGTCATCGGTGCCCGCCGGCGTCACGATCAACGACCCCGTCTACATCGAGGACGACGTCACGCTCTCGCATTCCACCATCGGTCCCAATGTGTCGCTCGGCGCGGGCACGAAGGTCGAGGGCTCGACGCTCGTGAATACGGTGATCGGCAGGAAGTCGACGGTGAAGAACTCCACGCTGTCGAAGTCATTGATCGGCGACGACGTCTCCATCGAGGGGATGAAGGGCGAGGTCAACGTCACCGACCACTCGAAGATCAAGGGCGCGTAGCTAGCGCCCGATCCGGTCGAACGCGACGTTGCCGATCGCGTAGTCGTGCCAGGTGCCATAGTCGAAGTGCCACCACTCCGAAGGGTTCACGAGGAACCCTTCGGCGACCATGGCGTTGCGCAGGAGCGCGCGGTTCCAGCGCTGGAATGACGTCCCGCCGGGATAGCTCGCGTTCGCGCGCCCGGTGCTCTCATCGTACGTGCTCGGCATGTCCACCGGCTGACCGGTCGCGAGGTCGAACAGCGTGAGGTCCACCGCCGCTCCGCGATTGTGCTTCGAGCCCTGCGCGGGGTTGGCGACGAGCCAGTGCTTGTCCAGCGGCGTGGCATCCCAGAACATCTTCGTCACGTACCACGGGCGGTACGCATCGTACACGAGCAGGCCGTAGCCGAGCGTCCGCAGCTTCTGGTTGGCGCGCGCCACGGCTTCGGCAGCGGGACGCTGCATGAATGCGCGCGGCTCGTCGTAGAACTTCGTGCCGAGGAAGTTGTTGGTGGTCGCGTAGCGGATCTCGAGCTTGATGGTCGGGTCGAGCGCCGTGAGCTCGACGAGGTCCGCTGACTTCGCGGCAGTCGGCTCGCTGGGCGGCGCGGCGACGAGCGCCTCACGCCGCACGTCGGCAACCGGGCGAACGGGCTGCACCTGGAGCTGCGTCGTCCCGGGCCGCGGCCCCACATCGCGGCGCTTCAGGCTCGAGCGCGCGATCTCGTTCGCGCTGACCTGCGCGAGCTTGCCCGTCGCCTTCGCCGTGTCGAGCAGCCACAGCTTTCCCCCCTGCTCGATGACGAAGCTCACACCGTGCCCATCGTCGTACTCGCCGACGAGCGCCGCATCGCGGCCACGGAATGCGGCCGGCTGGCGGCCGGGAAGCAGCGACGACTCGACGGCGGTTGGAGCGCCCGCGGTCGCGTGCGCGCAGGCGGAGGACCCCAGGAGGGCGAACATCACCAGCAGCCTGCCGACACGAACGAGATTCATGATCAGGACGAAAGTGTGAGCTCGGCGGCCGCGGCGAGCACCGTGAGTGCGCGCGCGACGCCGAGCGGGCCGTCAGTGTTGTCGTACCATTCGGCGGACGTATGGACGCCGCCGCCGAATCCGCCGGCGCCGATCGCGATGGCGGGCACGCCGAGGCTGATTGGCACGTTCGCATCGGTGGACGCGATGGCGAGCTCCGGCACGCGTCCGATGGCGCGCGTCGCGAACTCCGCGGCGCGCACGAGCGGATGCGCCGCGTCCAGCTCGCCGCACGGGCGATCGCCGATCACCTCGATGACGAAGGTGAGCGCCGGCGTCCCCGAGGTGCGACGCGAATTCTCGTCGCGCGCCGATGCCCGCGCGGCCTGCTCGACGTCGGCGACGCAACGGCGCAGCACGTCGTCCGACGACGAGCGGATGTCCACCTCGATCCACGCCTCCGTGGGAATCGCGTTCACGCTGATGCCGCCGCCGATGCGGCACACCGAGAGCGTCGTGCGCGGCATGCGCTGGAGGGGCAACGCGGCAAGGCGCGCCGTGGCGACACCGGCGGCATGCACCGGGTTCGCGACGCCGAACGCGCCCCAGCTGTGTCCGCCCGGGCCCTGGAAGCTCACGCGCAGGCGGCGCGCGCCGAGCGCACGGGTGACGATGCGGTCGTCGCCCGCGCCGTCGAGCGCGATGCACGCGGCGGGACGAACGCGCGCCGCGCCGAAGAGGTGCTTCGCGCCGCGGAGGTCGCCCGCGCCCTCCTCGCCGACCGTGGCCGCGAAGACGATGGGCCGCCGCGTGCGCACGAGCCGTCCGTCGAACGTCTCCGCGAGCGCGAGCATCGCGGCGAGACCGCGCGAGTTGTCCACGATGCCCGGCCCCGCCAGCTGGCATCCATCGCGTTCGACCACCACCCGCGTCCCCTCGGGGAAGATCGTGTCGAGGTGTGCGCAGATCACGACGGGAGCGATGTCGTCGTCGCCGCTGCGCATGCCGAGCACGTTGCCGACGATGTCGGTGTGGACATCCTCGAGGCCGAGCGCGCGAAACCGATCGGCCATGCTCGCCCCGCGCGCCGACTCGCCGCCCGTGGGCGAGGGGATCTCCGAGAGCGCGATCTGCGTGGCAATCGTCTGCTCGTCGCGGGCGGCAATGCGCATGCGTGCCGGGCCCAGCCGCGCGAAGAGTGCGGCGAGGTCGGCGGCGTTCGTCGACGAAGAGTCTCCACGGGCCATGCGCAATCTATGGCGGCGCGCCGTGCACTCGCGCAAGATGCGGTGATGCCAACCGACCCTTCAGCCCCCAGGCTCGGACGCAACGTCTGGGCGCTCGCGACAGTGAGCTTCCTCACCGATGTCTCGAGCGAGATGATCTATCCGCTCCTGCCCGTCTTCCTCACGACGGTGCTGGGCGCGAACGCGAGCTTCATCGGCGCCATCGAGGGCGCCGCGGAGACGACCGCCGCGCTGCTCAAGCTCGCGAGCGGATGGTGGTCGGACCGTGTCCGCAAGCGGAAGCCGCTCGTCGTGCTCGGCTACGGCATCGCGTCGTTGATGCGACCGCTTGTCGCCATCGCGCAATCGGCGACGCAAGTGCTGCTCATCCGCGTGGCGGATCGCGTGGGGAAGGGCATCCGCAATGCGCCCCGCGATGCGCTGATCGCCGAGTCCGTGGATCCGAGCATTCGAGGGCGTGCGTTCGGAGTGCACAGGACCGGCGACAATCTCGGGGGCGTGCTCGGTCCGCTCATCGCGTTCGCGGCGCTGACGTGGCACTGGGCCGACATGCGCACGGTATTCTGGCTCGCGGCCATTCCCGGCGTGCTCTCCGTGCTGGTGGTGATCTTCTTCGTCCGCGAAATCCCTCGTCCCGCACTCGCCCCGACGACCGGCGCGCCCGACCTCACGCAGCCACTCGGCGCGCGATTCTGGCGCGTGCTCGGCGTGATCCTGCTGTTCACGCTCGGCAACTCGACGGACGCGTTCCTGCTGCTGCGCGCGAACCAGCTCGGCGTGCCGGTGGCGCTTGCCCCGATCCTGTGGGCGGCGCTTCACGTGGTGAAGTCCGCTGCGAGCGCACCCGGTGGAATCCTGTCCGATCGCATCGGGCGGCGACCGACGCTCATCGCCGGGTGGCTCCTCTACGCGGCCGTGTACTTCGGTTTCGCACACGCCACGGCGGCGTGGCAGGCGTGGGCCCTCTTCGGAGTGTACGGCGTGTTCTTCGGCCTCACCGAGGGCAGCGAGCGGGCGCTCATCGCGGACCTCGTCGGCGCCGAGCGGCGCGGCACGGCGTTCGGGTGGTACAACCTCGCGATCGGGATCGGCGCGCTGCCGGCGTCACTGCTGTTCGGCTACGTGTGGGATCATGGAGGCGCGCCGACGGCGTTCGTCATGGGGGCGGCCTTCGCGCTGGCCGCCGCCGTCGGGATGATGATCGTGCTGCCGCGAAAGGCCGCCTAGCAGCAGCGACTGCCGGGACGTTCGTAGCGGCGCGCGAGTGCGTCCGCTGCGAACGCCTCCGGAGACATCGGCGCGTCGGCCGGATGGCAGCGACGCGCGTGCCGCAGGTAGAGCTCGTAGTCCGGCACGCCGATGACGCGCCGGATCACGCGCGCAATGCGCTCGACGAGGCGAGCGGCCTCAGTCTCCCGCAACCGGCACTCTCTGGGTGAAGGGAACCTCCGTCGACTGCATCGGCGTGCGACCCTGCACCATGCTCCACCATTTGCGGGAGCTGTCGGCCAGGATGATGATCACGGCGATGAGGAAGAATGCCGCGACCGCCGCGTCCAGGTAGTCGTTCGTGATCATCTGCGTGAGCGCCTGTGGCGTCTTCACGCCGGCGGGCAGCGTTCCCGCCGCCTGCGCTTCACGCAGCACCTTCGCGTGAGCGAGGAAGCCGAGTTTCGGCAGCGGCGAGAACAGTTTCGCGAAGCCCGCCGACATCGTGACGATCACCAGCCATGCCAGCGGTACGAGCGTGATCAGCGCGTACTTCTTCGGCTTCCCCATGCGCATGATGACCGTCGTCCCCACGCACAACGCGACTGCCGCGAGCAACTGGTTCGAGATACCGAACAGGGGCCACAGCGAGTTCACGCCGCCGAGGGGATCGTTCACGCCCTGCCAGAGGAAGTGTCCCCACATCGCGACGACGAGAGCGCTCGACAGCACGACGGCCGGCATCCAGGATGTTCGCCCGAACGGCGCCCACACATGCTTGCCGAGGTCCTGGAGCATGAAGCGCCCGACGCGCGTGCCGGCGTCGAGCGTGGTGAGGATGAACAGCGCCTCGAACATGATCGCGAAGTGATACCACAGTGCGATCGCGCCATCGCCGCCGAGCGCGCGCGAGAACAGGTGCGCCATGCCCACCGCGAGGCTGGGCGCGCCGCCCGTGCGCGACAGGAGTGACGTCTCGCCCACCTGCCGCGCGAGGTTGTCCAGCTCAGCAGGCGTGACCACGAAGCCCCACTGGGCGATCGCCGCGGCGGCACTCTGCGTGGTGGTGCCCAGCGCGGCGACGGGCGCGTTGATCGCGAAGTAGACGCCTGGAGTGAGGGCGCACGCTGCGATGAGCGCCATCACGGCGACGAACGACTCCACGAGCATCGCGCCGTACCCGATCATGCGCGCGTCCGTCTCGCGCTCGATGAGCTTGGGCGTCGTGCCTGACGAGATCAGCGCATGGAAGCCACTGATCGCGCCGCAGGCAATCGTGATGAAGGCGAACGGGAACAACGCGCCGGCGAACACCGGCCCGGTGCCGTCCACGAACCGCGTGAGTGCGGGCATCTGGAGCGGCGGCAGCACGAACAGGATGCCCAGCGCCAGCGCGATGACGACGCCGATCTTCACGAATGCGGACAGGTAGTCACGCGGCGCGAGCAGCAGCCACACGGGGATGACGGACGCCGCGAAGCCATACGCCATCACGAGCAGTGCGAGCGTGCGCCCGCTCAGCGTGAACGCCGTCGCAAGGTCCGGCTGCGCTGCCACCCAGCGGCCCGCGTAGAGCGAGAACGCGAGCAGCACCAATCCGATCGCACTCGCCTCGAGCACCCGGCCAGGACGGATCCACCGCATGTACACACCCATCAGCATCGCGATGGGGATCGTGAGGCCGATCGTCACCGTTCCCCACGGACTCGACTTGAGCGCGTTCACCACGACGAGCCCCAGCACCGCGATGAGCACGATTATGATGCCGAGCACGGCGACGAGCGCGGTGTATCCCGCGATCGGGCCGATCTCCTCCTTCGCCATCTGGCCGAGCGACTTGCCATCGCGCCGGATGGAGGAGCAGAGGATGACGAAATCCTGCACGGCACCGCCGACGACCACGCCGACGATGATCCACAGGATGCCCGGCAGGTACCCGAACTGCGCGGCGAGGGTGGGTCCGACGAGTGGGCCCGGCCCCGCGATGGCCGCGAAGTGGTGGCCGAACACGATCCACTTGTTCGTCGGCACGAAGTCGCGGCCGTCCCCCAGTCGCTCGGCGGGGGTCTGCCGCTGGTCGTCCAGGGCGAACACTTTCGACGCGATGAAGGCGCTGTAGAAGCGGTACGCGACCGCGTAGGTGCAGAGCGACGCGACGAGCAGCCATGCCGCGCTGACCCGTTCACCGCGCGAGAGTGCGAGCCACGCGAGCGCGCCGGCGCCCGCGAGTGCCACGGTCGCCCAGAGGATCACGGAGCCGGTCCGGCGGAGCACGCCTTGAGGTTGGGGAGACATGCGCGCCAAAGTGCCGCGCGGGGTTAACTTTCGCCACTCCAACCCAGCCACCAACCACGTGAATCGTTCCCTACGACTCCTCGCTGCCGCACTGGTGCTCACCGCGTGTCATCACGGCGGGAAGCCCGAGGACGAGCCGGAGCCGGTGCAGGAGCCGGCCCGCCCCCTCGCGAATCTCGCGGGCCAGCGGACGATCGTCACGCCGTCGTTCTACGTGACGCAGGGCGATGCCCTAGGGTGGGCCGCGCAGATCCCGAAGCCGCGCGAGTACATGAAGCAGCTCGACGAGGAGATCGCCACGGTGCTCGCCGACCGCGGCCTCAAGACCATGTGGACGTACCCGGCCGACCTGGTGCGCGCGAGCAAGTCGAATCCCACCTACGCGGTGGACCCGTACTCGATCGGCGCGAACGTCCTGCGCGGCAACATCGCGTCGGGCGCGAAGCTCGGTGATCCGCTCACCACGCAGCTGCGGACGATGATCGCGCTGCAGGAGGGCGCGCGTGCCGTGCTCGTGCCCGTCGAGCTGCACTTCGAGAAGGCGCCCACCGTGGGCCAGGGCATCGCCGTCCTCAAGATCGCGCTGCTCGACGGACGGCTCGGCGACGTGCGCTGGGTGGGATACGTCCGCAGCGAGCCATCCAGCACTCTCTCACGCGCGGTGCTCACCAGCGTCGCCGCACACCTCGCCGACCTCATCACGGCTCAATGAGCCGCCGACATACGACATGAGCACGACAGTCACTCTCATTCCGGGCGACGGCATCGGGCCGTCCATCGCGAGCGCCACCGTCCACATCCTCGAGGCGGCGGGCGCCGACATTCACTGGGATACGCAGTACGCGGGGCAGGCAGGCGTCGCGAAGTACGGCGACCCCATTCCCGACGAGACGCTCGACTCCATCCGGAAGACGCGCATCGCGCTCAAGGGCCCGCTCGAGACGCCGGTGGGCGAGGGCTTCCGCTCGATCAACGTGTCGCTGCGCAAGACCTTCGACCTCTACGCGAACGTGCGGCCCGCGCACACGATCGTGAAGGGCGGCCGCTACGAGGACATCGACCTCGTGCTCATCCGCGAGAACACCGAGGGGCTGTACGTCGGCATCGAGCACTACATCAAGATCGGCAGCGACCCGAAGGCGGCGGCGGAGTCCATCGCGATCATCACGCGTGCGGGCTCGGAGCGCATCGTGCGCTACGCGTTCGATTACGCGGTGAAGCACGGGCGCAGGAAGGTGACGCTCGTCCACAAGGCGAACATCCTCAAGTTCTCGCAGGGGCTGTTCCTCGACGTCGGGCGACAGGTCGCGCAGGAGTACGACGGCATCGAGTTCAACGAGGTGATCGTCGACGCGATGGCGATGAACCTGGTGCTGCATCCCGAGCGCTTCGACGTCATCGTCACCACGAACCTCTTCGGCGACATCCTGTCCGACCTCATCTCCGGCCTCGTGGGTGGGCTCGGCCTCGCGCCCGGCGCCAACATCGGGCTCGGCGGTGCGATCTTCGAGGCGGTCCACGGCACGGCGCCGGACATCGCGGGCAAGGGAGTTGCAAACCCGGGTGCGCTCATCCTCGCGGCGTGCATGATGCTCGACTACATGAACGACGGCGAGCGCGCGCAGCGTGTCCGGAACGCCTTCGAGACCACTGTGCGCGAAGGGAAGGTCGTGACTCGCGATCTGGGAGGCACGGCCAGCACCGATCAGTTCACCGACGCAATCATCGCGAAGCTGTGACCACTGTCTCCATCTTCCACTGCTCCGACCTGCATTTCGGCCATCCGGCCGTGCCGGAGCAGTACGAGGCGATGGAGTCGCTGATTCAGGAGTACCGCTACGACGTCGTCGTCATCAGTGGCGACGTCACGCAGCGGGCGCGATCAGGCGAGTTCCAGCGGGCGCGGGCGTTCATCAAGCAGGCCCAGGAAACGAGCAAGGTCATCTGCATCCCCGGCAACCACGACGTCGCCTGGTGGAAGTCGCCCTTCGCCCTCGGCGACGAGAGCAAGGTGCTCGAGAACTACCGCCGCTTCATCGACGAGGACGTCGAGCCCGTGCTGAAGGTGCCGGGTGCGACGCTGGTGGGCGTGAACACGTCGCATGGCGTCACGATGGACACGCTCACCTGGCGGCCGCGTGACATCTCCATCATCGGCATCGTCACGCGCGCGCAACTCGATCGCGTGCGCACCGTCCTTGCAGAAGTGCCGGCGAGCGACGCACGCATCGTCGTGATGCACCACAATCCTGTGAAGGGCGAATTGTCCCAGCGGCACGGCCTCAAGCACACCTCCCGGATCCTCGGCGCCTTCGCCGACATGTCCGTCGATCTCGTGCTCTGCGGTCACGATCACCAGGACGCGATTCACTACATCGAGCACACGAGGAAGGGCACCGTGATCTCGACGGCCGGCACCGTCTCCAACCGCATGCGCGGCGGCAGGCCGTCGTCGGTCAACAGCATCCGCGTCTCGGAGAACCAGATCGAGGTGTCCACGCTCGTGTGGTCCGCCTCGGACAACGCCTTCGTCCCCGGACCGATCAAGTGCTTCAAGCGCTGACACGGTTCTTTCGCGGCACGCGGGACGCGGCACAACTGGAGCTGAGCCTTCCCGATGTCGCGCCGAAGAATGCCGACGAGCTCCTTGCGAAGCTGCGCACGCTCGGGCTGCACCGGATCACCGGCTGTCGCCTGACGCACAATCGCAACGTGATGGTGAGCTTCACCAACGGCGTCCTGCGCGTGCACGAGGGCTACCTCGACGCACCCGAGGCCGTCCTGCGCGCCATCGTCTCGTTCGTCGAGGGCCGCACGCGCGCCGAGCGGAAGGCCGCGCAGCAGGTGATCATCACGTATCCGATCCGGTCGCAGGCCGCGCCGGCACAGCGGCGCGAGCGCACGCATCCGGACGACCTCGCCATGGTGGAGCAGCTCAGCGCGTGGCACGCGCGCTACAACGCACGTCACTTCCACGGAGCGCTGAAGCCCGTGGCGGTGCGCGTCTCGCGGCGCATGAAGAGCCGGCTCGGACACTATTCCGCGGCCGCCCCGGGCGGAGCGGACGCGGAAATCGCGATCAGCCGCCGCCACCTGCGCCGCCACGGCTGGACGGAGGCGCTGCACACGCTGCTGCACGAAATGGTGCACCAGTGGCAGGACGAGACGGGCCACACGATCGATCACAGCAGCACGTTCCGCGCGAAGTGCCGCGACGTCGGCATCGCGCCGTACGCGCGGCGAGTGCTGGTGCCCGCGCGCGAGCACATGGCGCAACAGCAGCTCGCGCGCGGCGCCTAGCCGGGGTCGGGCCAGGCCTACTGCAGCACGGCGTTCGCCGTCGTGCCGCCGCTGCCCTTGAGGAAGCGATCGTACCAGTCGATGTAGCGCTGGATGCGATCCACGCGATAGCTCGGCACCGTGAGCCCGTGGTTCTGCGTCGGGTAGATGACGAGCCGCGTCTCCACGCCCGTGGTTCGGAGCGCCTGGTACATCTGCTCGCCCCCGATGATCGGCACGTTGAAGTCGCTCTGGCCGCCCATGAACAGCGTCGGGGTCTTGATGCGGTCCGCGTGGAAGAACGGATACGAGATGTCGATCCACTTCTGCTGCGCCTTCCACGGCACGCCGAGCTCGAGCTCGTACTGCGAGATGTACTGGTCACTGCCGTACATCGAGAGCTGGAGCGCACTGCCCGCACCGCTCACCGCCGCCTTGAAGCGCGGCGTCGTCGCGATGGTATAGTCGGTGAGGATGCCACCATAGCTCCAGCCGCCGATGCCGAGCCGGTTTGGATCGGCGACGCCCTGCTTCACCGCTTCATCGACCGCGCCGAGCAGGTCCTGGACTTCCTTGTTGCCCCAGTCGGCGAAGATCGCGCGCTGGTACGTCTCGCCGCGTCCACTGGACCCGCGGTAGTTCACGGCGAGCACCGCGTAGCCATGCGCCGCGAGCAGTTGCCGGTCGAAGTCGAAGCGGTACGCGTCCTGGCCGTTCGGGCCACCGTGGATGTAGACGACGAGCGGCAACCGCGTGCCGGCCGCCGCGCCAGCGGGGCGGAAGAGCAGGGAGTGCACCTCGGTGCCGTCCTTGCTCCTCGACGTGAAGGCATCGACGCTGCCGAGCTGCAACTGCGCGAACAGCGAATCGTTCTGGTGCGAGAGCTGTCGGTCGGCGGTCCCCGTTGCCTCGAGCGCAAAGATCTCGGGCGCGCGGTCCGGCGCGCTCGCGAGCACGGCGCCGCGGCCATCGGCGAGCACGCTGAAGCCGTTGATCGTGCGCTTGCCATCGAGCACGCGTGTCACCATGCCGTCGGCAATGCGGATGCGGACGAGCGGCGACGCGCGATCGTCGTCGATCGTGGCGAGCACGCTTCCCCCGTCGGCGGCGAACCGCGGCGTGGACACTGGCCGGTCGAGCGCGGCCGAGACCACGCGCGCGGGTACGCTCCCATCGCTCGCGACAACGGCGAGTTTCGAGATGCTGTACGCCGAGTATTTCGCCTCGTCGCCGCGAGTGAAGGCGATCCACTTGCCGTCGGGGCTCCACGCGAGGCGGCCGCCGTCGGAGCCCGCAAAGTTCGTGAGCTGCTTCGGCGCCGCGCCGGCGCGCGCGTCCATCACGAACACGTCGGAGTCGCGCGGCTTGCCCGGCTCGGCGAGCGTCGTCCGCACGAATGCGATGTGCTGCCCGTCGGGCGACCAGGCGGGGCTGTCGTCGTCGTGCAGCGCGCTGGTGAGCGTGTCGAGCTTGCGGCGCGCGACGTCGAAGAGCGCGAGGTGCGAGCGCTTGGTCCCGAGATAGCCCGAGATGTCGCGCTTGAAGTTGTAGCGGTCGATGACGATGGGCTTTGCCGTCTTCTTCTCCGCCGTGTCCTTCCGCGCGACCGAGTCCGTCTCCTCGTCGATGGCGAGCACCAGGCGCTTCGCGTCGGGCGACCAGGAGAACTCGGACACGCCGCCCTTGAGCATCGTGAGGCGCTGCGCCTCGCCACCGCGCCTGTCGAGCAGCCACACCTGTCCGCCCTTGCCCTCCTGCCGGCCGGAGACGAACGCGAGGTAGCGCCCATCCGGACTCCAACGCGGCGTGCTCTCGCCCTCCGGCGTGGACGTGAGCCGGATGGTCTGTACGCCATCCCAGCTCGTCATCCAGATGTCGCTGTCGGACTTGTCCTTCGCGGAATCGACCGCGGTGACGCTGTACGCGATCCAGAAGCCGTCGGGCGAGATCTGCGGGTCGTTGACCGTGCGCAGGCGATAGAGATCGTTGGCGCGAAGGGGACGCTTGGCCTGGGCGTGTGACGTGCCGGCGAGCGTCGCGACGAGGAGGAGCGCGAGGCGGAATCGCATGTTGGTCCGAGGTTGGGTGACGCCGCGAATATGGGGGAACTTGCGCCGCACGGTTAGGTTTCCCGGGAAGCCCTTCCCCAACTCGACCAATAGAATGCTCGACTTCTACAACATCGATAGCGTCCTCTCCGAAGACGAGCGCGCCGTGCGCGACAGCGTCCGCTCTTTCGTGGACGAGAAGGTCATGCCCGTCATCGGCTCCGCATACGTGGAAGGCCGCTTCCCGAAGGAGCTCATTCCCGAGATGGGCGAGCTCGGCGTCTTCGGCGCGAACCTCCCCGAGGAGTACGGCTGCGCGGGACTCAACAACGTGCAGTACGGCCTCATCATGCAGGAGCTCGAGCGCGGCGACTCAGGCGTACGCTCCTTCGCCAGCGTGCAGGGCGCGCTCGCGATGTATCCGATCTACGCGTTCGGGTCCGACGAGCAGAAGACGCGCTACCTGCCGGGGATGGCGAAGGGCGAGATCATCGGCTGCTTCGGCCTCACCGAGTCCGACTTCGGGTCCAACCCGAGCGGGATGATCACGATGGCGCGCGAGCAGGCCGACGGAGGCTGGCTCCTCAACGGCTCGAAGATGTGGATCA
>JBDSTA010000107.1:0-8271 GCA_039928475.1 Gemmatimonadaceae bacterium | reverse complement strand
GCGCCCGGCGAGGCGGGCCAGCGCGCCGTGATCACGGGAATCGTGGCGCGCGCGGCCGACCCGGCGGAGATCGCGCGCGGCGAGTACAAGGTGCGCCTCCACCTCGGGCAGCTCCAGTCGCTGCTCGCATACGGGGATCGCGTGGACCGGTTCGCGGTCGAGACGTCACCGGCGAACGTGGCCGAGGCGCAGCGCCGCATCAATGCGGCGGCGTTCGGCTTTCACGCGCACCGCTCGCGCGACATCGCCGTGCAGACGTCTGCAACCTTCGCCGTCGTCTCGCGCTTCCATCGCGCCATCGGCGTCATCACGATCGTCGCGAGCGCGATCTTCCTGCTGTGCATCATGCTGCTCAAGGTGGACGAGCGGCGCCGCGACGTCGCCGCGCTTCGGCTCGTGGGCATCTCCGCGCCCACCATCGTGCGCGGGATCGTGATGGAAGCGTCGGCGATCGCCGTCACGGGGAGCGTGCTCGGTGTCGCGCTCGGCGCCGTGACGACGTGGATCGTGAACGCGCACTACCAGAACGTCTATCGGACGCCGCTTCGCTTCTCGGTGATCACCGGCGACATCGTGCTGCTCGCCGTGGCCCTGTCGCTCATGCTCGGCGTCGTCGCGGGGTGGCTTGCCGCGCGTCGGCTCGTGCGCACGCCGCCCCTCGTCCTGTTCGGCCGATGATCGCGACGCTCGCCTCGGCCTCGCTGCTCCGGCATCGCGCGCGAACGGCGCTCGCGATACTCGGCGTCGCCGTGAGCGCCGCGATGCTGCTCGACATGGTGATGCTCTCGAGCGGGATGCGCGAGTCCTTTCGCAGCCTGCTCCAGTCGCAGGGCTTCCAGCTCCGGCTCGCACCACGCGGTACGCTGCCCTTCGACACGGAGGCGACGATCCGCGACGGCGACTCCATCGAGGTCGCCTTGCGATCCGTGCCCGGCGTTGCAACGGTGAGCCCCGTGCTCGGCGGCCAGCTCCACATCCTCACCGACGGCGGCGCTGTTGCCACCTCTGCGCTCGGCGTCATTCCCACCGTGCAGGGCGACTACGAGCTCGTGGGCGGACGACAGCCGGCGGCGCCGAACGAGCTCGCGGCGAATGACCTCCTCCTCGCGGCGCTGCATGCGCGTGTCGGGGATACGGTCACCGCCGGGACGGGATACGATGCCCAGCTCCGGGCACTCGCCGGCCAGCGCCGGCTCGTCATCGTGGGCCGAGCGCGCTTCGTGTACATGGCGGCGGAGCAGCGCGGCGCGGCGCTGCCCATCGCGACGCTGCGCGCCATGCAGGGACGCGCTGGAAGCCCCATCTCCATCGCCATGGTCAGGCTGGCCGACGGCGCGGACGTCGAGCAGCTGCGAGCGCGCGTCGAGCGCATGCTGCCGCGTGTCAACGTGATCTCCACGGCCGAAGCGCTCAAGCAGGTGGATGAGCGGCTCAGCTACTTCCGCCAGCTGGCCGTGATCCTGGGTGCCGTGAGCCTGGTCGTCGGCTTCCTGCTCGTCACCACGCTCGTCACGGTCTCCGTGAACGAGCGCATCGGTGAGATCGCGGTGATGCGCGCCATCGGCGTGAAGCGCGCGCGCATCGTCGCGCAGATCATGATGGAGGCCAGCGCCATGATGCTGGCCGCATCGCCACTCGGACTCGCACTCGGCCTCGTGACTGCCCGCTACCTCAACTCGATCCTCGCGCGCTTTCCCGGCGTGCCGGAGCGCATCGACTTCTTCCTCTTCCAGCCGCGCGCTGCGTGGAGCGCGCTCGGCATGCTTGCCGTGAGCGGTGTGCTCGCCGCCATCTATCCCTCGTGGAGGAGTGCGTCGCTGCCCATTGCGACGACGTTGCGCCAGGAGGCGGTGGGATGAGCGCACTCGTGGAGGTGCGCGACCTCGCGCGGGACTATGCGATGGGCGACGAGCGCGTCGCGGCACTGCGTGGGGTGTCGTTCAGCGTGGAAGAGGGCGACTACGTCGCCATCGTCGGCCCGTCGGGATGCGGCAAGAGCACGCTGCTCAACCTGCTCGGCGTGATCGACCGGCCGACATCCGGAAGCGTGTCCATTGCGGGCGAGAGAGTGGATCACCTGCCTGATGCGCGAGCCACGGAGTTCCGGTTGCGAAAGATCGGCTTCGTGTTCCAGCGCTTCTACCTGATGCAGGCGCTGACCGCGCGGGAGAACGTCGAGCTTCCTCTGTCGGAGGCGGGCACGAAGGCACAGGCGCGCCGCGTGCGCGCGCAGGAGTTGCTGGATTACGTGGGGCTCGGCAAGCGCGCGTCGCATCGTCCGTCGCAGCTCTCGGGCGGTGAGCAGCAGCGCGTCGCCATCGCGCGCGCGCTCGCGAACGCCCCGCGGCTGCTGCTCGCCGACGAGCCCACCGGTGAGCTCGACGCGCGGACGGGCGCGGAGATGATCGCGCTGTTCGAGCGCCTCAACGCCGATGGGACGACGATCGTCGTCGTCACGCACGACGAGGACCTCGCGAGCGCGGCACGGCGCGTCATCCACATGAAGGACGGCGCCATCGTGCGCGACGAGCGCGCGCGATGATCGCACTGCTCGCGCGCCGCAACCTCACGATCAATCCATGGCGCACGGCGTTCCTGCTCTTCGGGTTCGCCGTCGGCGTCGCGACCATGATCGTGCTGTTGTCGGTTGGCGAGGCGCTGCTCGACCAGGCGAAGGACGAGAAGCTCGTGGGCGGTGGGACGATCACCGTGCTGCCCGAGGGCGTGGACGTCGAGGTGCTGAAGACAGGGGGACTGGGCGGGATGTTCTTCTCCATCGACCATGCGCGTTTCGTCCATCGCCAGCTCCTGGCGGCGCGGCGCAACGCGGATGTCGTGACTACCGCGGCGCCCCAGATCGAGGGCAAGCTGCTGTACCTCCGCCACGGCAATGGCGTGGAGATTCCCGTGCGTGCGAGCGGTGAGATCCCGTCGCTGTCGCGCGACGTGGGTGCGCCGCCGCGACTCGTGAGCGGAACGTGGAGCGACGACTCGCTCGACCGACGCTGGCGCGCGCCGTCCAGCGCCGAACTGCGACACGAGATCGATCACTTCCACCGGCCGCCCGCGAGCGTCGCACACGATCCGAGCTGGGCCGAGTGGCACTACTTCAACGTGATCTCCCCGGACCGGAAGACGTGGGCGTTCGTCTCGTTCATCGTCGCCGGCGATGTGGGCGGCGACGCGGCGAAGTGGGGCGGGCAGGTGCTCGTCACGCTGCACGAGCAGGGGAAACCGGCACGTCGGTTCACGAGTGAGCATCCGTCGTCGGCCGTGGTGCTGGATACCACGCGCGCCAATGTTCGCATCGGGCCATCGGGCGTCAGCGTCATGGCCGACGGGCGCTATCATGCGCACGCTGTCGCGCGTGAGCAGGGGACGGGAACGCCGCTCACGCTCGACCTCGATGTCTCGCCGGCGGAAGGTGCGTACTTTCCTGGCGCGGCGGTGACGAGCGGGCTCGTGAGTGGATACGTCGTGCCTGCACTGCGCGCTTCGGCGAGCGGTTCCCTGTGCGTGAGCGGGACCTGCACCGCATACCGCGACGTCCAGGCCTATCACGACCACAACTGGGGCGTGTGGCGCGGTGTCACGTGGGAGTGGGGCGCCGCGCGAGCGGGTGAGTACACGCTGCTCTACGGGCGGGTCGAGCCGCCCGATTCCGTTGGCGCGGCGCAACCGTTGTTCGTCTACCTCGTCGATCGCGACGGATTCCTCGCGGTGTTCCGGCCGCGCGAGATCGCATATGTGGATGGACGCACCACGACCGTGAACGGCCACGTGATCCGCACACCGTCAACCGCCGAGCTGATGGATGTGCGGGGCGACGACACGTTACGCGTGACGCTCGCGGTCGAGGATGCATCGGCCACCGATACGCGCGGTGACATGATCGAGCGCGGCGACGCACTCGCCGCACGGCGGCTCGTGCGTCCGTACTTCGTGCAGATGAAGGGAACGGCGACGATCAGGGGCCGGATACGAGGAACCCCGCTCGCGGGAAGCGGAGCGGGGTTCTTCGAAACGTACCGCTGACGAAGGTCAGCGGTTGTCGAGGCGACGCGCGGAGTCGGTCGCGTCCGGGCCGGGCTTCGAGGCCGGGTTGCCGTCCACGCGATCCTTCATGTCGTCCACGACATTCGCCGCCTTGTTGCCAGCGACCTTTGCCGTGCCAGCCGCCGCAGCGCCAGCGCCGCCGAGCATCGAGCGACCGCGCGTGTAACCTTCACCCGCGTAGCTGCTCACCGAATTCCAGTCGCCGTACTTCTTGGAATTCTCCGGCGTCCAGCCACGCTGGAGCTCGGTGGAGACGTCCTTCCAATCGCGGTTGGCGTAATCCGGATTGTTGGCGGCCACCTGGCCGAGGTGGTATGCGGGGCGCACGTCATCGTAGCCGCGGTCGGCGAGCTTTGTCGAGGACGACTCGTAGTGACCGCGATAGTACTGGTCGTCGGAGTCCGTCAGCTTGCCCGCGGCTTCCGTCACCGCGCGTCCGCTCCACCAGCCGCCCACTGCACCGGCGATGCCGCCGATGATCGTGCCGACCGGGCCAGCGATCGAGCCGACCGCAGCGCCGGCGAGCACACCACCAATTCCACCGACCGCTTCGCCCGCCTCGTCGGCATGGCTCGGATGATCGTCATGCTTGCCGAGCGCCGAGTCCTTGGCGCGCTCGATCTTCGCGTCCGTGGAGTCGTTGAGCTTGTCGCGATTGTCCATCGAAGAGCCTCCGGGGAATGATGAATGATTACGTCCCCGGTAAGGGCAAAATCGGGACCCGCGACGCGTGTGTCCTCGAGTCCGCTTTTACTTCTACAGCTGATGCGTTCGATCGCGCATCGCCCCTCCGTCTTGACATCGCCGCGAGAGTACAGCCGATTTTCCGCATGACCGCGCCGATCCGACTCGGAACGCAGGGCTGGAACTACGACGCCTGGGTCGGGCCCTTCTATCCGCCCGGCACTCGCTCCGCTGACTACCTCAGCGTGTACACACGCGCGTTCGATACCGTCGAGGTCGACTCGACCTTCTATGCGACGCCGGCACCGAAGACCGTGCGCGGCTGGTACGAGCGCACGCCGCCCGGATTTCTCTTCGCGCTCAAGCTGCCGCAGGAGATCACGCACGAGCGCCGGCTCCGCGACAGCGGCGACCTCTCGCGCGAGTTCTTCGATCGCGCCCGTGAGCTCGGCGACAAGCTCGGGCCCGTACTCATCCAGCTCGCGCCGGACTTCGGCCCCGTCGAGCTGCCCGGCCTCGCGAGCTTCCTGCCCACCCTGCCGCGCGACATCCAGTTCTCGGTGGAGTTCCGCAACCGCGGCTGGATCAACGACGGCGTGCTCGCACTGCTTGCCGAGCACGGCGTGGGCCTCACCATCACCGATGCGAAGTGGATCCCGCGCAAGCAGATGATCGCGCTCGCGCGGCGACCCACGGCGAACTTCATCTACTTCCGCTGGATGGGTGGCAACCGCGACATCGTCGACTACTCGCGCATCCAGATCGATCGCTCGACGGAGCTCGAGCAGTGGTCGCAGGCGCTCGCGACGCTCGCCAAGGTACGCGTGAAGGTGTACGGCTACGTGAACAATCACTTCGCCGGACACTCGCCGCAGAGCGTGCGCGAGCTCCAGATGCTGATGGGGCAGACCCCCGTACAGCCCGAGGCACTCGGCGAGCAGATGTCGCTCTTCTAGGGGTGCCTGCAGTGTCGGGCGCACAATGGATGCGGCGCATTTCCTCCCCCCGCCTGCGCCTGCTTAGAATCCAGCATGTCCAGACGCATCCTCCTGTTCTGCACCCTCGCCGTGCTCGCGGCTGGCCTTTTCGTTCGGCTCGGCTTCTGGCAGCTGAGCCGGCTTCGGGAGCGGCAGGCCTTCAACGCCCTCATGACCAGGCAGCAGCGAACGCGCCCCATCCCGTTCGCCGAGCTCCCGCGCGACACGGCGGGAGCGCATTACCGGGGCGCGAGCGTGCGCGGACGCTTCGACTACGACCACGAGTTGCTCCTCGCGAATCGAACGAGGCGCGGCTCGCCCGGCGCTGAATTCCTGACGCCCCTTCGCGTGCCCGGGAGCGACACGGCGGTGCTCGTGAACCGGGGCTGGGTCTATTCCCCCGACGGGTCCACGGTGGACCGCAGCCGGTGGCGCGAAGGGGAGGAGTCCAGCATCGCCGGCTACGTCGAGGTGTTCGCACGCGACAGCCAGTCCGCGAGGTCGGCACACCGGGGGCTCATCCGTCGTGCGTCGCGTGCGGAAATTGCACCCCGCGTCCCATACCCGCTCGCTCCCTACTACCTGGTCGCGGTGGGGGACACGGCGGACCTCACGCATCCGGCGCGGCGGGATCTTCCCGTCCTCGATGACGGGCCGCATCGTGGCTACGCACTCCAGTGGTTCTCCTTTGCCGTCATCGCCCTGGGCGGGGCGGGCATCGTCGCCACGCGGGAGCGGGAGCGCAGGCGCACGAATACGTAGCACGCACGGACCCACACCGACGAGCGACGCATGGCAGAGCACAGCGCAGGTCTCGCCACAGAGAAGGAAGCGCGGGAAGTCGCCGAGGCGGCGCGTGAGAGCGAGTGGTCGGGCCCGAGCTTTGTTCGCGAGCTGTTTCTCGGCCGATTTCGCCTCGACCTGATCCACCCGCACCCGGTGCAGGAGGACGCGGCCGAGCGCGAGCGCTCCGCCGCGTTCTTCGCGAAGCTGCGTGACTTCCTCGAGCGCGCCGATTCCGACATGATCGACCGCACCGGTGAGATACCGGAAGCGTACGTGCAGGAGCTCCGCGACATCGGCGCGTTCGGCATCAAGATTCCCACGGAGTACGGCGGCCTCGGCCTCTCGTACGCGAGCTACACGCGCGCGATGGCGATGGTGACGAGCAAGGACGGCTCGCTCACGGCGTTGCTCTCGGCGCACCAGTCCATCGGCCTGCCGCAGCCGCTCAAGCTCTTCGGCACGCCGGAGCAGAAGCAGCGCTTCTTCCCGCGACTCGCGAAGGGCGCGATCTCCGCGTTCGCGCTCACGGAGACGGACGCCGGCTCGGATCCAGCGAACATGCGGACGAGCGCAACACCGAGTGCGGACGGCACCTACTGGACGCTGAGCGGCGAGAAGCTGTGGTGCACCAATGGTACGCGCGCCGAGCTGCTCGTGGTCATGGCGCGCACGCCGGACGTCGTGGCGAACGGAAAGAGCCGGAAGCAGATCACGGCCTTCATCGTGGAGGCGAACGCCCCCGGCGTGGAGGTCGTGCATCGCTGTCGCTTCATGGGTCTCAAGGCGATCGAGAATGGCGTGATTCGCTTCACCAATGTCCGCGTTCCCAGCGAGAACATCATCTGGGGCGAGGGGAAGGGGTTGAAGCTCGCGCTGGTGACGCTCAACACCGGCCGCCTCACGTTGCCGGCGAGTTGCGCGGGCAGTGGCAAGGCGATGCTGCAGGTGGCGCGTCACTGGGCGAACGAGCGGGTGCAGTGGGGCCAGCCGATCGGCAAGCACGAAGCGATCGCGCAGAAGATCGCGCTCATGGCGGCGAACACATTCGCGATGGAGTCGGTCGCCGAGCTCACCGTCGCACTCTCGGAGCGCGGGCACTACGACATTCGCCTCGAGGCGGCCGTCGCCAAGATGTGGAACACGGAAGCCGGCTGGCGCATCGTGGACGACACCCTCCAGATCCGCGGAGGCCGCGGCTACGAGACGGCCGACTCGCTGCGCGAGCGCGGCGAGGTGCCGCTCGGCGTCGAGCGGGCGATGCGCGACTTCCGCATCAACCTCATCTTCGAGGGCACATCGGAGGTGATGCGGCTCTTCATCGCGCGCGAGGCCGTGGATCATCACTTCAAGACGGCGTTCGCGCTTGTCGACAAGGAGTCGGCCGGCAGCGAGAAGCTCGCCGCGCTCGGGCGCGTGATGAAGTTCTATCCCGCGTGGTATGCGGCGCGCTGGTTCGGCCGCGGTGCTGTGCCCACGGCGTATGCGGAGTTCGGCGTGCTCGGCAAGCACCTGCGCTGGGCGGAGCGGCAGACGCGCCACCTCGGACGCACATTGTTTCATGCGATGGCGCGCTTCGGCCCCGGGCTCGAGCGCCGGCAGATGGTGCTCTTTCGCGCGGTGGACATCGGCGCCGATCTCTTCGCGATGACCGCCGCATGCGTGCGCGCGCAGATGCTCGCGAAGCAGGGCAATCAGGAGGCGACCGAGCTGGCGGACCTGTTCTGTCGTGAGGCGCGGCAGCGCATCGCCACGACCTTCAAGCGCTTCT
>JBDSTA010000106.1:0-4262 GCA_039928475.1 Gemmatimonadaceae bacterium | reverse complement strand
CATGCGAACCTGTACGCGCGACTCCGCGGCGACGGATCGAAGAAGGCCATTGCACTCGTGCACCACATCGACGTCGTACCGGCAGTGCCCGCCTACTGGACGGTGGATCCGTTCGGCGGCGAGATTCGCGATGGCTTCGTGTACGGCCGCGGTGCACTCGACATGAAGGGGCAGGGCATCGCGCACCTCGTCGCGATGATTGCGCTCAAGCGGAGTGGCCTCCCGCTCACGCGCGACATCGTCTTCATCGGCAACACGAATGAGGAGAACGGCGCGACCGGGGCGGAAGCGTTCACGCGCCTGCATGCCGACCTCCTGCGCGATGTCGAGTACCTCTTTACGGAAGGCGGCGACAACCCCGTCGTGAACGGCAAGGCGCGCTATTACGGCGTGGGCGTGGAGGAGAAGCGACCTTATGGGTTGAAGCTGGTCGTGAAGGGCGTGCCGTCGCACGGCTCCCGTCCGACGAAGCAGAACCCCGTGCCGCGGCTCGTCGCTGCACTCGATCGCGTTGCCAAATGGGAAACGCCGCTCCGCGTGGTGCCGGGCGTTGACAGGTACTTCAAGGCGCTCGCCAGCAGCTACGCCGGGCAGCAGCGCGCATGGCTCACCAACGTGACGGCCGCCCTCCGAACGCCGGCGGCACGTGAATGGCTGACCAATGACGTGTACTGGAACGCCATCCTGCGGAATACGGTGTCGCTTACCGTGCTCACCGGTTCCAGCAAGAACAACGTGATCCCGCCTGAAGCCTCCGCCGGGCTCGACATCCGGCTGCTCCCCGACCAGGATCCGGCGGAGTTCCTCGCACAGATCACGCGCGTGATCGGAGACACGGCCGTCCACATCACGCCGCCCGCCTCCATCAAGGCGCGCACCACCAACCCGACGGACACCGACCTGTTTCGCGCGATCGAACGCGCCACGCACGACCGGGAGCCGAGGGCACTCGTCACCACGCCGATGTTCACTGCGGCGACGGATCGCCCATTCTATCGCGCGCTCGGTATCATTACCTATGGATTCGACCCATTCCTCGTCGAGAGTGCCGACATGCAGAAGGGCATGCATGGCAACGACGAACGCATCTCCATCACGAACATGGGTTTCGGCGTCCGCTACCTGTACGATGTCCTCCGGTACGCGCAGTAACCCGTGAGCGAGCCAGCCGAGCGGGATGCGAATGCACAGCCGATACCGGTCCACACGTCCGAGCACGCGACGCGTGAAGCTGCCGCCTTCGCACGCGCACAGGTCACCGGCCAGTCGTCGAGCGAAGGCGACGGCCTCTACCGCATGCTGGTCGAGAGCGTCCTCGACTATGCGATCTTCGCACTCGACCCCACGGGCCACGTCCTGAGCTGGAACCGGGGCGCCGAGCGATTCAAGGGATACACGGCTGACGAGATCATCGGCCAGTACTTCGGTGTGTTCTACGGGCCGGAGGATCGCGCGAACGGAAAGCCCGAGTGGGAGCTCGAGGTGGCGACGGCCGAAGGGCGTGTCGAGGATGAAGGATGGCGCGTGAGGAAGGACGGCTCGCGTTTCTGGGCGAACGTCGTGATCACGGCATTGCGCGACGATGCGGGTGCGCTGGTCGGCTTTGCCAAGGTGACGCGCGACCTCACCGAACGCCGCGCGGCGGAAGATCAGGCGATCGCGACGGCGCGGCGACTCGCGCAGTCGGAGGAAGCGAACCAGGTGAAGGCGAGCTTCCTCGCCGCCATGAGTCACGAGCTGCGCACGCCGCTCAACGCCATCTCGGGCTATGCGGACCTGCTCATCACCGGCATCGGCGGCGAGGTGTCGGAGCAGCAGGCGCTGTATCTCGGACGCATCAAGAGCAGCCAGCAGCACCTGCTCGCCATCATCAACGACATCCTCAACTTCAGCCGGATCGAGGCTGGGCAGATCACCTACGACATCCGGGTGATATCGGTCGACGCGGTGGTGGACGCGGTGCTGCCCATGATCGAGCCACAGGCGACGGCGAAGGGACTTCGCATCGAGCGATCTCGTTGCGATGGCGCCGACGTGCGCGCCGACCGCTCGAAAGTGGAGCAGATCCTCATCAACCTGCTCTCCAACGCCGTGAAGTTCACGCCCTCGGGGGGAACGCTGACGGTGTCGTGCGAGCGTCGCGGCGTCGTGGTGGCGTTGCACGTCACCGATACCGGCATCGGTATTCCCACGGACGAGCTCGTGGCGATCTTCGAGCCGTTCGTACAGGTTGGCCGAACCCTCACGAGCAACCAGGAGGGTACCGGGCTCGGGCTCGCCATCTCGAGTGACCTGGCGCGCGCGATGAAGGGCCGCCTGGTGGTGGAGAGCGTCGAAGGGAGTGGCTCGCGCTTTACGCTCGAGCTTCCGGACGCGCGCCCCGCGAGCGAGTGACGCGCATCACGGCGCGCGCGCGGTCCGCATTACAGCATTGAGCCATGCGAGCCGATGACGGTTTCGTGCATGCGTGGACGCTCCCCGCCGACATCGGCGAGGACACCTGGACTCTCTTGCATGCCGACCTGATCGCCGTGCTGCGCGCCGCAAGCGCCCGCCTCGAACGGTCTCGCTCCGGCGACGACCTCGCCGTCCTGCGCGGCCCCGGTGGCCTGGGCCGCCTGGTGATCGAGCCCGACATGATCTCCTTCAACGGCAACGCGTTCCTCGGCCAGGCCGGCGACGGCTTTTCCATCGAGCGCCGTGCGCGCCAGGGCATCATCGCGCGCGTGGGAAGCCTTGGCCACCGCCGCACCGTGCGTCGGTGCGACACGCGTGGGCACCCCTACGATCTCGCCGTGAGCGCGATGCTGCTGGTGGTGCTGCGATATCTGGGCGACGTGGCGCGCGTGGGGACGTCGGGTTCCTTGCGAAGCGGATGGGCCGCAGCGGCGGGGCTCGTGCGCGAGACGGTCGGCGAGTGCGGGCAGCTCGTGCAGATGGAGAACGGGATGCTCAGGTGGGTGGACGCGCCCGCACGGCATACGGGTCACCGCATCTCGAGCGCGTCGTAGCTCCGGGCACGGTGCAGAACGGGGGCACCGTCCATCATGGACGGTGCCCCCGTTCTGTCGTGCGGCGCTGACGGTTCAGATGTCGAGATTGCTCGCGAACTTCGCGTTGCTCTCGATGAACAGGCGCCGCGGCTCCACCTCGTCGCCCATGAGCGTGCGGAACATCTCGTCCGCCAGCACGGCGTCCTCGACGGCCACCTTGAGCAGCGTGCGCGTGTTCGGGTCCATGGTGGTGTCGAACAGCTGGTCCGCGTTCATCTCGCCGAGACCCTTGTAGCGCTGGAGGTTGATCCCCGTCTTGCCGTCGGGCGACATGCGCCTCGCGATCTCGTCGCGCTCCTTCATGTCGTAGGCGTAGTACGCTTCCTTGCCCTTGGCCACGCGGAAGAGGGGCGGCTGCGCGATGTAGACGTAACCCGCCTCGATGAGCTCGGGCATCTGCCTGTAGAAGAACGTGAGCAGGAGCGTACGGATGTGCGCGCCGTCCACGTCGGCATCCGTCATGATGATGATCTTGTGGTAGCGCGCCTTGGTGACGTCGAACTCGTCCTTGATGCCCGTGCCGATCGCCGTGATGATCGTCCGGATTTCCTCGTTGGAGAGGACCTTGTCGATGCGTGCCTTCTCCACGTTGATGATCTTGCCGCGCAGCGGCAGGATCGCCTGGAACTCGCGCTTGCGGCCCTGCTTGGCGCTTCCGCCCGCCGAGTCACCTTCCACCAGATAAATTTCGCAGAGCGCCGGGTCGACGAGCGAACAGTCGGCCAGCTTGCCCGGCAGGTTGCCGATGTCGAGCCCGGACTTCTTGCGGGTGAGGTCGCGCGCCTTGCGTGCCGCCTCGCGCGCGCGCGCCGCAGACATCGCCTTGTCGATGACGATGTTGGCCACGCGCGGGTGCTCCTCGAGATACGACGCGAGCCACTCGTTCACCACGGTCTTCACCGCGGACTCCACCTCGGAGTTGCCGAGCTTCGTCTTGGTCTGCCCCTCGAACTGCGGTTCCTTCACCTTCACGGAGAGCACGGCCGTGAGGCCCTCGCGCACGTCGTCGCCGGAGAGCACCGTCTCCTTGTCCTTCTTGGAAAGCGACGACTTCTGGATGTACTGGTTGATGACGCGCGTGAGCGCGCTCTTGAAGCCGGTGAGGTGCGTGCCGCCTTCGTGCGTGTTGATGTTGTTGACGAAGGAGAAGACGGTGTCGTTGTAGCCGTCGTTGTACTGGAGCGCGAGCTCGATGCCGACGTCGTCCTT
>JBDSTA010000105.1:0-19970 GCA_039928475.1 Gemmatimonadaceae bacterium | reverse complement strand
GGGGCGCTCACGCCGAGGGAGCGCCCGACGATGACGAACGCGAGCACGGGCATCAGCAGCGTCCCCATGAACCCCATCGGTTCGCGCGCGAAGACCTTCGTCTCCACCCACGCGAGCTTCCAGAAGCCGCGAAGCATCGTCAGTCCCTCACCGTGTGGCCGGTCAGCTTGAGGAAGACGTCTTCGAGCGTCGGCGTCTCCGTATGGAAATCGCGGACGTTGATGCCCTCGCGCGCGATGCGCGTGATGACCTCCGTGACGAAGTCGTCGCCCTCGCCGCGCAGCGTGTGGGTGATGCCGTCGCTCGTGTAGACGACCGTGCGCTCCGGGCAATGCTTGCGGACGAGCGCCGCCGGCGCACCCATCTCGATCAATCGCCCATGCTCGATGATCGCGACGCGATCGCAGAGCCGCTCGGCCTCCTCCATGAGGTGCGTCGTCAGGAACACCGTCGTCCCGCGATCGCGAATGCCCATGACCAGGCTCCAGATCGCGCGACGCGCCTGCGGATCGAGCCCCGTGGTGAGCTCGTCGAGGAAGACGACCTCGGGCTCGTGAATGAGCGCGAGCGCGATGAAGAGGCGTTGCTTCTGCCCTCCCGACAGCGCCATGAACTTCGTGTCACGCTTCGCATCGAGGCCGAGCTGGGTGAGCAGCGCGTCGGTGTCCACGACCCTGGGGTAGAGCGACTTCCACAGGTCGACGGCTTCCCACACCTTGATGCGCTTCTGGAGATGCGCCTCCTGATGCTGGACGCCGATGCGACGACGGAGGGCGTTCGCGTCGCGCCTCGGGTCGAGGCCCAGGACCGAGATGGTGCCGCTGTCCGCGACGCGATTGCCCTCGACGCACTCCATCGTGGTCGTCTTGCCTGCGCCATTCGGGCCGATCAACCCGAAGATCTCGCCCTCGAATACCTCGAGAGACACGTCGTCGACCGCGACGGTCTTGCCGTAACGCTTGCCGAGGTGGGAAATCGAGATGACGGATTTTTCAGAGGGCACGAGGCGTCAGCGCTGCCTGGAGGTCACAAGGCTCTGGAGGTGCGCTCGCTGGGCCGGCGTCGCACCAGGGCGACGTACGAGCGCCCACGCCCGCTTCGGATCCGCAGCGCCGGGCTCCGCGAACGCGAGACCGAACCAGTCGAGCGCCTCGGTGTAGTCGATCTCGTCCGTCGTGCCGAGCAGCGTGTGGAACAGCGGCGCGAGGTCACTGCCGGCGACTTCCGACGCAGCGGCGACGAACTGCTCCGGCATGAAGCCACGTGCGCCGCTGTATCGCGAAATGGCAAGGCGCATCACGTCGTCGAGGCTCCTGCGATCATTCGTCAGCCGGCGAATGCGCGCGTCGATGACGAACCCCGCGATGGGGCCCTTGTCGTAGTAGCTGATCGTCTGGTTGCGATTGCCGCCGACGCCGGAGCTCGACGTCGTGCCCGACGTGAGCGACGCCTGCTCGAGCGTCTGGAGCAACCGCCCGGGCGACGTCTGCACCGTGCGGATGTACGACGACATGCCGTCGATGTAGTCGTCGAGCGTGCCCACGCCCGAGCGCACCACCGCGAGATCGCCATAATACGACGTCAGCCCCTCCGAGATCCACAGGCTCGGCGTGCTCGGCAACTTTTCGTAGTCGAATGGGCCAAGCTCGATGGGCCGGAGACGCTTGACGTTGATCGCGTGAAAGTACTCGTGACTGACGTACTTGAGCCAGCGCAGCCCCGGGAGCGGCTCGGTGGGGCGCGCCGGCGAGGAGAGCAGCGACGAGTTGAGGTGCTCGAGGCCGCCCTGTCCGCCGCGGAATGAATTGAGGAAGACGTATTTCCTGAACGGCAGCTCGCCAAGGAAATTCCGATGCTCGGCCACGATACGCTTCAGCGTCTCGGCGACCGTCGCCCCGTCCCAGGCGCCGAGGAATCCGAAGTCGGCGAGGTAGTGCTTCGTCTGGCCGACGGTGAACTCGTGCACGCTGATCGCTCCGGCGATGATGGGCGAGTCGATGAACGTGTCGTAGTCCGGCGCCTTGTAGTGGTTCGAGTCGCGGCCCACGATGTCGAGTGATGAAACGGAGCGCGGCCACGTGGGCGCGAGCTCGAGGCGGACGTCGTACGGGCGCTTCGCGGTCGCGTGTGCCTCGTTGACGGTAATGAACACCGACGGGCCGTTGAGCACGGCGAACAACGAGTCCACCCAGCAGCCGGTGATGAAGCGGCTGGTGCACGAGAGCGAATACCTGATGACGACGGTGTCGGCACCGTTGGTCGGCACGATCCAGTGATTCGACTTCGGCCGCTCGATGCTCGTGCTCGTCGACGCGGAGAAGGACTGGACCTTGCCCGCGTAGTCCTGCTGCACGTAATAGCCGGGCGACCAGTTGGGGAGCATCAGGTCGAGGCTCTGCTTCCCCCCCGCGGGAATGCGCGCCTCCACCTCGGCGACATGCGAGTCCGGGGCGGGGAAGCGCATCGTGTACGAGATGCCCTGCGCGGCGTCGCCGGTGCTGGTGAGCGCCGAGATCAGTGCAAGGGTCGAGACTCTCGTGAATCTCATGGACCCTTCAGTCGTTCAGCGTACCTGGCGACGAGCTTCCTCGTCACCGTGAGTGCATCGCCGCTTGGCTTCACCGGGAAACTGTCAGTTCTTCCAGACCATTTCCGTTCCCAACTGCACATATCCGCAGCGAAGGGGGCGCGATCGAACGCGACTCTCGTCGCGAGTGAATTATCGAGCCGCTTGAAGAATTCCTGCCACCGCGGAAGGAAGTACGACGCGAACATCCCCTGCCACTCCTTGTAGGCGTAGAGGTTCAGGTCGTCGTTCTGCCCCTCCGTGCACTTCTCGCCCCACAGCGTGATGAGGTTGCGCGCGTTCCACTCGTAGAGCCGGCGTTCACCGTTCGTCGTCGCCCAGCGCTTCGCGTCGCTGAGCCAGCGTCCGAGAAGGAATTCTTCACGCGTCCCGACCAGCTCATCCAGGTCCACCAGCAGCGTCAGCACATTCTTCTCGGCGACGCGGAGCGCGGCGGCGTCCTTCTTCACATACGCGGCTTCGACGTCATTCACCAACGGCACGGCCAGTTGGCCGAGCACCTGGCGCGTGAGGTTCACGACGTCGTAGCGATACGTGTCGTTGCGCCCGAGTGCTGGTGCGGCGGCCAGGAGCGAGTCGAGTGCGGCGACGAGAAGCTTCCGGTCGTACGGCGCGATGGGCTCCGAGCGATACGGCGTCCCCTTTCTATAGAAACCCGGTCGCTCGGCGAGGAAGGTCCCCGTCTGTGCGCCGGACTTGAAGGCAGTGGCGAGGAGCAGGTGCCATGCGCTCCACGCGCTCGCGTTCGGAGCGCCATAGCGACGCGCGACGTAACTCTTCGTCCACTCCGAAACCGACGGTACGCTCGTGCGCCACGTCTGCGCCATGACGAAGTCCGGCACGATGGGGTTGGTGCCGAGTCCTTCCATCATCATGCCGAGTCCGACGAGCTTTCCCTTCGCGGGGCTGCGACGAACGGTGTCGAGATTGGCGGCGATGCGCGGCAAGTCGCCGTTCATGCTCGTCTTGCCGCCGAAGTTGTACAGGGTGTTCCATATCCACTGCTTCCCGTAGAACGCCTGCCGCTTCTGCCACACCGGATTTCTGTCGCCGTAGAGGTCGAGCAGGATCATGTGGTCGTCGGGTACCGCACCGAGGAGCGCGCGCGCCTGCGGCTCCTGCCAGAACTTCGCCTGGTAGTAGAGGAACCAGCCCTGGAGGATCCACGTCGCGCTCGTGTCGGCCGAGTGCATGCCGGAGTAGATCGCCTTGCCCATGCCGGCGAGGAAGGTGGAGTCGTTCGTCGGCGGGTCGATCTCGTTGAACGGGTCGGCGGCGTAGAGGTGATCGGTGCCGAAGAGCTCCGTCTGTCGCTTGATGAACTGCGTGCCGAAGCGCTGGAAGAGCGGGTCGAGCGGATCGACGAACCATGTGCCGCTGAATCCTGCGGACCAGTCGCCCGTCTTGTGCAGCTTCGCCTGCGGGAAGACCTGGTTCGTCGACTCGGGGACGTGGCCGGTGAAGCCCTGGAGCACGGGTGTCATGCCGAGCGAGCGTTCGCGCGCGAGGATGCGGCGCTCGAGCGTGATGTGGCTGTCGATCCACGAGTCGGGGAGCGGCCCGCCGAGTCCGTCGATATTGCCCATCCAGCCCCACGGGAAGTACGCGGGTCCGACGAGGAAGTCGTCGCGCTGCTTGCGCGTGTAGCCGAGGTCGTTGAGGACGAGGCGCCAGACGGCTTCCTGTCCGGTGACGGCGAGCGGTGTGTTGATGCCCTTGAGCGCCATCCAGTCGATCATCTGCTCCCACTGCGTCCAGTCCCACCATGCCATGGAGTAGGAGAACGTGCAGTAGTTGAAGAAGTAGCGTCGCTGGTAGGGCGTGGCGACTCGCGCCTTCGTCGTGACGGCGGGAAGCTTCGCGAGACGAATGGGCTCGAGCGGGAGCGAGACGTTGATGCCCGCGACGTTCTCCAGGTACCAGTTGAGTGCGGAGGCGATGGCCACGCCGCTCGAGCCGCGCAGCACGATGCGGTTGGCGCGCGAGTCGACCTCGAAGACGTCGAGGCCGGCGGAGTCGGCGATCGTCTCGACGACGATGTCGCGCGCGTGACCGGGGACGACGCGCGCGATGAGTGCGTGAGCGGCGCTGACGTCGGGGGCGCGCTGGGCGGCCGACGTGTGGAAGGCGGTCGCGAGCAGGAGGAGCGAGGCGATCTTCATGTGCTCGAAAGAATGTGGCGGCGACGGGCGACGCGCCACGTCCCCGCGCAGTTTGCATGGCGATATCAAATATGATATCTATATACCATGCAAGGAATAACCGCAATTTCCGCAAGCATTGTCGCACAGCGCCTGGCATCGGGCATGTCGCAGCGCGAGCTCGCCGACCGTGTGGGCACGGCGCAGCCGGCCGTCGCAAGGCTCGAGCAGGGTAGCGCCAATCCCACGCTCGAGACGCTGGAGCGTTACGCCGAGGCACTCGGATGCGAGTGGCGCATCGAGCTCGTGCCGCGAGCCGCGAGTGATGCCACGGTGGAGCGCTACAAGGTCGGCGTCGACAGAAGCCTGCTGCGCGAAAACCTGAAGCGGACGCCCGACGAGCGCCTTCGCTCGCTGGCAGACTGGGAGCGGAGCGACCGTGAGTTGCGCAACGCCATGCGGAAGGCGCGCGCGAAGTGACCCAGCTCGAGCGGTTGCTCCGTGCCCTTCACGACGTCGGGGTGGAATTCATCGTGGTCGGTGGAGTCGCCGCACGCGCTCACGGTTCCTCACGCCTCACTGACGTTCTCGACGTCTCGTATGCGCGACACCCCGCCAACCTCGAGCGCATCGTCGCGGCGCTGAAGCCATCGCGACCGTACCTCCGCGGCGCACCGCCGGGGCTCCCATTCGAATGGTCGGTACCCACGCTGCGCGCGGGCCTCAATTTCACCCTGACCACCAGGGTGGGCGCGATCGACCTGCTCGGCGAGATCGTGGGGGGCGGGACGTACGAGGATCTCCTGCCGCACACGATGGAGCTCACCGTGTTCGGTCGAGCCGTGAAGTTTCTGGATCTCCCGTGGCTGATTCGCGTGAAGCGCGCGGCGGGAAGGCCGAAGGACCTCGAGACCATCGCGGAGCTGGAGCTGCTCCGCGACGGTTTCGAGTGAGCTAGTCGCGCGACTTCGCGAGGATGAGCTGGCCCTGATGTGACGCCAGGTGCGTCGTGCGGCTCAGCAGCACGCTGAAGCGATTGCGGTGCGGCTCCTTTGCGAAATCCTCATCCGATACCGCGGTGTGCCGCGAGAGCCACTGCGCCGGCGTCCACTTCGAGATTGCGTCCCAGAGCGTCCTGTTGACGTCGACGAATGCCTTCCTCAGCTCCGCCGCCGGTGGCAGCGCCGCGTGCTCGCGATCGGCGCTCGTGAGGAAGGGCGTGTCGAGCTGCTCATGCTGTCGCTCGCCGGCGCCGAGCAGCGGCAGCATGCGATCGTGCACCGCGACGAGATGGCCGAGGAGGTAGACCAGGCGATTGCGGCCCGGGGCGATCTCGAGCTGGAGCTGGTCGTCGCTCAGGCTCGCGAAGAACGTCTCGGCGCGGTCGACGTTCGTTTTCCATGCGCGGAGCGCGGCGTCGACAAGGTGTTCGTCTGGAGTCATGACTGGCTGGGTGAGGGTTCAGGACGCTACCGGGACAAGAACTCGCGAAGCCTCCGAGTAGTTCAATGGCAGCTCTACGTACTATTGCGACCACGGCACCGCGCATCTCGGCATCGCGTGTAGACCGTCATCTCCTTCTCTGATCACACCTGTCGCCGCGCGAATATTCGTTAACGATGGCCCTTCCTGCCCAGTCGAATGTTGTCGTATGCACGCCAGCCTGGTACATGAGCGCTCATTAACGCCTTGAACACCCGGCCGTGATTGCCAATCCGCAAATGAAGCAATTCATGGACAATGACGAAGTCCTGGAAACCCGCGGACTGATTCGCAAGGTCGGTTGCCAGCGTCACCACTCCGCCAGTCGAACACGAACCCCATTTACGCGTCATGACCTGTACGCGCACGAGACGTGGCGCGATTCGCAACTTCGCCGACCAATGCTCGACTCGTTGAGCGAGCGCTAGGCGGTCAGCCTTACGGTTCCGAAGGTCCATCGAACAACACAGCCAGAATAGCGTCGACTACGCGTGTACGGTCCTCTGTCGCGAGCGCGAGTAGTGGGCGATACAAGCCCGCCCGAAGCTGGCGACGCTCGTCGGCGTTCACCCGCGCATTTGGAAAGCGGGCGAGTTGCGAGTCAACCTCCCGTGCCAGTTCCATTGGTGAGATACCCGCAGTCGGGAGGGCTCCGTCCTGTCGGAGCGCCCAAAAGACGCCGAAGGCAGCGCTGCTGAGACCACTCTCCCTGGCTGCCTCGAGGGCCGCATCCTTCTCGGCTGCCAGAGCTCCAAGCAAGTCCATTGCAGCAAGCGCAGAAGTGTTCCGGTCTTCCATGTCCTTGATGATGCGATCCGCCCGATCCTTGAGGGGCTGGAGCACCGCTGCCATTTCCGCGCCGTCCTCGGCTTCCTTGTGAAGACCGCGGATCAGGTTGAACACCTTCTTCTCGTCTGAGCCCGGCTCGCCGCGCAGCCCCTCCAGTGTCTTGACGTCGAACGTCACCGTCTTCGTGAAGTCGCCCAAGCCCCACTGTGCCACATTCTCCTGGACCATCCGCTTGGTCTTGTTGGCCAGATCTGCCAGGTAGCTGGCACTGTCGCCGTAGGCATTGCGAACGGTGGCGTACAACCGCGCCAGCCGCTTGAACGTCTCGATGTGATCGCGCAGGTCGGGGGACGGAGAGAGAATCTCCCAGAGCGACTCGACGTCCTTGTATGCCTCAAAGAAGGCCTTTCGTGCGTCGGGATCCAGAAGGCGCCCGTAGACGATCCTTTCGAGCTGCTCGTCTGCTGTACCCACGCCGTCGCTAGAGAGATAGTCAGCCCTTGCCTGTTCAATTCTCACCTTGAAGTCCACCAGCAGCAGGTCCAGATCCTCAATGACGCCACTCACGTCATTGCTATCGAACTTCAATGCCTTCTTCAACTCGCGAAGAACGCCTACAAAATCGACGACCAGGCCGAGCTTCTTCTGTACTCCGTTCGCATCGACATACGGACGATTGACGCGCGCGATCGCCTGAAGCAGAACGTGATCACGCATCGGCTTGTCGAGATACATGCAATAGAGGACGGGCGCGTCAAAGCCCGTTAGCAGCTTGTCGGTGACGATCAGGATCTTCGGCGACTCGGATGGCTTCTTGAACAGCACACGTACGTCCGCTTCGCGCTCATCCGATATCTGAAGATCGGCCACGAGCGGCCGGTCAACGACATCTGCTGCGTTCTCGGTGTACACGGCTTCGGACCACTCCGGTGGCAGCCGTCTGTCGAGCGCACGCTTGTACTTGGCGCACGCCTCGCGGTTCACGCCGACGACAAACGCCTTGTAGCCGAGCGGCTCTACGTTCTCCCGGAAGTGGTTCGCGACAAAGTCAGCAACTTTCTCGATGCGATCGTCCGCCGTCAGAAATGTGCGAAGGCCGATAGCGCGGTCGAGCACCTTGTTCAGCTCGTCGATGTCCGTCACGTCTTCCGCGGCGGCGAGTTGGAAGAAGTCCTTGTCGAGCTGCTCCGACGGAACCGTCATCTCGCTCGGTGCCATCGTGTGTCTGATGGGGAGCGTCGTTTCGTCCGCGATGGATTCCCGGATCGAGTACTTGTCGAGATAGCCCTGTGCGTCGTCAGTCCCGAAGATCTTGAACGTGCCTTCGCCCTGTTCGGTCCTGGCGATCGGCGTTCCAGTGAAGCCGATGATGGTGGCGTTTGGCACAGCTGCCATCAGGTAGGTGCCGAGATCCTTGGCGACCGACCGGTGCGCTTCGTCAATGAAGACGTAGATGTTGTCGCGGGTGTTCGTGTCTTTGTCGAGGCCCTCGAACTTGTGGATCATCGAGATGATGAGGCCACGACGGTCGTTAGCGAGCAACTCCTGCACTTCGGACTTCGAGGTCGCGCGCTTCACCGGAATGTCCTGCTGTTGCATCTCACCGAGCAGCTTCTCGACCCAGCCCTTGAGCTGGCCTTCGAGCTCGGTGCGGTCGACGACGAGAATGACGGTCGCGTTCCTGAAGCGCTCCTTGTCCTCGAGGATGAGTCGGGCGGCGGTCAGAAGCGTGAAGGTTTTCCCCGATCCCTGCGTGTGCCAGACGAGGCCGCGCCTCTTAGAGGCGTCCTCACACCGCTCTAAGACCTTGTCGATGGCGGTGCGCTGATGCTGGCGCAGGACGGACTTTCGGGTCTCGCCATCCTCGACGTAGAACAGAATCCAGTGCTGGAGCGTTCGGAGGAAGTCGGTTGGCTCGAAGAACGCCTGGACGGCGAACTTGTACGCCTCGTCGCGCCGCTGCTTCCACCGCGCGAGATAGCGCCGGCTGGCGTTCCAGGTGACGCCATACCAGTAGTCGAGCAGGTGGGTAACATTGAAGAGCTGCGGGGTGCCGATGAGCTCGGGCGTCTCGAGCTCGTAGCGCCGGAGTTGCTTGATCCCGCGCTCGATTGCGTCGCCGTCCTTGGGGTTCTTGTGCTCGACGATGCAGAGGGGGATGCCGTTGATCACGAACATCACGTCGGCGCGGCTGCCTTTACGGGCGGGTGGCTTGAGCTTCCACTCCCAGGTGACGTGAAAGCCGTTGGCGCTCGGCGTTGTGAAGTCGATGATCTGGACGTGGCGGTGTCGCTTCTCGGCTTCGTCGTACCATTGGCGCTCGCCGCGGAGCCAGCCGAGCATCTCGCGATTGCCTTCGACCGTTGGCGGAATCGCTTCCAGCTTCTCGATCACTTGGCGGATTGTGTCGGCCGTCATCCACGGGTTGAACCTTGCGAGCGTCGCTTCCAGTACGTCGCGGAACAACATGCCCGACTCGCCGCCACGTTTCTGCCTCGCGGCGTCCGGCGTGATGGGCGTCCAGCCGATGGCGGATGCGTGAGCGACCATAGGAAACTGCACAGAGCCGGCTTCGCTGATCTTCAGTTCGCTCATGCGGCCGTCGCCGCCGCACTGTCGTTCGGCTCGAGCGCCGAGAGGTCGAGATCGGCGACGCGGATCTTGCCGGTCATGAGCTTGTGCAGGAGAGCCTTGAATAGTTCATCGAGTACTGCACGCTTCTGGTGGTGCAGTCGCATTTTCTGATCGATGGCGTCAAGAACTCCACTGATTTCGCGTTGTTCCTCAATGGTCGGTAGTGGCATAGGCAGTTCACGCAGAAATCCGCACGTGAGAGCACCCTTCGTACTGCCTCCCCCTTCGCCGACCTGGCGCAGATAGTCATACTGAGTCTCCAAATAGCCACGAACAAACGACGGATCGGCTAGTGCCAAATCTGTGGCAACGTACGCAATATGTTGGTTAATGGTTGCCGTCATGGCCAGCACCGCACAATGCCCAAGGGTCTTCCCTTGGCCGGTAATCGCGATGAGGATCGCGCCGGGCTGAACCTGCGGCAGGTGGCATTCACGCAACGCCACCTCTGTCACGAACTGTTCGGCCGACACGATCTCGCGATCGTACACCTTCGCGCTCGTCAGCCATGGATAGGTTCCGCCTTCCCAGTACTCGCGAACTGACCTTTTGGGTGTTGAGCCATTTCCGACGCGACCTAGCGATCCAAGCCGCACAACGCGCCAACTTGCTGGTATAGGGCCAATCTCGCTTTCCTTCTGTGATTCGCACTTCAAACCGCGAGTGAATAGAGCCCGTTTCGCGGTGTCTTTAACGTCTTGAAGCCTTGCGAGCAGATCGTCCTGCGCGAGCAGGCTCCTCTGAAAACGGTCGAGGAGCGATGCAATCGATTGCTGTTCCTCCATAGGTGGAAGCGGCACCTCAATTTCGTAGAACGAAGCGGGTTCGACGCGCTGACGACTGGGCGTTGATCCCGACGTCAGCGATTGGGCGATCGGCAGTACCCACTTGGACCAAAGCAGATAGTACCCGAAACGCTGATCGAGATGTGCTTCCGGCACGATAGGAAGCCACTCTGTCGATGCTAACCGGCGCAAATCTCCCGAGCTTTCCACGTTCCAAATCTTCTCAACGCGCGGGTTCAGCTTAGCGAAGAGCAGACACTTCGCAGGGATCAGGAGTTTCTGACTAAGGATCTCACCTCCCTTCACGTGCTGCGCCCGCAATCCGTTCTGGTACGCTGGAATGCTGAAGTACTCAAATGTCTCGTCTTCATGCTCTGCGGGATTGACGCTCCAAGTGCCTCCGGCATGCAGATCCCGAAGCCGAGTTATCGTCCACCCCGCAGGAAGCGCTTCTGTGATCACTCGACACCTCTCAATGCCCGCATTGCCGCTGCGAGTTCTCGTGAACTGTCGGCCTCCGCAATAGCGATTGCGTCAAAACGATCGAGGATGTCCTTGAGTCCGATCGATTCAAGATTCGAATCCGGGCCGACCCAACGGCTTGGGCTGAGGTTGTAGTCCGCTTCCTCGAGTTGCTCACGCGAAATGACGGCGATAGTGCCATCGATGGGCTTTCCCTTCAGGTACGCTGTCGCAAGAGGACGGATCGCGTCTTCGGGGATAAAGTTTTTCGGGCGGCCTTTCTCAACGCGTGGCGTGGCATTCAATAGAACGATCTTGCCCCTGCGTGCGGCAGGCTTGCGCTGTGAAAGGACTACGATGACTCCGGCCGCCGATGTGTTGTAAAAGAGATTCTGAGGAAGCAGAATCACGCCGTCGATCAGATCGCGATCGACGAACCACTTCCGAATGTTACGTTCACGGTCTTCGTTCTTCGAGCCGGACCCGCGCGTCACCGCACCGGTGTCGAGCACCACCGCGGCGCGACCACGCTCATTCAGGCACGCCAGCGTGTGCTGCAGCCACGCCCAATCGCCCTTTCCGGACGTGACACCTCCCTGAGTCCTAAACCGATCAAACGGATCATCGGCAAACAGATCCGGATTGAACGGCTGATTCCACATCGGATTCGCCACGACGATGTCGTACGCCCTGATCTTGCTGTCAGCCGTCTTGAACTTCGGGTTGATCATCGTGTCGCCGCGCGCCATCTCGATGCTCATGTCGTGGATGATCGCGTTCATCTGCGCCACCGCATAGCTCTCGGCAGTTAGCTCCTGTCCGTACAACCTAAGCGGCACCTTGCTCGTCGGGTCGAGCTCGCGCGCAACGAGCTGAAGCTTCACGAGAAGGCCAGCTGAGCCGCACGCATAGTCGTGGCATTCCTCGCCGGGTCTAGGCCGCATGATGTGCCCCATGAGGAACCCGACTTCCGTCGGCGTGAAGAACTCGCCGGCGCTCTGGCCTGACCCTTCAGCAAACTTGCGGAGCAGGTATTCGTACGCGCGGCCGAGGAAGTCCGGCTGCACATCGGCGAGACCAAGGCGGTAGCGCGGGTCGGAGAACGTCTCGACCACATCCCGCAACTTGGCCGGATTGATGTCGCGCTCACCATTCCGCTCGGCCGCGAAGTCCACGACGTCGATCACGCCGGAAAGCGTCGGGTTCTGGCGGACGACCGCGCGCACCGCCTTGGTCAGGTGTTCGCCAACGTCCCTCGGCTTCGTGCTGCTACCGTGATCGTCGGCTGGCCATTCATGAGTCTCCCGCCCGCTGATGATCGCCCAGCGCCCTTCTACCGGTAGATAGAAGCGCAGGAGCGCGTGATCGCCCTCGACTATCTCGAGGGCCGTCGCACGATCACCATATTCCTCCGCGAGCCGGTCGATCTCGTCGTCGAAGACGTCGGACAGCCGCTTGAGAAAGAGGAGCGGCAACAGGTAGTCCTTGAACTTGGCCGCGTCCTTCTCACCCCGGATGGAGCAGGCCGCATCCCACAGCATCTGCTCCATCGATTTGGTGGAAGGAATGGCGGAGCGGTTCGACCCCGTCTTTCGCTTCGTGCGCTTTTTGGTGACTTCGACGTCCGGCTGCGGAGCCGAGATGTCGATGCCGGCCTCTTCAGCCATCTTCACAATAGCAGCGCGAGCCGCCTTCTGGGGCGCATTCGAGCCTCCCTCCCAACGGTTCACGGTCGCGAATGAGACGCCAAGCCGTTCAGCGAGTTGCTCTTGCGTTAGCGACAGCGTGCTTCGCAGCTCCTTGAGCACGTCCGCAGTATTGAATGAATTCGTCATATATGCTATATATGCCATATGACACAATTCGGCAAACTATAACATGATGGCGGGCATTCTATCGTCGCTGACATCGGCCGTTGACCGGGAGGGTAGCACTGTGCTACCTTTCAACGCCTGATGGCCAGCGGAGATGGTCCGACGTACGAACTCGCGCTAGTCGTGGCGCTGATCTCCACACCGCGCTACCGGATCACGGGCCGAGCCTTCAATGAGGCGGGTGAGCTTGGGTTCGACGAGTGTGACATCGTAGAATGTGTCGACGCGCTGAAAGCTGAGCACTTCTACAAGACGATGGAAGCCGAGAAGCGTCCAGGCTTCTGGCAGGACGTATATAGAACCGAGCACGGCGGCATTCCGCTGTATGTGAAGGTTCAGCTCGAAGGCGAGAACCCCGACGAACTACTCGTTGTGATCCAGTTCAAGCGCCTCTAACGCACCGGATATTGTTGACGAACTGTCCAGATTGTGACGGCGCGATCTCGCGCAGTCACGACACATTTGAGGCCCGCATCGGCCGGCGGACGGTGTCCGTTCCCGGCGAGTACGAGCGTTGCCGCGACTGCGGCGAGTTCTACTTCGCGCCGGGTGAGATGGACGCAGTCATGAAGCGCGCGTCGGCAATGATCCGCTTGGAGGAGGGGCTTCTCACTCCGAGCGAGATCAAGGCATTCCGGAAGGGCATCGGCCTCACACAGCCGCAACTGGAGGACCTGCTCGGCGCCGGCCCAAAAACGGTTCTACGGTGGGAGAAAGGGACGGTCATTCAGAACGGTGCCACCGATACATTGCTCCGCCTCCTGCGGGATGTGCCAGAGGCATTGCAACATCTGCTCGTCGAGCGCGGGATTGTGCCGAACGTCCGGCCTCTCGTGCCTGTAGCGCGCAGGGTGTCCTATCAGTATCGGGCGATCGTGGAGCGCGCGCCCGTCGTGCGAGACACTCTCGCGATCAGCACGCGTGAGTCACAGGACATGGAAGTTCCCATCCCGATCGAGCGTGCGGAGCGCATCGCCTGATGTCTCCCGCGAATACAGAGAGCGGGTACATCCTGGAGTCGCTCACCTTTCCGGTCCAGGTACTAGTTGCCGCGGTGCCCGATCCCACGGCTGAAAATGCCGAATGGGGATGGGACTGGCAGTGGAAAGACCGCGACCATTTTGAGGTGGGGCTTCTGTTTGTGGGTCCACCGCTCGATGCACGTCCTGAGAAAGTACAGGTCAGTGTCAACGCGGTCTTTCGTGTCGTCGGCGATGTCCAGACGGTACCGATTGAACAGTTCGCGCATGGCCACGCGCCGGCCCTGATCTTTCCATATATCAGGCAGGTAGTGGATGAACTCACGTCGCGTAGTCCGTATGGGCGAGTTCTGTTGCCCCCGACGAACATCGTAGCGCTGATGGCGAGCTTTGATGCCGCCGAGGCATCCGGTAGCAGATCACCGCGACCAGCTAGTGTCTGACGGCGAAAACGGAAGTGCCATCCAAAGCGCTACGTCTTGTTCCTCACACTGCGCAGCGGCAGCCGCTTTCGTCCCATGCTCTCAATCTCTCCGGCGACCTTCAGCACCAGTTCGAGATTGATTGACGGAATCTGCTTAGCCCTTCCGAGGTATCCCGCTAGGTAGCTCGCGGAGCGTGGATTTACGCCAAGTCGTCTACAGACGATCCACGCTACCGATTCGGCCTCGAACTCCTCAATCTGAATACCGTGCGAACGGCGATCTGGCCACCATTTTGGATTGGGAGTGCCGAGGTGACCGAGATACAGGTGCGCGAGTTCGTGAACGATGGCAGCGTACCTTGCTCCTGCGTCCAAGGCGTCACTGTACAGGACATCGTAGGCAATGGGAACATCAACCCACACTTCCTCCGGTCGGATTCTCGTGCGTAAGCGCTGTGCCCCTGCAGCGGAGACTCCGCAAATTGAAGCGGCCGCCTGGGAACCTGTTTTGGTGCGCCTGATGCGAACGCCGTCTCCTTTGGCGTTTTCCATCGCGAAGAGTAGAACTTCTTCTGGAAAGTTTCCCGTGGATGTGAAAGGAGACGAGAGAGCCGTGGGAAACGGCGGTGACTCTTTCGTTTCCTCAGTCTGGGAAACGTCAAAAACGAACATGACGGGACCCATTGGTTGCAGGATTACGAGTGGGCGCTCGCCCGACTTGATCCGACGCCTCCAGTCCTTCATCCAGCGGGAAGCCGGCAACACGAACTGTGCTCCCGTCAACTGCACATTCACGAGCATTCCGTTGAAGGGGGCATAGCTGCGGAACCGAACGACGAAATCGAGGAGGTCTCTGTATTCGTTTCCGTCTCGATACCTGCCAGCCAGCGTAAACAACTCGTCGAGCTGCCCAACCCGATGCGTCGATCCCTTGATCGATTCGGTCATGTGATGTCCTGTCCCTGCGAGCGCATGGATGTCAGGTAGGATCTATCCCACGCCGCAGGTATCGACTCCAACGGAGAAAACGGCCCAGGCTGATGCGCCCTCGACTCCACCCCGAGCTGACTCCGCTCGCAGATGTGCCAGTCCTGCCTGTTGACTGTATCCCAGAACTCGATCGCTCCCTTCGGCGAGTAATGCCCCGAGGAAACCGACGAAGGATGCTGCAACCACTCCGTCTTCACGATTGAGTGCCGTTCATCCACCGGCCACACCGAGTAATAGTTCACGTAGTCCGGGTGCACGCTCAGCATCATGTTCGGAAAGAACGTGTAGTAGAACGCCCTCCGCGTGTCCTCATCAGAGAGCGCACCGATCGGCACGCCGCACGCCGTGCCATCCGTCGTCGCCGACGCATTGCCGGCCGTGAGCTCCATGTAGCCGCCGAGCTGTTCACCGGCATGCAGGTCGTTCGCACCGCTCTGGTACGGCAGCACCTTCGACAGCTCGGGATGGATGGTCGGGCAATGCAGGCACTCATTGTAGTTCTGCATGATGAGCTTCCAGTTCGCGGCGACGTCGTACTCCTGCCTGCCTACGACGACGAGCTTCCCCAGGTTGAAGCGCTCGAAGCGGTTCAACACCGGCGCGAATGCCTGCTCGAACGGAACTGGGTCCTGCGAGAGAGAGATGAAGATGAACCCCTCCCACTCCTGCACCGGCGCGGGGTGCAGCGGGAAGTCGGCCTTGTCGAAGCCTTCGACATCCTGCATGTGGGGTGCGCCGAGGAGCCGGCCGTCCAATCCGTAGGTCCACGCGTGATATGGACACTGGATGGAGCTGCCGAGGGAGCCGGACTTCAATTCGCACATGCGCGTGCCACGATGACGGCACACGTTATAGAAGGCGCGGAGCACGCCGGCGCGATCGCGCAGCACGATCACGCTCTCGCCGAACCGCTCGTACAGGAAATAGTCGCCCGGCTTCGCCACCCGCTCCACTCGGCCCGCCCACAGCCAGCGCTCGCGGAAGAGCTGCTCGATCTCGCGCTCGAGGATCGCGGGCGAGTGGTAGTACTCACCAGGCAGCGTGCGTGCGCCGGAGATATGGGTACCGGCAGTGCGGACAAAGGGCGAAGAGCTCATGCGCGATGATACCCGGCGAGGCTCGGTCACGTCCAGTCCGCGGGGTCAGCTAGTTGCGCCGGACGATCTCCGCGTTGAGCGCCGTGGCGAGCGACAGCCACGCGAGATAGGGGATCATCATCGCGGCCGCGGGCTTGTCCACACGGCGCGCGGCAAGTGCATAGGCCGTCGCCGAGGCGTCGAGCAGGATGATGTCGGCGAGTGCGGCCACGATGCGCTGTTCACCGAAGAAGAGCGGCGACCACGCCGTGTTGAGCGCCTGTTGCACGCCCCACAGGACCAGCGCGCGTGTGCGCTCCGGGGACGACGGCGCCCTCCACACGCGCCAGCCCGACGCGGCGATGAGCGCGTAGAGCGTCGTCCATACCGGGCCGAACGCCGCGCTCGGCGGTGTGAAGGGCGGCTTCGCGAGCCCGCGATACCAGCGCGCGATGCGCGGGTTCGCCGGGCTTTGCCGGATGCCAATGGCGGGAGCGATTGCCGTGACGGCGACGAATGCGGCAAGCGCGACGCCAGCTCGATCGCGCGTGATGCGCGGCCCTCTTCCCCGACGTGTGGTCTTCATGGGCGATGCAGCGTTCACAATCCGGGCCACCCTCACCGCCACAGGGAACGAGGATTGCGCTTGCGTCCGTCCATGACAAAGACCATCGGCTACGCCGCCAAGCACTCCGTCAGCGCACTCCGCCCCATGTTCATCGACCGGCGCGAGCCGGGCGCAAGCGACGTCGTCATCGACGTCATGTTCTGCGGAGTCTGCCACTCCGATGTGCACCAGGTGAAGAACGAGTGGAAGAACACCGTCTACCCCTGCATGCCGGGACACGAGATCGTCGGGCGCGTCACTGCCGTGGGCGCGTCCGTGAAGAAGTTCGGTGCCGGCGACCTCGTCGGCGTGGGCTGCATGGTGGACTCCTGTCGCGAGTGCAGGAGCTGCAAGGAGGGGCTCGAGCAGTACTGCGAACGGGGCTTCCTCGCGACGTACAACGGCAACGCGCGAAATCCGAGCGAGGAGAACCTCACCTTCGGCGGATACTCGGAGTCCATCGTCGTCCGGGAGGACTTCGTGCTGCGCATCCCGAGCGGGATGTCGCTCGCGTCGGCCGCGCCACTCATGTGCGCCGGCCTCACGACGTTCTCGCCGATGCGCTACTGGAAGGTGGGGCCGGGCACATCGCTCGCGGTCGTCGGCCTGGGGGGGCTCGGCCACATGGCGGTGAAGCTCGCCCGCGCGCTTGGAGCGGACGTCACGGTGATCTCCACGTCGCCGGACAAGAAGGAGGCAGCGCGCATCCTTGGCGCGAAAAAACTCATCGTCTCCACGGAGAAGAAGGAGATGGAGGAGGCGGAGTCGTCGTTCGACTTCATCCTCAGCACGATTCCGCAGCCGCACGACGTCAACATCTACATGCCGCTGCTCAAGCGCGACGGAATCCTGACGATCGTGGGCTGCATCGCGCCGCTCACGAAGCCCCTCGACATCAGCGGGATGATCATGGATCGCCGCGTGCTGGCGACGTCACTCATCGGTGGCGTTGCCGAGACACAGGAGGTGCTGGACTTCGCCGCGAAGAACGGCATCTCGGCGGACGTGAAGGTCATCCCGATCGACGAGGTGAACGACGCGTTCAAGACGGTGGACGAAGGGGAGGTGCCGTACCGCTTCGTGATCGACATGGCGTCGATCAAGGGGAAGACGGAGGATGACTCGCTGATGGCGAAGGTGGGGTTGTAACTCCTGACCCGGCGCGCGTGATGCAGGTTCCTCGACTCCGCGCCTTCGGCGCTTCGCATGGAATGACAGCGCTTGACGGGTCGGTATGGTAAGTATATACTAACCGTTAGTGATAACTAACCATGCGAAGGCGTTCTCGGCCCTGGCCGATCCCACCCGGAGGCTCGTGTTCGAGCGAGTCGCCCGGCGGGCCACGTCCGTCCAGAAGCTGGCGGACGGGCTCGACGTCACGCGACCCGCGGTCTCGCAGCACCTCAAGGTGCTCAAGGACGCCGGCCTCGTGATCGACCGGCAGGAAGGGACGCGCCGCATCTACCGCATCGACCCGCGAGGTGTGGAGGCCATGCGCACCTACCTCGACCGCTTCTGGGATCGATCACTTGCCGCCTTCAAGGCGGCCGCCGAAGAGGAGCCACGCCCATGACCGCCGTGCAGACCATCCCGCCCGTGAGGAAGCAGGTCGTCGTCGACGCAAGCGCCGAGCATTGCTGGCGCGTATTCACGGAGGAGACCACGCGCTGGTGGCCCGCCGAGCATCACATCGGCAAGTCGCCGCTGAAGCGCGCGATCATCGAGAACGCGGCCGGCGGACGCTGGTACGCGACGCACGAGGACGGGTCCGAGACGACGACGGGCACCGTGCGCGTGTGGGACCCGCCGAAGCGCCTCGTGCTCGTGTGGCAGATCAACGCCGACTGGCAGTTCGACCCGCAGCTCGACACGGAAGTCGAGATCACGTTCACGCCGGACGGCGCCTCGCGCACGGTCGTCGTGCTCGAACACCGCGACCTCGACAAGTTCGGCACCAGGGCATCCGACCTGCGCGCGGGGATCGACGCCGAGGGCGGGTGGGGAATGTTCATGGCCAGCTTCAGGAAGGCCGCCGAGGGGTAGACGCCCGCGAACGGTCAGCGATGGCGGAGCGTATCACGAGGGGTATCTTCTCGCCCGACCCTCACCGCTCACAACCGATGCGCTCCTTCTCGCTTCTCGCTGGCCTGTCCCTCCTCGCGAGCCCCATGCTCGCGCAGTCCATCACGCCGCCGGCGGACAACGATCCGGTGAAGATCCTCGCCTCGCGTCTCGACCTCGAGCGCTACAAGGCGACCATCAAGGGTCTCACCCACTTCGGCGACCGTCGCCAGGGCACCGACCGCAACGCGAACGCGGTGACGTGGATCGAGCAGCAGCTCAAGAGCTACGGCTGCGCGGACGTCGAACGCATCGTGTACGACTACCAGCCGGCGGCTGGCGGCGGTGCACCGCGCGACAGCGCTGCACGTGCCGCAGCGCAGGCGGCCCAGCGCGCGAATGCCGCGTTCGGTGTGGGGCAGGGTGGCTCACGCACGCGCGGCACGCGCGCGCGCACGGGCGTCAACACGGACTCGCTCGCGCAGAAGGACCTCAAGCTCCGCGCGCTCAACGCGCAGCCGACGACGCCGGGCAAGCGCGAGGAGGTCTACTGCACGAAGGTCGGCAGCACGCGCCCGCAGGAGATGTACATCATCGGCGGGCACATGGACGGCCACGGGTGGGGCGAGGCCGCGAACGACGACGGCTCCGGTAGCGCGATCGTCATGGAGCTCGCGCGCATCTTCAGCATGCCCGACGTGAAGACGGACCGCTCCATCCGCTTCGCCCTCTGGAACAACGAGGAGACGGGGCTCAACGGCGCCCGCGCGTACGTCGCACAGCGCGAGGCGCTCCAGGGCAAGGAATCACCAGCCGGATCGGGCAAGTATCCCGAGCCGAAGTGGCTCGGCATGATCCAGCACGACATGATGATGTTCGACCACGGCATGCCGCGCGCGGATGGGACGCTCGCGCCGGAGCAGCGCCCGGAGGCGGACGTCAACATCGAGTTCCAGTCCACGTCGAAGATGGCCGCCGAGGCGCAGAAGCTCGCATGGGTGTTCCATGGCGCGAACGAGAAGTATGCGACGGACTATCCCGCCGCCGTCGGCCCGCACATGACGAACACGGACAGCGG
>JBDSTA010000104.1:0-2891 GCA_039928475.1 Gemmatimonadaceae bacterium | reverse complement strand
TTCGCGCGGCGCGTCGCGCGCGCGACGGGCATGTCGCCCGTGCAGTTCCTCCAGCGCGTCCGCGTCGAGCGCGCCGTCGAGCTGCTCGAGACCACCACCCTCTCCGTGGAGGAGATCGCGCGCCGCGTCGGCTACGCGGAGCCCACCACGCTGCGACGGCTACTTCGGCGTGAGGCCGGCGCGCTCCCGCGCGAGTTGCGCGGCACCTGAGGCGTGCAGTCAGGGCAGCACGCCTGCCTCGATCAGGCTCGCGTTGCTTCGTCTCATCCATACGCGCTGCCGCGCCGGGACGAAGTCACTCTCCTTCGCCCCATAGATGCTCGGCACGAAGCGCTGCGGGTTCCGGTCGAAGAGCGGAAACCAGCTGCCTTGCACCTGCACCATGATCCGGTGCCCCTTCCGGAACGTGTGAAACACGTCGGGCAGCCCGAAGTCGATGCTGGCAACCTTCCCGGGCACGAGCGGGAGCGGTGTGGTGAACGATTCACGAAAGCGCGCGCGCATGATCTCGCCGCGCACGAGCTGCTGATAGCCGCCGAGGCGGACGGTCGTGTCGCGCTGCCATGGGTTGTTGGGCTCATCGGGTGGGTAGGCATCGATGAGCTTCACCACGACGTCCGCATCGCTGCCCGAGGTGCTGAGTTCGATGAGCGCCCTTAACGGGCCAGCGAACGTGATGTCGCTGCGCAGCACGTCGGTCCTGAACGTGAGGACGTCCGGTCGCGTGCTGAAGCAGCGCTGGTCATCGCTCATGAAGTGCACGAGTGCGCCATCCTCGATGGTTGGCCCGGAGCACCGGCTCGGCACCGGCTTCCGCGGGTCACTCACGTATTCGGCGAACGCGGTATTGCTCGTCGGCCTCGCGTTGTCGAGCGTCCCGTCCGGGTGCAGGTAGAACGGGCGCCGCGTGGCCGAACGGATTGGCCATGCATCGACACGAAGCCAGGTCTTCTTTCCCGTGTCGAACACGAGGCTGCCGCGCGGCGCATCGGCCTCGTCGCCCTTGAGGTGCCGCCGGAAGAACGCTGCCTCGACGTCGCGCTGGAACTGCACCTCCAGCGAGTCGCCGAAGTACAGGTTGCCATGCACGGTGTGGACGACGTCACGCTCCGTCCAGCCGCGGTGGCCGAACGGCCCCATCGCCAGTGTGACGTCCGCTGCTGGACTCAGCGTCCGCAGCGCCCGATAGGCAGCGAACGTTCCATACAGGTTCTCGGCGTCGAACCACCCGCCCACGACGAGTACCGGATGCGTGATGCCACGCAGTCGCGGGACGAACGAACGCGCGCGCCAGAAGTCATCGTAGTTCGGATGCGCAACTATGGCGCGCCACCACGTGTCGTCGCCGTAGAAGCGGGCCGAGACGTTCGCGAGCGTGCCGATGTCGAGCTGGAACTGGTAGTCGTCGTTCATGCCCTGTGCCGTCACGCGCTGGAATGCCGGGAGCCACCAGTGCGTTGCCGTCGGCGCACCACGCGGTGTGCCGAAGATCGGGTAAGAATAGAAGTGCCCCTGCATGAGCGCGCCGTTGTGATGGAAGTCCTCGAGGAAGAAGTCCGTGACGGGCGCCTGGAGTGACGACGCAGCAATCGCTGGATGCCGCGACAGCTCGGCCTGCGCCGCGTAGAAGCCGCCATAGCTGATCCCGAACAGTCCGACGCGTCCATTGTTGCCCGCGACGTGCGTGAGCAGCCACTCGATGGTGTCGTAGGCGTCGGTCGCCTCGTCGGTGGCGCGACTCGTCGACCTTGGCGCATCGGCGATCAGTGGCCGCACGTTCTCGAACGTCCCCTCAGACTGATATCGCCCCCGCACTTCCTGCGAGACGAAGATGTATCCGTCGCGCAGCATGAAGTCGTCGGGGCCCAGGGTGGCCGGGTAGAGGTTGGCGTCGTAGGGCCCGATGGAAAACGGCGTCCGCTGGAGCAGGATGGGATACGCACGGGCTGACGACGCGTCCCGAGGCACATAGGCGATCGTGAACAGGCGCGTCCCATCGCGCATCGGGATGCGGAGCACATGCTTGGCGTACTGCTGCCGGATGGAGGCAGAGTCCGTCTGCTGCTGCGCGAGCATCAGCGCCGCGAGGACGAGTCGCGCGAGTATCATCGGGGGTCATGGTGCATGCCGTGCGAACCTAGGTGACGAGAAAGGGCCGAGCCAGCGCTGGATCGGACAACTTCCGGGGAAATCGCGCCATTGGTCGAGCGACTATCTTCTGGTATGACCGCGTTCACCAGTACCGAGATCGTCCCCGGCGTCATCGCCCGCCTCGACACGCAACAGCTTCGCGCTGCAGGCGGCAGCGAGACCAACGCGCAGGTCACGGACACCGAGGACCGCGCCGTGAAGGACGCGCGCGACTTCCTCGTGGTCGCCGTGGATGCCGCGAAGCAGGTGGCGCTTTGCCTGCCGCTCTTCGATCGCTCGTCGCCGGGCAGCGCCCCACTGAAGACGACGAAGCGCGCCGGCGACGTCGGCGCCTGGCTCACCGAGGACGTGCACTACTCGCGCTGGCAGCACTGGCGCGTCCCGGTCGCCGCATTCGCGAGCGCGTCGGTGGACGAGCCCGGTGAACCCGGCGCGCGTCGCACGTATTCCGCTGATGACGCCGACACATTGCAGGACCTTGCCAACTGGGCCACGCGCAACCGCTGCGCGTTCCGGCCCGCCTAGGGAGAACGCACGATGAGTGAGCAGAACACCGAGATCGCCGTCCTCGCGGGCGGGTGCTTCTGGGGCGTCGAGGACATCCTTCGCAAGCTGCCCGGCGTGATCGACACCGACGTCGGCTACACGGGCGGCTGGCTCGAGAACCCGACGTACCACGACACGCATGAGAGCAAGTCCGGCCACGCGGAGGCGATCCGCGTGACCTTCGACCCGTCCGT
>JBDSTA010000103.1:0-7324 GCA_039928475.1 Gemmatimonadaceae bacterium | reverse complement strand
AGTCGTCGCCCGGACCGCTCGCTGGCGGGGCGCCTGTGGGATGCGCATGGGTGAGTACGCGGGGGAATCGCGCCAGCATCCGCCCGCGCCACTCCTCCATCGCGAAAACGGAGGTGAACAATGCCCTGGCTACTCCATCACGACGTGGTCCCCGGCCGCACCCTGGGTCTGGCGGACGAGCAGCAGCAGGGGAATCAACAGGAGTATCAGCCCGGCGGCGAGGACGTAGATGTGCGAATAGGCGACGACGCTGGCCTCACCGAACAGCTGCCGGTCGAGCAGCGCGAGCGCGCGCTGGTGGGCCGTCCACTGGTCGGCGCCGCGTGCCATCATCCCGCGCGTCAGCGCCTCGATGCGAGCGAGCGCCGTCGGCTCGTTCTGCGCCAGGTGCTCTCCGAGTATGGCCCGGTTCTGCACGGTGTAACGCGAGACGAGCGTTGCAATGCCCGCGATGCCGAACGATCCGCCGAGCTGGCGGAAGAAGCTGTACAGGCCCACGCCCTGCGGCAGCTCCCGCGGCGAGAGCTGCGCGAGCGTGATCGTCGTGAGCGGCACGAACATCATGCCCAGCCCGACGCCGCGCCCGATCAGCGGCCAGAAGAAGTCCGACGCCCCGCTCTGCCCCGTCACGAGCGAGAGCTTCCACGCGGCCGCTGCGAACAACACCGCGCCGATGGTGATCATCAGCCGCGGATCCACCTTGTTCGACAGCCGGCCCACCACGGCCATCGAGATCGCCGTCGCGAGCGCGCCCGGCAGCAGCACGATGCCGGTCTGCTGCGCGGTCATGTGCAGGTTCGTCTGGAGGAACACCGGCAACGTGAATGACATCGCATAGAGGCCCACGCCCATCACGACGCCGAGCAGCGTCCCCACCCACATCTGGCGGTGGCGCAGCACGCGGAAGTCGATCACGGGATGGTCCGTCGTGAGCTCGCGCCACATCAGCGCGCACCAGCCCACCACGCCGATCACGGTGAGTGAGAAGATCTGTCGCGAGTCGAACCAGTCCTCGCGCTGGCCATGCTCGAGCACGAACTGCATCGACCCCACGCTCACCGTGAGCAGCGCGATGCCGATGTAGTCGATGGCCGACGGCTTCTTCTGGTGCTCGGGATCATGCACGTATGCGGCGATCATCGTCGCAGCGACGATGCCAACCGGGATGTTGATGTAGAAGATCCAGGGCCAGCCCGAGTTGTCCACGAGATACCCGCCCAGCGTGGGCCCGATCGTCGGACCCACCATCACGCCGAGGCCGAACAGGGCCATGGCCGTTCCGGCTTCCTCGGGCGGAAACGACTCGAAGAGCACCGCCTGCGACACGGTCATCAGCGCGCCGCCGCCCACGCCCTGGATGATGCGCCACATGATCAGCGTGCCGAGCGAGTGCGCCGCGCCGCAGAAGAAGCTCGCCGCCGTGAAGACGACGATGGAGCCGACGAAGTAGCGCTTGCGCCCGAACAGGTCGCCCAGGAATCCCGTGAGCGGAATGACGATCACGCTCGCCAGGATGTAGCCGGTGGACACCCACGCGATCTCGTCGAGGTTGGCGCCGAGGTTTCCCATCATGTCCGGCAGCGCGACGTTCACGATCGACGAGTCGATCACCTGCATCAGCGCCGCGAGCACCACGGCCACGGCGATGATGTACTTGTGCTCCGCCCCCTTCCGCGCGGTCGCCGGCGCGGACGGGGTTTCCGTTGACGGATCCGAATCCATGCCGTAATATACTCGTGAGTATATTACTGACAACCCTCCATTCCAGCCATGGCCCGAGCACCCGCACCAGCGAAGTCGTCGCGGTGGGAACGCCGGCCCGACGAGCGACCACAGGAGCTCCTCGAGGCCGCCCTGGTCGTCTTTGCGCGGAAGGGCTACCGCGGCACGCGCCTCGAGGAAGTCGCCGAGGCGGCCGGCGTCACGAAGGGCACCATCTATCACTACTTCGACACCAAGGAGAACCTCCTCCTCGGCGTCATCCAGCACTATCAGTCCATCGCGTTCGGGCGCGTGGAGGACGTCCTGCACGACCGGGCGATGCCGTCAGCGGCGCGCATCAGGTTGCTCGTCGAGCGGCTCTTCCAGCGAAGTCCCGACAAGGGAGCGCCGCTGCTCGCGGTGCTCATCCGCATGATCGCGCACGAAGTGCCGGCCGTGCATGCACGCTGGCTGCGTGAGGGGCCCGTGCGCGTGTGGACGCTGATTGCCGAAATGGTGGAGGAGGGCAAGTCGCGGGGTGAGTTCCGCGCCGGAGCCGACGGTGAGGCAGCGGCGCGCACACTCGTATCTGGGCTGATGGTACAGCTCATGTGGCAGCAGCATGCGGACGACGTCCCCGAACTTCGCATCGACGAGCAACGCCTCATCGCGGCGTCGGTCGACGTCTTCCTCACCGGGCTTGCCTGAGGCTCGTTTCGTGCACCCACGCGTCCGCCTCAATGGCTAACGCGGAGCGAAACATGACGGCATTCAGGGTGGGGTATTTCGTCGGCAGCCTCTCGAGCACATCGATCAACCGGCTGCTCTCGAAGGCGCTCGTGCGGCTCGCGCCGCCGGAGCTCGAGATGACGGAGATCCACTTCAAGGACCTGCCCATCTATAGTCCCGACTATGATGCCGCGTACCCGCCCGAGGGACTCGCGCTGAAGAGCGCACTGGCGCACGCCGAGGCGGTCCTGTTCATCACGCCGGAGTACAATCGCTCCATTCCCGGTGGCCTCAAGAACGCGATCGACTGGGCGAGCCGGCCGTGGGGCACGAACTCCTTCGCGCGAAAGCCGTCGGCCGTGATCGGGACATCGCCTGGCGCGATCGGCACCGCCGTCGCGCAGCAACACCTGCGCAGCCTGCTCAGCTTCTGCAACTCACCGCAGATGAATGCGCCGGAAGCATACATTCAGTTCAAGCCGGGTCTCATCGGTGCGGACGGCTCGGTGTCGGACGCGTCGACCGAGGAGTTCCTTCGGAATTTCATGAAGGAGTTCCACGGCTACATCACACGGGTGTACACGGCCCTGCCCCGGCCGAGTCGCCCGGTTGTATCGACCTAGCGGGACATTCGCGAAGTACGCCGGCCCATGGTTCCTGGACCAGACAGGAGTCGCCCGATGCCATCGAATCGCTTAGCACTCGTCCTCGCCTTCTTTTCAGCGTCCGCCTTGCCTGGCGTTGCCGCAACCGCGCAGCAACCCGCCTGGTCGGCGGTGGAGAATGCGCTTGGCCGCAACGGCATTCCCCAGGCAGGCAACGTCATGCGATTCAATTTCCCTCGCACTGACCTCACCGTAAGGGTCCGTGGCGTCCCCCTCGCGCCGGCATTCGCGCTCGGTGGCTGGGTGGCCTTCCTCCCGATCGGCGGCGGACAGGTCATGGCGATGGGAGATCTCGTCCTGCTGGACTCGGAAGTGAGCGCGGCGATGAGCGCGCTCCAGGCAGGAGGGGTCGAGCAGAGCGCGCTCCACAATCACCTGCTCAATGAATCTCCGCACGTGATGTACCTCCATGTCTCGGCGCACGGTGATCCCCTGGTCATCGCCACCGCGATTCGCGCGGCACTCGTCACGAGCGCCACGCCCCTTGGCGCACTCCGGCCGGCGGCGGCGCCCAGCGCAGTCGCTCTCGATACTGCCGGCATCGCGCACGCACTCGGAGTGGCGGGCCGGCTGAATGGCGCGGTGTATCAGGTCAGCATCGCGCGCAGCGAGACGATCGTGGAAATGGGGCAGCAACTGCCGCCCTCGATGGGCGTGGCAACCGCCATCAACTTCCAGCCGACAGGTCGCGGGAAGGCCGCCGTTACGGGCGACTTCGTGCTTCGCGGCAGCGAAGTGAATCCCGTCATCCGCGCACTGAAGAAGAACGCCATCGACGTGACGGCATTGCACAGCCACCTCATCGACGAGGAGCCGAGGCTCTATTTCATGCACTTCTGGGCGAATGACGACGCCGTGAAGCTGGCGCGCGGGCTGCGCGAAGCGCTGGACCAGGCGAAATCATCGCACTAGCAGGACAACGCCCGTCATCACGGGCAGCAGGTCATGCGTGCTCAGTGCGGCAGCCGGTGCCGCACGCGCCCGTACATCCACGTGCCCAGTACCGCGCTGAGGAGCGGAACGATGATGACGGTGGCCCCCGCGCCCACGAGCGCGAAGAGCGGCCCCGGGCACGCTCCCACGAATGCCCATCCCAGTCCGAAGAGCATGCCGCCAATCCAGTAGCGACGGCCGGAACCCATCTCCTTTGGCGCGAGCCCGAGGAGATCACCCGCGCCATCGCGCAGCCCGAGTCGTCGGATCAGGAACAGTGACGACCCGGCCGTCGCCACCGCCGAGGCCATGACTGCGTACATGTACACCGACTGGAAGCGGAACATCTCCTGGATGCGAAACCACGAGATGACCTCTGCCTTCGTGATGATCACGCCGAAACACGTGCCGATCACGAGGTAGATGCCGAGCTGCTCCTTCGCCTGGCTTTCAATCATCGGAGCAGCACGGGCAGGATGAGCCACGTGGCGAGCAGGCCGCCGGCAAAGAAGCCGAGCACGGCCACCAGTGAGGGAAGCTGTCCGTCCGCCAGGCCGCTGATCGCGTGGCCCGAGGTGCATCCGCCCGCGTAGGCGGTGCCGAATCCGATGAGCATCCCTCCGCCCACGAGCGTGACGACGCCGCGCCAGGTGAGCAGCGCACCCCAGTGAAAGAGCTCACGCGGCACCAGGCCACTCGTGTCGTGCACGCCGAGTGACGCGAGCGATTGCCGCGCGGAGTCGCCGATGTGCACCACCGACGCGTCCAGTGCATGTGAGGCAATGAAGCCACCGAGCATCACGCCAAGCGCAAAGGCCAGGTTCCACCCACCGCGCCTGCGCCAATCGTACTGGAAGTACGGGATGCGACCCGGAACGGTCGCGGCGCAGAGATGGCGCAGGTTGCTCGAGAATCCGAACGCACGATTGCCCGCGAGCAGGAGCGCCGGCACCATCATGCCGATGAGCGGCCCTGCGACGTACCAGGGCCATGGGCGCCTCATCAATTCAAGTAGTGTCGTCATTCCCTTTCATGCGTCAGCTCAGGTCGCGCGCGAGCCACGCTTGCGCGAATCGCAGGTCGCGCATCACGGTGGGCGCCGACGTGCCGAGTACCTGCGCGGCCTCATCGAGCGTGAGGCCGGCGAAGTAGCGGAGCTCGATGGCCTTGGCGTGACGCGGATGCAGCATACCAAGCCGCGTGAGCGATTCGTCGAGGGAGAGCAACGCGTCGGGCTCCGCGGTCGCAGCCGTGCCGGCCTCCCCCCATCCTGCCGCGTCCAGTGGCACGTGCACCGCTCCGCCGCCGCGCTTCTCCGCCAGGCGATGCTTGGCGTGATCGATCAGGATGCGACGCATCGCCGTCGATGCCACGGCGAAGAAGTGCGAGCGATCCTCGATGTCCGGCGTCGCGCCGGCGGTCATGCGCAGGTAGGCCTCGTGCACCAGCGCCGACGTATCGAGCGTATGGTCGGGCCGCTCCGCGCGCAGCCGCGCGCGCGCGATGGCGCGCAACCTCTCGTACACGTGCGGAAGCATCGCGTCGAACGCATCGTGGTCACCCTCGCGCCAGCGCCGGAGGAAGTTCGTGATCTCCGTGGCTTCCTCGGCCGTGGTGCGGTCAGCCACGTGTCAGCGCGGACGCCGCATGCCGGCTGCGATGCGCGGCGTCTTCAAGGGTGAGTGCTGCGCCAGCGGCCGTCGCCTCGTCGAACCGTGTCGCGCCCAGTGACAGCGTCAGTGCCTCGCGGAGCTCCGTGAGCTCCGCGCTCGCATGCGATGAGCGCCGCGCGCCAGATGCATCGAAGCCCCGCGTGGCCGCGGCCAGCACCGTCGCGGCCTCTGCATCATCGCCCGCGTCGTGCAGCAGCTGCGCGCTCGCCTGGAGTACGGCGATCTGCAGCGGACGCGAGCCGTACGCGGTGGAAGCGGTCAGTGCATCGCGCAGAAGCGCAGCACTGCGGTCACGCTCGTTCAGGCGCAGGAGCGCAATCGCGTCGAGCGTCGCGGACTGCACCACGAACCCGAGCCCCCCGGACGCGCGACGGACCTCAAGCGCCTCGGTAAGCATCGCGTGCGCGCGCGCCGGCTCACCGTTGTCGAGCAGCATGCGACCAAGCTCGGAAAGCGTGGTGCCGAGTGGCCAGAGCCGTCCGAACTCGCGCTGTGGAGGCAGGTACGACGACTCGACGAGTCCCGCATGATCACCCGGCTCGCCGAGGGCGTGCCTGTTCACCGCGATGCGGACGAGCGCGAGCAGGCGGTATCCGTTATCGGAGACGAGCTCGCTCACCTCGAGGGCGCGCGAGTGCAGCTCGATCGCCCGTGCGAAGTCGCCGCGACGTTCCATGAGCGAACCGAGCCACGTGTTGCCGTAGGCGACCGCGCGCGCGTCACCGCGTCGTTCGTGCGACGCGATCACCGCCTCGAAATGTTGCTGCGCATCGTCGAAGTCGCCGCGCTCCATGGCGATCCACGCGAGGTTGTTGCGCGAGAGCGCGGCGCCAAGGGCGTCGCCGGACTCCTCGTTCATCGACAACGCCTCGCGCGACAGCGCTTCACCCTGCGCGAGATCGCCAGCGGCCCAGGTCTGCCAGCCCAGGTTCGCGAGCGTGGACGCGATGCCGGCGCGATCGTTCACCTGGCGATACAGGGCGAGCGCTCGCGCGAACAGGTCGCGCGCCTCGGGGAAGACGCTGCGAGAGCCCGCTAGATGCGCGGCACTCGTCACCACTCGCGCATGCAGGACTGCATCCACCTCCGGCCCGTCGGCGCGCTCGAGCGCCGTGAGGATGCGCCGCACGACGGCGTCGCCCTCCTGCAGTGGTCCGCGGGTGAGCCAGAGGCGAGACAGCGAAACTGCGAGCTGTGCCGCGTCGATCAGGCCATCGCCCGGCTCCGCGAGCCCGCTGTCGAGCGCGACGCGCAGGTTCGGGTATTCTCGCTCGAGCCGGTCGAGCCACACGCGCTGCGACGGCCCACGCAGCTCCTCCGCCGCACGATGTGCGAACGCGGCGAAGTGCGCGCGGTGCGCACGCCGCGCCTCCATCGCGTCGCTGCTGTCCGCGAGGCGATCGAGTCCGTACTCGCGCACCGTCTCCAGCATCACGATCCGCGGCTCGCCGTCCGGCTGCTGCTCCGACTGCACCAGGCTCTTGCTCGCGAGCGACGACACCAGCTCGAGCGCGGGCATGGACGTATCTGCATCGCGCACGAGATCGCGCGCCACGGCTTCCGTCGCCTCGAGCGATGCGCCACCGGCGAACACGGCCAGCCGGCGGAACAGGGCGCGCTCCT
>JBDSTA010000102.1:0-6796 GCA_039928475.1 Gemmatimonadaceae bacterium | reverse complement strand
CGGGAGTGAGTGCGGCACGCGCTGTCGCAGCGAGCCATCCGTCGCCATACCAGATGTCTTCGACGACGCTCACCGCGTCACGAGCCCGGCACGGAATCGAGCAGCGCCTGGAGCGCCGGCGCCTGCTCCGCCGCCTCGCGCGGCGATGCGGCGATCACACGCGTTGGCTCGCCGTAATGCACGTCGACGCGCGTGAATGGCTTCGGGATGAGGAACCGATCCCAGCTCTTCAGGCGCCATGAGCGCGCCGCCACCGCGCGAATGGGCACGATGTAGGCGCCGGTGCGTTGCGCCGCGACCGCGGCTCCCGGTGCAAACACGCGCGCGGGCCCACGCGGACCGTCAGGTGTGATCGCACCGTCATAGCCTTCGTCGATCGCGCGCATGAACCCGATCAGCGCGCGGCTGCCGCCCTTCGATGACGACCCACGCACCGTCGCATACCCCAGCGACTCGGCGATCTTCGCGATGATCTCGCCATCGCGATGGTCGCTGATGACGATGGCGACCTTGTCTCCTCGCTGCTGCCACAGCAACGGCAGCAGCTCACCGTGCCAGAGCGCGAAGATCACGCGGTCGCCGCGCGCGCGCGCGGCGTGCAGACCTTCGGCGTTGTGCGAGCGCATGCGCCAGGTGGATGCAAGCGCCCTGAGGAGGGCCGCACCGCCACGCACGATCCAGCGCACCTTCCGGTCATCGCTCATGCGGCGCTCGCGAGTGACAGCGCAATCTCGGCGACGCGCACCGCGGCGCCGGGTTTCCCGAGGGTCGCGCGCACGCGTGCGAGCTCCTCGATCATGCGTGCGCGCGCGGGACTCGTGCGATCGAGCAGTGGCTCGAGCTCGTCCGCGACGTGCATCGGGTCCAGGTCGTCCTGCACGAACTCGCGCGCGACCTCGCGCCCCGCCAGCACGTTGACCAGCCCGATGAACGGGATCTTCACGATGCGCTTGGCGAGCCAGAAGGTGACCGCGTCCGTGCGATAGGCGACGACCATGGGACAGAGCGCCACCGTTGCCTCGAGCGTCGTCGTGCCGCTCTTGCACATGGCGGCGTCCGCAGCGCGCAGCAACTCGAACGACGCACCGTGCACGAGCGGATACGGGCAGCGCTCCGCCGGGATGCTCACGTGCGGCGCTGCGCCGACGACCACCTTCAGCCGCGGAATGCGGCGCTCGAGCTCGTGCGCCGTCGCGACGAACCGCTCGAGGTGGTGCGAGATCTCCTGCGCGCGACTGCCGGGAAAGAGCGCCAGCAGCACGTCGTCGGGTCCGATGCCGAGTTGCCTGCGTGCCGTGTCACGGTCGGGCAGCGTCGCGGCGCGGTCGAGCAGTGGGTGGCCGACGAAAGTGGCCTCCACGCCGTTCGCGCGCAGGAGCTTCTCCTCGAACGGCAGGATCACCGCGGCGCGCGTCACGTGCTTCGCAAGCTTCGCCATGCGTCCCGGGCGCGAAGCCCACACCTGCGGCGTGATGAAGTACAGCACCGGCACGCCTGCGACCGCCGCGAGCTCGGCGATCTTGAGGTTGAAGCCGGCATAGTCCACGAGGATCACGAGCGCGACGTTCCCGCCCTCGATGCGCGCGCGCAGCGTGTCGCGAAGGCGGCGGAACTGCGGCAGCCGTTTCAGGGGCTCGATGAACCCCATGACCGCGAGGCGCTCCGCATGTTCGATGAGCTCGACTCCCGCATCGCGCATTCGATCGCCCCCCACGCCGACGAGCGCGAAGGGGGCCTGGCTCGCGCGCAACGCGCGCGCTACTCCCGCCGCGTGCAGGTCGCCGGACACTTCGCCGGCGACGAACAGGATCTCACGCACGCGGGTCCGTGCGCGTCCGCGCCAGCGCGGGCAGCGAGCGCTCGATGTCGCTCACGATCTGGAGCGCGACCGCCAGCGCGTCGCGGCCCTCCTCGCCAGTCACGGCGACGGGTGCGTCGCCTCGAACAGCCGCCAGGAAGCTCTCGAACTCGAGGCGCAGTGGCTCTCCTTCCTCGGCCTCGAGGGGGATCCGCTCGACGAACTGCTCCAGCGCGATGGGCGCGCTCGCCAGCGCCGCGACATCGACGTCGCCACGCAGGCGGTAGAACTCGCCGTTGCCCGCGCCCAGGTCGAGCGAGATGTACCCGCTCTGCTGGAAGATGCGCACCTTGCGCATCCGCTCGCGCGACACGCGGCTCGCGGTGATGTTCGCGACCGCGCCGGAGTCGAACGTGAGGCGCGCGTTCGCGATGTCGACGAACGGCGTGAGCACCGGAACGCCGACCGCACTCACGCTGGCCGCCTTGCCGCCCACGAGCGTGTGGACGAGGTCGATGTCGTGGATCATGAGGTCGAGCACGACCGCGACGTCGGAGCCGCGCGGGTTGAACGGTGCGAGGCGGTCGCTCTCGATGAAGCGCGCGTGATCGACGTACGGGATGGCCGCACGAATCGCGCGGTTGAAGCGCTCGACGTGCCCGGTCTGCAGCACGACGCCGTGCTTCGCCGCGAGCGCGAGCATCTCGTCGGCCTCCTCGAGCGTGGCCGCGATGGGCTTCTCGATCATCGCATGAATGCCGCGCGCGAGCACCTGCTTCGCCACCGCGTAGTGCGCGGGCGTCGGTACGACGATCGTCACCGCGTCCACGTTGTCGAGCAGCGACTCGAGCGTCGGGTGCGCCACCACCCCGAGGTCCCTGGCAATCTGCTCGGCGCGGTCCGCCCGCGACTCGTAGAACCCGGCGAAGTCCGGACCCTGCATGTCGCGCAGGATGCGAACGTGATGCTGCCCGAGCCCGCCGGCGCCGATGACGCCGGTCCTGATACGCGCGCTCAGTCCACCACCCCGCGCCCGCTCTCCTCGAGGAACTTGAGCAGCTCCTGCACCTCGGGGTACGGCTTGAGCTCGGACGCCGCACGCTCCTTCGCCTGCGTGATGTTGAGCTCCGACCGGAAGAACAGGCGATACGCGCGCTTGAGCTCCCGGACGACCTCCTCGGGGAAGTCGTTCCGCTTGAGGCCTACGTTGTTGAGGCCATAGAGCTTGATCGGGTTGCCCACGGCCTTCACGTACGGCGGCACGTCCTGCGAGATGCGCGAGCACCCGCCGACAAATGCGAACTGCCCGATCTTCACGAACTGGTGAGCGGCGCTCGCGCCGGCGATGATCGCCTTGTCGCCCACCGTCACGTGCCCGCCGAGCTGCACGCTGTTCACGAGGATGACGCCGTCGCCCACATGACAGTCGTGCGCGAGGTGCACGTACGACATGATGAAGCAGTTCTTGCCAACCGACGTCTTGTACGAGTGCGACGTGCCGCGATTGATCGTCGTGTACTCACGGATCGTCGTGCCGTCGCCGATCTCCACTGTCGTGTGCTCGCCCTTGAACTTGAGGTCCTGGGGATCGCCGCCGAGCACGGCCCCGATCCCGATCTTCACGTTCGCGCCGAGGATCACGTTGCGCTCGAGCGTGGCGCGCGGCGCGATGACGCAGCCGTCGCCGATCGTGCACCCCTCGCCAATGATGGCGAAGGGCCCGATCTCGACGTCCGCACCGACCTTCGCATCCGCACTGACGATCGCCGTCGGGTGAATGCCAGCGGTCATTTGTCGCGCACCATCGCGCTCATCTCCGCCTCGCACACGATTTCGCCGTCCACCTTGGCGACCCCCTGCATGCGGCACATCGGGCCACGGACCTGCAGCAGGTCCAGCTCGAAGCGCAGCTGGTCGCCCGGCTTCACCGGCTTCCGCCACTTCACGTTGTTGAGCGACGTGAAGTACACGACCTTGCTCTGTGGATCGGGTACGGCGCCCATGAGCAGCATGCCGCCCACCTGCGCCATCGCCTCGACGATCAGGACGCCGGGCATGATGGGATGCCCAGGGAAGTGACCCTGGAAGAAGGGCTCGTTGATCGTCACGTTCTTGATCCCGACGATCCGCTTCTGCGGCTCGATCTCGATCACACGATCCACGAGCAGGAACGGGTAGCGGTGCGGAAGCACCTTCATGATCTCTTCGATACCGAGCACCTGGGTCTCCTGCGCCAACGAGGCCTGCAGCGCGCGCACGAACAACACCGTGCCGCGATGACTGGGTTTATGCGCCACGATCCGCGCCTTGATGCGCAGCCCCGCGAGCGCCAGGTCACCAACACAATCCATCATCTTATGCCGGACGAACTCGTCCGGCGAGCGCAGGGTGTTCTCCACCACTCCGCCGTCGTCGAGAACCACCGCGTTCTGCGTCGAGGCGCCCTGGATGAGCCCGCGGCCGCGCAGGTACTCCACCTCGTGCACGAAGCCAAAGGTACGCGCGAAGCCAAGCTCGCGCGCGAAGCTCTCCTCCGTCACCGCCAGCGAATACCGCTGCGTCCCGATCAGCGGGTGCGGAAAGTCGATCGAGACCTCGAGCTGGAGATCGTCCGCGGGGAATGCCTCGTAGACCGACCCTCCGTCCTCCATCCGCAGCGGCGCCGTGATCCGGCCCGACTTCACGCAGCCGGGGTGCTCCGCCAGGCCCGCGCCCTTCAATGCGTCGAAGAACGGCCCGGCGCTGCCATCCATGATCGGCGGCTCGGGGCCGTCGAGCGAGATGAGCAGGTCATCGATGTGAAGGGCAGCGACGGCCGCCAGCACATGCTCCACGGTGTGCACCGCATTCGGCTCCTCGCCGAGCTGCGTACGCCGCTCGGTGAGGATCGCCCGGTCGGCGAGTGCCGGAATGGGCGCCGCACCCCGAAGGTCTCGGCGCTGGAAGCGAATGCCAGTGCCGCTGAGCGCCGGCGTGAACCTCAACGTGCATGCGACGCCGAGGTGGAGCCCCATGCCCACTACATCCACGGGCTTCGCGATGGTGCGGCGCATCAGTCGTTCGCCGATGGATCGCGATTCACGAGGCGCTCGAGCACCCGCATCAGAGACGGCAGCCTGAACATCGCCGCCTGGGCGCGCAGCGCCTCGCGGTGCGGGCGGGCCGGGTAGCCGGACCACGTCTCGCCCGCGGGGATGTTGCCGAACACGCCGGCCTGCGCCCCGAGCCGCGCGCCCTTCCCAACGGTAAGGTGCCCCGACACGCCCACCTGCCCCGCGAGAATGCAGCCGTCCTCCACGTGCACCGACCCGGCGATGCCCACCTGCGCCATGATCAGGCACAGCTTGCCGATGCGCACGTTGTGCGCGACCTGCACGAGGTTGTCGATACGCGTGCCCGCGCCGACGATCGTGTCGTCGATGCTGCCGCGGTCGATCGTCGTATTCGCGCCAATCTCCACGCCGTCCCCGATGATGCAGCGGCCCACGTGCGGAATCTTCTCGTGCGAGCCGTTCCGAAACACATACCCGAACCCGTCGGAGCCGAGGCGCGCACCGGCATGCACGCGCACGCCGTTGCCGAGCATGGTGCCCGGGTAGAGCGTCACCGCCTCGTACAGCTCGCAGCGGTCGCCAACGGTCACGCCGGCACCGATCACGGCGTGCGCATGGACGCTCGTACCCGCACCGACCCGGGCGCCATCACCAATAACGACGTACGGCCCGATCGCCACGTCATCCGCCAGCGCGACGCCTCGGCCGATGACCGCCGTCGCGTGAATGCCGGCACGATGCGCAGCGGGAGGATAGAGTGCCGCAAGCAGCGACAACATCGCGTCGTGCGGGCTCGCCACGATCACGCGCGCACGTGCGTCCCCCTCCGTCTGCGCGAGCTCAGGCGTCACGAGCAGCACGCCCGGCTTCACGCCGGCGAGCAGCGGTGCGTACTTCGCGCTTGCGAGGAAGGTCAGGTGATGCGCCTGTGCCCGGTCGAGCGGCGCGATGCCCGACACGATCGTTGCGCCGTCGCCCACGAGCGTACCTCCGACGGATGCCGCAATGGACGAGGCGGTGAGGGTCTGTGGTGCACCCTCACCGCCAGCGTCAATTCCCCGAGGTGGGGCGTCCGCCACGAATCAGTACTGCGGCGGCGTAACGGGACGCGTCACGCCCGCGGGCGACGGCGCGGCAGCGCCGGCGGCGGGCTTCACGGCACTCGGGGATCCAGCGCGCAGCTTTGCGAGCACGCGCTCGGTGATGTCGAGGTTCTTGTCGAGTGCCACGATCGGGGAGTTCTGGTCGGCATTGAAGATGAACGAGTAGCCGCCTTCGACACGCACATCCTCGATCGCCAGCTTGATGCGGTCCAGGATCGGCTGCACGAGCTCGCCCTGACGCTGCTGCGCCTTCTGCTCCAGGTCCCGCGAGCGCTGCTGGTAACCCGCCTCGCGGCCCTGCAGGTCGCGGCCCTGGGCCTCTCGCTGCGCGGCCGTGAGCGTTGCCTGCTTCTTCTCGAAGGCCGCCACCATGGCCTGGAGCGAATCACTCATCCGCTTGATCTCGGCGCGGTAGACGTCCGACTCCTTGTTGAACAGCGATTCCGCTGCGGCACGACCAGGGGCCTGGTCGAGCAGCTTGGACGACTGGATGTAAGCCAGCTTCTGCGACTGCGCGGAAGCGGTGGCCGTAACACCGGCGATGAGGGCAAGCGCGAGGGAAACCGCGCGAATGGACGAACGCATCAGGAAGGACTCCAGGTTAGAAGAGCTGGCCGAGCTTGAAGTGAAGCATACCCTTTGGCTTGCGGACACCGTTCTCGATACGGTCCAGTCCCCAGCCGTAGTCGAGGCCGAGCGGACCGAGTGGCGTCACGACCGACACGCCGAGGCCGACGCCCCGATAGAGTCGCGTGGGATTGAAGTCACGCGGACGTGCCCAGATGTTGCCCGCGTCGTAGAACGCGTCGAAGTTCAGTTGCTGGTTGATGCGAAGGCCGAGC
>JBDSTA010000101.1:0-3063 GCA_039928475.1 Gemmatimonadaceae bacterium | reverse complement strand
TGCGGAGTGCGCTCGAGGAAGAGCTTCGCGACGTAGAACGCCGCGATGCCCGTCACGATGCCCGCGCCCACCGCCGGGATGAGCTCACGTGCGCCGAGCTTCCGCCGGTAGACGTAGCCGTCGCGTGGCGTTGTCGGGCGTGGCAAACGATCCCTGGGGTCGACCATGCTGCGTATCGGTATGGGGACGCATCCGCGCTTTGGGCAGCGGACGGCGAAGGGACGCAAATTGCAGAGCTACGGACGAAAGACGCCCGCTCGGCGAGTCACATCCGGCGGGCGCGGTTCGTTTGACGCTGCTCCCTGACGCGCGTAAGTTCTCGCGCCTCCGCCATGCTGTCAACTGCTTACGCCAGAACGTCATGCGCTGTTTGACCGTAGTGTCGGCTGCCCTGCTCCTGTCCGCTTGCGGAGGTGGAGGAGACGGGGCCAGCCGGCGAACCGTGATCGACTCGCGGGACCAGTACGACCCGCGCTCGCTCGACCCGGCGCTGTCCACCGACGTCCCCACGGGACGCGCCGTGGGCTACCTGTTCGACGGGCTCACGCGTTTCACCCCTGACGCGCAGGTCCTGCCGAGCCTCGCGACGAGCTGGGACGTCTCGCCCGACGGCAATGTGTACACCTTCCACCTGCGCCGCGGCGTGAAGTTCACGGACGGTACGCCGTTCGTCGCACGACAGGTGGCCACGAGCTGGCAGCGCGTGCTCGACCCGAAGGTGAAGGGCGGACGCGGCTGGCCGCTCTATCCCATCAGGGGCGCGAAGGAATTCGCCGACGGCAAGGCAACCTCCATCGAGGGCCTCGCCACGCCGAACGACTCCACCGTGGTCGTCACGCTCAAGGAACCGTTCGCGATCTTCCCCAAGCTGCTCGCGATGCCCGTCGCCTCCATCGCGCCGGAAAAGGTCGCCGCCAACTTCGGCGAGAATCCCGTGGGCACCGGCCCGTGGAAGCTCGTCGAGTGGAAGCACGACGACTATCTCCTCTTCGTCCCCAACAAGGACTACTGGGGCGGCGCGCCGAAGGCCGACTCGCTCAAGGCGCGCATCCTCGCCGAGCCGAGCACCGCCGTTGCCGAGTTCGAGAGCGGCAACGTGGACGTCCTCCAGATCCCGCAGGGCGACATCCGCAGCTGGGAAGAGGACACGGAGCGACGCAAGCTCCTCGCGTCCACGCCATCGCTCGAGCTCGTGTACGTCGCGATCAACACCACGCGCGGCCCGCTGAAGGACGTGCGCGTGCGGCAGGCGCTCAACCACGCCATCGATCGCCGCGTGCTCGTGCGCAACCTCATCGCGGGACGCGGCGCGCTCGCGGCCGGCGTCGTTCCCGCCGAGCTGCCCGGCTCCGACACCACGCGCAAGGGCTACGAGTTCGACACGCTCAAGGCGAAGTCACTCCTCCGCCAGGCCGGCTTCCCGAACGGCATCGACCTCGACCTGTGGACGTCCACCAACCCGATCTACGTCCGCATCGCCGAGACGCTCCAGGGCTACCTCGCGCTCTCCGGCATCCGCATCAGGATCGTGCAGCGCGAGAGCGCCGCCGCGCGCGCCGCCGCGCGAAAGGGGGAGACGGACCTCTTCGTGAAGGACTGGTACGCCGACTACCCCGACGCCGAGAACTTCCTCTACCCGTTGCTGCACAGCGCGAACAAGGGCGTCGGCGGCAACAACTCCTTCTTCGAGAACGCGCAGTTCGACAGCCTTGTCACGCTCGCGCGCCGCGAGCAGGACGACGCGAAGCGCATCGCGCTCTACAGGCAGGCGGACGAGCTGGCGTTCCAGCAGGCGCCGATGATCTTCCTGTACTTCTACAATGAGCTCTACGCGATCCAGCCCTGGATCAAGGGCTTCACGCCGCCCGTGATCTTCAACGGGCAGAACTGGACGAGCGTCACGAAGACGGTGACCGTGAAATGAGCGCATTCATCCTCCGGCGACTTCTCCTCTCCATCCCCACGCTCTTCGGCGTGCTCGTCGTCGCGTTCCTGCTGCTCTACGTGGCGCCCGGCGATCCCGTGCAGGCCATGGTCGGCGAACGTGCCGACGAGGAGACCATCGCGCGCCTCCGCGCCGAGCTGCGCCTCGACGATCCGCTCCCCGTGCAGTTCGGGCACTACCTCGGCGGCATCGTGAAGGGCGACCTCGGCAAGTCGTACATCACGAACCGGCCGATCAAGCGCGACATCATCGAGCGCTTCCCCAAGACGCTGCAGCTCGCGGGTGCGGCGATGCTGCTCGCCACGGTACTTGGTGTCACGCTCGGCGTGCTGAGCGCGCGCAATCCCGGCGGCTTCATCGATCGCGTGGGACTCGGCGTTGCGTACCTCGGCATCAGCTTTCCCGTCTATTGGGTGGGCCTGCTGCTCATCCTGCTCTTCGCCGTCACGTTGCACTGGCTGCCGCCCTCCGGGTTCGGCGGTGCGCGCTATCTCATCCTGCCCGCGCTCGCCCTCGGCATGCGCTCCATCGCGTTCCTCGCGCGCATGACGCGCTCCGCGATGCTCGACGCGCTCGGCGCCGACTACGTGCGCACCGCGCGCGCGAAGGGACTGAGCGAGCGGCTCGTGGTGTCACGACACGCGCTTCGCAACGCGATGATCCCGATCATCACCGTGCTCGGACTCGACTTCGGCGCGTACCTCACCGGCAGCATCCTCACCGAGACCATCTTCTCGTGGCCCGGCCTGGGGCGCTACGTCGTGAACGCCATCGCGCGCCGCGACCTGCCCGCGATCCAGGGCTCCGTGCTCTTCCTCAGCGCTGTGTTCGTGCTGGTGAACCTCATCACGGACGTCGCGTATGCGAAGGCGGATCCGCGCGTGACGTACTCGTGAGCGCATCGAACGCGCTCGACGGATATCAGGAAATGGCGGCGCGCACGGTCAACCCCGCGCTCGACGACGCACAGCGCCTGCTCGACGCCGCCGCTGGCCTGGCGGAGGAGGCGGGCGAGGTGCTCGGGCACGTTCGCAAGCACGTGATGCAGGGCCGCGCCCTCGATCGCGATGCCGTCGTGAAGGAGCTTGGCGATGCGCTCTGGTGTCTTGCGATCGCCG
>JBDSTA010000100.1:0-4300 GCA_039928475.1 Gemmatimonadaceae bacterium | reverse complement strand
GCGCGGCGACCTGCGAGGCCGCCAGCGCGTCGACGCCCTGCTGCTGCTTGGCGTCTATGTCGTGCCGGGCCTCACGCTGCTCGGCTGGATGCTCGCGCTGATCCTCTGGTATGCGGGACACGCGGTCAACACGTGGATCGCCGTCCTGGTGATCGCCTCGTTCAGTACCGTCGGCAATTTCGCGGCGTTCTTCGAGGTGGCGGCCGCCGCGCGACTGGACGGGCACAATCGCCGCGTGCGCCTGCTGCCCTTCCTGCTGTTCGGATTCTTCGTGAGCCAGGTCGCGGTCGTGCGCTCGATCTTCACCTTCCGCCGCCGCAAGCGAAATGCAAACGGCGACCACGAGATGAAGTGGAACAAGACGCAGCGCTATCGCGATCCTGAATGCGGGCTGCCGCCCGGGAGCGTGCAGGCATGACGTTCCTCGTCGCCATACTGCTGCTGCTCGCGACGGCCTGCTGGTTCCTGATCGCGCGCGCACCGGCCATGCACGAGCACTTCGGGCGAACCGATGTAGGTCCGCTACAGGTCGCCAGCGCGGCCGCGGACATCCGTTACTTCGCCCAGTCGTTCCAGCAATTCGTGAATGCGCGCCTCGTCGCGCTCCGTGGTGACACGCAAGACGAGGAACCCCGGGTGGACACGCTCCCGGACGGCTCAGGCGTGTGGTACGCGAGCCAATCGCCGCGGCCGAAGCGAGTCTTCGAGCGCGCCACCGCAGAGCAGGTCACCCAGGGTCTCGTTGTCATTGCCGAATGCGATCTCGAAGTAGCCGCCGGGGTGCAGGTGCTGAAGGAGCTCTACACCAGCGGGCGTCTCGACGCGGTACAGGATTGCGTATTCCGCGCGGTGCTCACCGGCGGAGACGTCCAGATGGGCCCGCGCTGCGAGGTGCTGCGCTGGGTGAATGCCAGCGGCGCGCTCGTCGTCGGCAAGGACTCCACGCTGTGGGGACGCGCATCGAGCTCGGGCACCATGATGCTCGCCGAGGGCGCGCGCTTCCAGCGACTTGGTGCGCCACGTATCGAGACGGTTGGGCCGGCGCGCGCGCGCACCGTGGCTGCGCGCGAGCTGCGCCCAATGGCGCCGCCGAGGAACGTCACGGTGTTCGCCTCGCGCTGGGTGGTGACGGGCGACCTCACCATTCCTCCGGGACACGTCGTCGGCGTGGACCTCATCGTGTCCGGTACGCTGCGCGTGGGTCGCGGATCGGCGATCGCCGGCGCGGTGCGCTGCGACGTGCTGCTCGCCGGTGAGGAAGCGGTGTTCACGCGTTCAGTGATCGGGGAGAGCAGCCTCACCTTCGGCACCGGGTGTGAGGTCGCCGGACCCGTGGTGGCCGAGGGCACGACGATGATCGGTGACCACTCGCACGTCGGCTCGGACGAGGCGCAGACGACGATCAGCGCGCCGCTCGTGAAGCTCGGCAGTGGCGTCGTGGTGTGCGGCGAGATCTGGGCGCGTCACCAGGGCCTCGTCACGCCGATGGCCGGGTCCGCCTCCACCGACATCGTCGCCGCCTGACGAGCTTCGACGCTGAAGACGGCCGGACCCCGAGGGATCCGGCCGTCTTCACTGCACCGACAGCCTATGCGATGCTGGCCTTCCAGCCGCCGCGCCTGAACACCACCGCACTCACGACGGCGAGGAGGCAGAACGCGAGCGTCGCCGCGAGGAATACGCCCTGGGGACCGAAGCCGAACGTGTGCGACAACAACCACGCGAGCGGAATCTCCAGGACCCAGAAGATGCCCAGGTTGATCCACGTCGGCGTCCTCGTGTCGCCCGCGCCGTTGAACGCCTGCGTGAGCACCATGCCGTACGCGTAGAACAGGAAGCCGCACGAGATGGTGCGAAGCGACGCCACGGCATACTGCGCCACCGCCGCATCGGGCGTGAAAATTCCCACGATCTGCTTCGCGAAGATCAGGAACAGCAACCCGATCGCGCCAAGGAAGAACACGTTGTAGCGCCCCGCCTTCCACACCGCGGCCTCGGCACGATCCGGTTTCTTCGCACCGAGTGACTGGCCGACCATCGTGGCCGCGGCGTTGGCCATGCCGAACGACGGCAGCAGCGCGAAGCCGATCAACCGCATGCCGATGGTCCAGCCCGCGAGCGCATTGCTCCCGAACTCCGCGATGATGCGCACCAGCCCGACCCAGCTTGCCATCCCGATGAAGACCTGGAAGGTCGCTGCCGACGACAACCTGATCACGCGCATGATCAGCGCAGGATCGAAGTGGAAGTGCGGCCTGCGTACACGCACGCGCGACGCAGGCTTGAGCAGCCGCGTGAACGCGAACAGTGCGCCCGTGCCGCGGCCGATCGTCGTCGCGAGCGCAGCGCCAACGATGCCCATCTCCGGGAACGGTCCCCACCCGAACACGAGCGTCGGGCAGAGCACGATGTTGATGCCGTTGGCGATCCACAGCACGCGCATGGCCGTCGCGGCATCCCCGCTGCTGCGGAGCACCGAGTTGATCAGGAAGAGCATCACCACGCTCGCGCAGCCGCCGAGCAGGATGCGCGTGAACGCCATGTTCGCGAGGACGTCGGGTGTCGCGCCCATCATGCGCAGCAGGTTCGGCGCGAATATCGCACCGATGCCGCCGAGCACGAGGGAGGCAACGAGCCCGAACAGGATCACCTGCGCCGCGGTGTGCGCTGCGCCGTCGGCGTCCTTCTCGCCCACGCGGCGCGAGACCATCGCACCGGCACCGATGCTGACGCCCATGGCCAGGGCGTACAGGATCGTCATGAACGATTCGGTCAGCCCGACCGTGGCCACGGCGCTGGCGCCGAGGTGTGCGACGACGAACACGTCGACGACGACGAAGATGCTCTCCATGAGCATCTCGAGCACCATCGGCACGGCGAGGATGAAGATCGCGCGCCCGATGGGACCTTCGGTGAAGTCGCGGCCGTGCGCGCCCGCGAGTGCCTCGCGAATCGCCGCCCAGACCGACGGCGAGTCGTCATTCGGTGGATCTGTACTCTCTGCTATCGAACTCATTGGGACCCTTTGACGAAAATGTCCGTAAACGGAATCGCCCCGCCTGCGGGGCTGCGCAGGCGGGGCGAGAATCGCTCCGGAAGGACGGCGACGTTAGTCGCTACATCACTTCGATGCCTGCGTACACCTGACCGTCGCCCACGACGACGTCCATCGGCCGACGAAAGTCGGTCGCGAGGGCGACGGGGGTGACAGGGGTGGCGAAGCGCATCGAATTGCTCCGAGAGGGAGAGGTGTTGCTTCCAGCCAACCTAGGGCACACTGGCGGATTCGTCAAGCGTAACCACAGGGGACACGGAGGAAGAGCGCACAGGGGACACAGAGAACTGCAGGTTCATGCCCCTCGCTCCGCTCGGGGCGACAATCAGCACGCTCGGGGCGACAACGGTGCGCCCTCTGTGTCCTCTGTGTGTACTCTGTGTCCTCTGTGGTTAAACCCGCACTATCACGTTTCCAATAACACCTTGATGCGCGAGGCGATCCGCTCCGCATCCGGCAGCACCGCCTCGAGCAGCACCGGATGATACGGCATCGGCACGTCATCCACCGTGAGCCGCTCGATCGGCGCATCGAGGCTCCAGAATGCCTCGCGCGCGAGCACTGCTGCGATCTCGGCACCGAAGCCCGCCGTCGTCGTGTCCTCGTGCACGATGAGACACTTGCCCGTCTTTCGCACCGAGGCGAGCACGCGCTCGCGATCCCACGGCATGATCGTCCGGAGATCGAGGAGGTCCACGTCGCCGGCGAAGCGCGACGCCGCGTCCACGCAGCGATGCACCATCGCGCCCCACGTCACCACCGTGACGCCGCTGCCCTCGGCGAGCACGTTCGCCACGCCGAAGGGCAGCACGTAATCGTCGCCCGGGTAGCGCGCACTTCCGTCGGACGTCATCAGCAGCGAGCGATGCTCGAAGAAGATCGTCGGGTTCGGTGAGCGCATCGCCGCGCGCAGCAGGCCAACCGCATCTGCCGCATTCGACGGCATCGCGACCTGCCATCCAAGCGCATGCGCCCACGTCACCTCGCCGGAGAGCGAGTGCCACGGGTCGCCAACGTCCTTGCCGAAGCCGCCGGGCATGCGCACCACGATCGGCGCGGCGAACTGGTTCGCGGTGCGCCAGCGCATGGTGCCCGTGTTGTTCAGCTGCTCGTGCGCGGGGTCGGCGTACTTCCGGAACTGGATCTCCGCCACAGGGACGAGGCCGTTCACGGCCATGCCCACGGCGCGCCCGATGATCCCTTCCTCCGACAGCGACGTGTCGAACACACGCTCGGCGCCGAACC
>JBDSTA010000099.1:0-9438 GCA_039928475.1 Gemmatimonadaceae bacterium | reverse complement strand
GGCTACCTGCGCGACCTGTCGGCGCGCGTCGTCGAGCGGACGCTCCCGCTGGCGCATTTGGGGCGCCTGACCGACGACTCGATCATCGAGCACCTCGTGCAGGTGAAGGGCATCGGGCGGTGGACGGTGCAGATGTTCCTGATGTTCCGCCTCGGCCGGCCCGACGTGCTGCCCGACCTCGACCTCGGCATCCAGAACGCGATCCAGAAGGCCTACGGGCTGAAGAAGCGCCCGCTGCCGAAGGATGTCCTCAGGATCGGCGCGAAGTGGCGGCCGTATGCGTCCGTCGCGAGCTGGTACCTCTGGCGCTCACTCGAGAACGGGGACGGACAGATGTGAGTGCCGCGGGGTGCGCCGATCCGGCGCGCCCCGCGCCCGCTTGAGCGTCAGGCAGAACACGGATCCGACGCCGACGCTGCTCGTCACCGTGAGGTCGCCGCCCATGCCCCGCGCCAGCTCGCGCGAGATGGCAAGGCCGAGCCCGGAGCCCTGGTTGGGCCCGTGGTTGAGTGACGAGAGCTGCACGAAGGGATCGAAGATCTGCTCGATCTTGTCCACGGGAATGCCGATGCCCGTGTCGCTCACGCAGAGCGCGATGTTCTTCGCGTCGGAGTCCACCTCGTCGATGTGAAACGCCACGCGGCCGCCCGACGGGGTGAACTTCGCCGCGTTGCCGAGCAGGTTGATGAGGACCTGCCGCAGCTTCTCGGCGTCCGCCATGACCATGCACGGCTCGTCCGCGAGCGTGTTGTCGAACTTGAGGCCGGCGGCCGTCAGCTGCGTCTCGACCATGCTGGTGACGTCGCGCATCACGACGCACAGGTCCGTCTCCTCGATGGAGTACGCGAGCTTCCCGGCGTCGAGCTTGGCGAAGTTCAGGATGTCGTTGATGAGGGCGAGCAGGTGCCGCTGCGCGCGCGCGATGCGGTCGAGCGCGACGCGTTGCGGCTCGGTGACGGACCCGTGCACCTCCATCTCCATGAGCTGCACGTGGCCGGCAATCGCGTTGAGCGGCGTGCGCAGCTCATGCGACATGTTCGCGAGGAACATGTTCTTCGCCGCGTTGGCCTGGCGGAGCTCGCCGGTGGTGTGCGTGAGCGTCGTCGCCTGCTCGCGCAACTGGTCGGTGCTCATCTCGAGCTCCAGCTGCTGTTCCTGGAGCTGCTGGTTCGTGAGCTCGATCTCCAGCGCCTGCTCCTGGAGGATGTCGTTCCGCCGCGAGAGCTCCGTGGAGACGGCGGCATGCCGCGCCGCATGGCGCGAGAACCTCGTGGACACGAAATACGACAGCATCGCCGAGAGAACGACGGCGGTGGCGAGCACCCACTTGAGGAGCTCCTGGGAGGCACGCTCGTTCTCGGCCCGCTCCTCGAGCAGACGATGCTCCTCGGACCGGATCTGCTTGAAGAGGTGTCGCGCGCTGTCCATGAGGGCGATGCCGCGGCCGGCCTGCACCACGCCCATGGCGCTGTCTGCCTTTCCCTGGTCGAGCAGGAAGATCACGGTGTCGAGGAACACGAGGCGGCGAGCGACGACCGGCTTGAGGCCCGCGAGAGTCCGCTGCTGGCGATCGTTGTCTGCCGTGAGGAGGCCGAGCCGCGCAAGCTCGAGCGCCGCGGAGTCGCGGCCCATGCGGTACGGCTCCAGCTGCCGGCGATCGCGCGTGATGAGGTACCCGCGCTCTCCCGTCTCGGCGTCCTGCAGGTGCGCGAGCGCCGAGGCGTTCGCGGAAAGGACCTCCTCGGTATGCCGCACCATGAGCCGCTGCTGCTCGGCGCGCATGAACAGCTGGGCGCTCCAGACCGCGAACAGTGTCATCAGCAACGCGGGTGCGAAGGCGATGAGCTGTTCCCTCAGGGGAACGGAAACGCGTTGCTGGGGCATGGGGACGAAATGTCTGGCGGGTGACGGCGGGTCGCAACCAGAGGAGCGCAAGGGAGCGTGTATTCGTTCCGCGCGATATTTTCCGGCCATGCTCGTCGTCAAGGACGATACCCAGAAGGTCATCCAGTATGCGATCATGCGGCGGCGCGCCACGGCGCTGCTCGCCGCCTTCGCGGTGCTGTTCGTCGTCATGTCGGTGCTGGTTCACATGCGCCCGGACTTCGCCCCGTTCTGGAGCGGACTCGTGCGCGCCACGGCGGAGGCGGCGATGGTGGGCGGCATCGCGGACTGGTTCGCCGTGACGGCGCTGTTCCGTCATCCCATGGGCCTGCCCATCCCGCACACGGCGATCGTCGCCCAACGGAAGGACCGGATCGGGCGGAGCCTCGGCAACTTCGTCGGGAACAACTTCCTTTCGCACGACGTGATCGCACGCCAGCTCGCCGGCATGCGCCTCGGTGAGCGCGCCGCCACGTGGCTGGCCGAGCCGGAGCACCAGCGGCGCGTGGCGCGGGCGATCGCGGGCGGCGTCGCCCGCGCGGTGGAGTCCGTGCCCACGGCGGAGCTCCAGTCCACGGTGCACGAGACGCTCGTGGAGCAGCTGCGGAAGGCGCAGGTCGCTCCCCTGCTCGGCGACGTCCTCGCGCTCGTGACCACCGACGACCGGCACCAGGAGATGCTCGACAAGCTGGTGCACCTCGTGAGTCGCATCGTGAGCGACAACAAGGAGCTCATCCGGCATCGCATCGGCGAGGAAAGCCCGTGGTGGGTGCCCGGTGCGGTGGACGACAAGCTCTACCAGAAGATCGTGGCCGGCATCGAGCGCACGCTCCAGCAGATGGCCGTGGACGACCAGCATCCGTTGCGCGAGCAGTTCGACCAGGCGCTTCGCGGCTTCGTGGAGAAGCTGCACACCTCGCCGGAGACGATCGCGCGCGCGGAGGCGATGAAGGAGAAGCTCCTCTCGCATCCCGCCGTGGAGGAGCTGTCCGGCGCGCTGCTCGGCGCGGCGCAGACGTCGCTCGCGAAGTACGCTGGACCGGAAGCGCCGTCGCCGGAGCCATTGGAACGTGCGATCGGCGCCATCGCGGAGCGCGCCCTGGGGAACCCCGCCCTGCTGAAGGATGTAGACGAGGCCGTGGAGCGCCTCGTCCTCGGCGTGGTGGATCAGTACCGCCCCGAGGTGGCCGAAGTCATCGCTCGCACTGTCGAAGGGTGGGACGCGACCGACGCCTCGAGGAAGATCGAGGTGCAGATCGGGCGCGACCTGCAGTTCATCCGCATCAATGGCACGCTGGTCGGCGGTCTCGTCGGCCTCGTGCTCTATGTCATCGGCGTGCTCTTTCGTTGAGCACGCGCAAGGAGGGTTCGTGATTCGTTTCGTTCGTCGCCATCTCGCCATCGCTGCGCTGGCCGCGCCCGGGGTGCTCGGCGCGCAGGCCCAGCTGGAGTTCGTGGGCCGTCGGCTGGACCTCGCGGGAAAGCTGCCGGAAGGCGTGTTCGTCGCGCTTGGCGCGCACGAACCGCCGCAGGACTACCTGTCGTTCGTGCAGTCGCCGTCGTTCTACTACCTCACGGGCTTCAAGGAGCCCGATGCGGCGCTCGTGATGGTGAAGCAGAACGGCACGATCCGCACGGCGCTGATGTTCGTGCAGCCGAAGCAGCCGAGTCGCGAGGTGTGGACGGGGACGCGCGTGGGCGTGGACGGCGTCGGCACGCTCACGGGCATTCGCGGCCGGCCGAGCGGTGATCTCCAGAAGGTGCTCGATTCGCTCGCGGCGACGAACATGCCGTTCAGCGTGGTGGGTGAGGTGAGCGCGCCGCAGGAGGACGAGAATTCGCCGGCGTTCCGCACGCCCGACGAGCAGCTCTTCGATCGCCTCAAGCGGAAGCATCCCGCGCTAAAGCTCACGGTCGTGAACGAGCTGGTGGAGCAGCTGCGCGGGACGAAGTCCGCAACGGAGATCATGCTCATCCGCAACGCCGTCGACCTCACGGTGCGCGCGCATCGCGAGGCGATTCCCGCGGTGAAGCCCGGGATGAACGAGTTCGAGATCCAGGCGCTCATCGAGTACACGTTCCGCCGGAATGGGTCGGACCGCCCGTCGTTCTCGAGCATCGTGGGCTCCGGGCCGAACTCGACCACGCTGCACTACAACGCGAACGACCGCTTCATCGGGTCGTCGGACCTCGTCGTGATGGACATCGGCGCGTCGTTCCATGGCTACGCTGCGGACGTCACGCGCACCGTGCCGGCGAGTGGGCTGTTCACCAACGAGCAGCGGGCCATCTACCAGCTCGTGCGCGACGCGCAGAAGGCGGCAGAGCGGCAGGCGACGATCGGCAATGCGGCGCGGCTGATGTCGGATTCGGCGAACGCGGTGCTTGCGGCGGGGCTCACCCGCCTGGGCCTCATCGAGTCGCCGGGCGCGATGTATGATTGCACCACCGGAGCCCAGCCGCGGCAGTGTGAGCAGTACACACTGTTCTACATGCATGGACTCGGGCACGGCATCGGGCTCGAGGTGCACGACCCCGAGCAGTTCTACTATACGGGCAAGATCCAGGCGGGCAGTGCCTTCACCATCGAGCCGGGCATCTACGTGCGCGAGAAGATCCTCGAGGAGATTCCGGACACGCCGCGCAATCGCGATATTGCCGCGAAGCTCCGGAAGGCGGTGGAGACGTACCGGAACATCGGCGTGCGCATCGAGGACGACTACATCGCCACCACGCAGGGTGTCGAATGGATCTCGCAGGTTCCGCGCGAGGTCACGGAGATCGAGGACATGATGAAGAAGGGAACGACGGGCGTTGCTGCGCGCGACGAGACGCGCGTGGAGAAGTACCGGTTGATCCCGTAGCGCGTGAGTGACGACGCGAGGAGGTCCTCGAGCGCGGCGATCGCAGTACTGGTCGCCGCGTTCGTGCTGTTCGCGCTGGGCATGTACCCGCTCGCGAACCGGCTCACGGGGGGCGAGGCCGTGCCGTGGTACGGCCATGTGCTCTTCGTCTGGCTGATCGTCGGCGGGGCGATCATCCTCGCGCTGTTCCTGGCGAGCCGCTTCCTGCCCGGCGCGACCACCCGCGCGATCGAGCGTGTGAGCGGCGCGATCCTCGGCATGCCTGCGCCGCTGTTCCTGCTCGTCACGGGCGCGTTCGCGTTCGTCGCCTGTGCCGCGATCGCGGTGTACTGCTTCGGCCGCCAGCCGCACAACGCCGACGAGGTCGCGCAGCTCTTCCACGCGAACATCCTGCTGAGCGGCCGGCTGTCGCTCCCGCCCGATGCGAATCCCGAGTTCTTCGGGATGGACAACATGATCGAGCGCGGGCGCTGGTACTCGCAGTTTCCCATCGGCTGGCCGATGGTGCTCGCGCTGGGCACGCTGTTCCGCGTCGCGTGGCTCGTGAACCCGCTGTTGCTCGCGCTCACGGTCGTGCCCCTGTACGCGTTCGCGCGCACGGCGTACGACGAGGCGACGGCGCGTGGCGCGGCCATGCTCCTCGCGCTCGCGCCCTTCGCGCTGTTCATGAGCGCGAGCTTCATGAATCACACTCCCGTGGCCTTCCTGGCCGCTGTGGCCATGGCGTCGCTCGCCGCGTGGACGACGACGAACGACCCGCGGCGCGTGACCCGCTCCGCGGCGGCGATCGGCTTTGCGCTCGGCGCCGCATTCACGATGCGCCCGCTCGATGCGCTCGTCGTCGCGGGCGTGATCGGCCTCGCGCAGCTCGCGACGCTCCGCACGGAGCGCGCGAAGGCGTCGTCGCTCGCGGTGCAGGTGGTGGCGGGCCTGATTCCCGTCGCCGTGCTGTTCTACGTGAACTGGAAGACGACGGGCGCGCCCATGCGCCTCGGCTACGAGGTGCTCTACGGCAACGCGCACTCGCTCGGCTTCCACGTCGATCCATACGGCACGACGCACACGCCGTTGCGCGCGCTCACGTTCGCGTCCAAGTACCTGCTCCAGCTCAACACGCTGCTCTTCGAGTGGCCGCTGCCGGCGATCGGCATCGTCATCGCGGGGCTGTTCGCGCTGCGTCGTCCGTCGCGGTGGGACCTGCTGCTCGTCGCGCTGGTCTGTTCGCAGGCGCTCGCGTACGCGCTGTACTGGCACGACGGCAATTTCCGCGGGCCGCGCTTCCTCTTCACGGCCGTGCCGGCGTTCATCATCCTCGTGGCGCGTGCACCCCTCGTGGTCGCCGCGCGCACGCATGGTTCCGCGCGGCGGACGGCGCTGCTCGTCGTGCCGGCCTGCGTGTTGATCGCCTGGCTCGCCTACGGGATGAGCGACAGCGTCGCCGGCCGCGTGCGCATGTACCGTCGCACGGCGCCGGTGCTGCGCGTGAGCCCGGATTCCGTCGCGCGCGCCGCGCACCTCGACAATGCGCTCGTCTTCGTGAACGAGGGCCAGGAGTCGCGCAACCAGCACGCGCTCTGGGCGCTCGGGCTGAGCCGCGGCAACACGGCGCGGCTGATGGTGTCCGCATCGCCCTGTGCCGTGCGTACGTCGATCGAGAAGGAGCAATCGCTCGCGCCCGCGCGCGAAGCGGGGCGCCTCGATCGCCTCGTGCGCGGCGCACTCGCCTTCGACCAGCAGCAGTCACCCGGGGGCTTTCCCGTCACGTGCGCCGAGGACCTCCTGCGCGACGCGGAGGGCACGGCGTTCTACGGGCCGTTCTTCCCGAGGAACGGGATCGATCGCGACGGCCGCATGAGCGGCAAGGTCGTGTATGTGCTCGACCTCGGGGAGCACGACGAGGCGCTCCGCGCGCGATTCGGGAATCGAACGTGGTACCGGTTCGGTCCCTCGAGCGCCGCGAGCGACTCCCTGCCCACGCTCGTGCCATACGCGCACCAGTCACCATGAAGCGCTGCCGCGGCTGCTGAGCCTCCCGCTCACCCCCTGAATCTGGTTGCCGAAGGGCGGGTCCGGCCGTCTGAAGGCAGATGATCACTTCAATGAAATCGCGCGGGATCACCGCTGCGACGTACGTATTCTTCGCCGCGTTTCTGCTCGTCGGCCTGCTGGTCTTCCGGGATTACGGCATTTCGTGGGACGAGATCCCCACGCGGCGCTTCGGCATCATGTACGTGGACAACATGGTTCCGGATGCGGCTGCGCTGGACTCCGTGCGCGCGGCCGGCGGCCCGGCGTACGAGCGCTTCGGCCCGCTGTTCGAGATCCTGCTGGTGCGCACCGAGCGCGCGCTCCAGCCGATCGACATCCGCACGACCTTCTTCGTGCGGCACCTGCTGACGTTCCTGGTCTTCTTCGTCGGCGTGCTGTGCTTCAACGCGCTCTGCCGGCGCCGCTTCCGTCCCGGCATCGCACTGCTCGCGACGGTGTTCCTTGCCGCGAGCCCGCAGCTCTTCGCGCACGCGTTCTACAACGTGAAGGACATCTCGTTCCTCACGATGTTCGTCGCGACGATCCTCACGCTCGATTCCGTGCTCCTGCGCCCCGAGTGGCGCACGATGCTCATGCATGTGCTCACGACGCTGCTGCTGCTGGGCACGCGCGTGCTGGGCGGCTTCGCGATGGTCCTCACCGGCCTGGCCGCGCTCGCGCGTCGACCGGCATGGCGGACGTTGGGGCTCCTCGTGGCCTACGGCGTCTGCGTCGCCGTCCTCCTGCCGCTCGTGTGGCCGGTGCTCCAGATCGACTACTTCGGCATCGTGCGCGACGCGGTGGCCGGCTCGACGAGCAATCCGTACCGCAGCACGAACCTCTTCCGCGGCCAGGTCTACCAGGCGTCCGACCTGCCGCGCGACTACGTGCCCACGTGGATGCTCGTCACCACGCCGCCGGTCATCACGCTGCTCTTCCTTGCCGGGACGATCAGCGCGCTCGCCGACTTCATCAAGCGGCCGCGCGACTACGTGAGCGGCGACCGGCAGCGCGACCTCATCGTGCTCGCGTGGTTCTTCCTGCCGGTCGTGGGCTGCATGGTCCTTCGCCCAGTGCTGTACGACGGGTGGCGCCACCTCTTCTTCGTCTATCCCGCGCTCGTGTACATCGCCGCACTGGGCATGGAGCGCATCCGCGACTTCGCCGTAGCCCGCGCAGGGGAATCGCGTGCGGCGCTCACGAACGCGGCGCTCGCCGGGGCCGTGATGCTCTGCCTCGCACCGGCCCTCGTGTTCATGGCGCGCAACCATCCGTTCGAGCACCTCTACTACAATCGCTTCGCCGGCAGCGACATGAAGGCAGTCCGCCAGCGCTTCGAGACGGACTACTGGGGCCTCACCTACCGCCCGTCGCTCGAGTACATCATGCACACCGACCGATCGCCGCACGTGCGCATCTTCGTCGCCACGTATCCGGGACGACTCAACGTCGCGATGCTCGAGCCGGACGACCGGGCGCGCGTCGAGATCGTCGGCTCCGAGGGCGAGGCGGACTACGTCGTGACGAGCTACCGCTATCACCCGCAGGACTATCCCTTCCCGCGCGAGGTGTTCGCCGTGCGCGTGGGCGATGCCTCGATGGGCTCCGTGTTCGACGTCCGCGCACTTCCTCCTTCCGCCACGCCACGCCAATGAAGCCCACCGCGATTGCCGCCTGCCGCTGCTGCGGCGGCGCGACGCTCGAGCCCATCCTGTCGCTCGGCACGCAGTGCCTCACGGGCGTGTTCCCGAAGTCGCCGGATGAGCCGCTCACTTCCGGGCCACTCGAGCTCGTGCGGTGCACGGGCGACGACGCGTGTGGCCTCGTGCAGCTCCGCCATACGTACAACTCGAGCGAGATGTACGGCCAGAACTACGGGTACCGCTCCGGCCTGAACCAGACGATGGTGCGCCACCTCGAGGCGACCGCGCGCGCGATCGCCGCGAAGTATCCCGTCGCCGACGGCGACATCGTGCTCGACATCGGCAGCAACGACGGCACCACGCTCTCCTTCATGCCGACGCACGCGCACCGCGTGGGCATGGACCCGACCATCGCGAAGTACGGCAAGCATTACCAGCCCGGCATCGAGGCCATCCCCGAGTTCTTCTCGGCGAAGACGTTCGCGGCGCGCTTCGCAGACCAGCGCGCGTCGATCATCACGTCCATCGCGATGTTCTACGACCTCGATGACCCCCTCGCGTTCGTGCGCGACATCGCCGCCGTGCTCGCACCGGACGGTGTGTGGTACTTCGAGCAGAGCTACCTGCCCACGATGCTCACGGAGACGGCGTACGACACGATCTGCCACGAGCACCTCGAGTACTACGCGCTGAAGCAGGTGCAGTGGATGCTGTCGCGCTGCGGGCTTCGCGTGATCGACGTGCAGCTCAACACGGTGAACGGCGGCAGCTTCGCCATCGCCGCCTGTCACGACGACGCGAAGCACGACCCGAACCAGGCGGCGATCGATGCGCTCGTCGAGCAGGAGAGGGCATGGAAGCTCGACACGCCGGAACCCTACGCTGCTTTTGCGAAGCGCGTCGAGACGCACCGCGACGAACTCGTGGCCACGCTCGCGCGCATCCGCGCGGAAGGCGGCACCATCCTCGGCTACGGCGCGTCCACGAAGGGCAACGTCATCCTCCAGTACTGCCAGCTG
>JBDSTA010000098.1:0-3231 GCA_039928475.1 Gemmatimonadaceae bacterium | reverse complement strand
GCTTTACGGATCACTGGGGAAAGGTATTGTGGTGAAGGCAGGAGGTGCAGGTTGGTCGGTTTCGCCCGGAAGGACTAGCGACTGTGCTTGTACACCATGTCCACGAGCTCGTCGTACATGGGCTCGGCCGTCTCCGGCCCCGACTTGATCGCCGCCATCGCGCAGTGCTTCAGGTGGTTGCGCATGAGCTCGCGCCCCACCGAGCGCAGTGCCTCGTGCACGGACGAGATCTGCGTCATGATGTCCGCGCAGTAGCGATCCTCCTCCACCATCTTCTGGAGCCCGCGCACCTGCCCCTCGATGCGGCGCAGGCGCTTGATGTTGCGCGCCTTGCCATCCGCATCCACCGCGACCGCCTTGTGGTCGTGTCCCTTCATGATCGATCGAGCTCCGGAAGAGGTTAGAAGCGCGCGTTGCGCAACCGCAGGCTGTTCATCACGACGCTCACCGAGCTGAACGCCATGGCGCCGCTCGCGATCATCGGGTTGAGCAGGAGTCCGAATGCCGGGAACAGCACGCCGGCCGCGACCGGAATGCCGATCACGTTGTAGACGAACGCCCAGAAGAGGTTCTGCTTCATCGTCGCCATCGTGCGGCGCGAGAGCTGGATGGCCTGCGCGACGCTGCGCAGGTCGCCGCGCATGAGCACCACGTCCGCCGCCTCGATGGCGATGTCCGTGCCGGTGCCCATCGCGATGCCGACGGCCTGCGCCATGGCCGCGGCATCGTTCACGCCGTCGCCCACCATCGCGACGACCTTGCCTTCAGCCTGGAGACGCTTGATCTCCGCGACCTTGCCATCGGGCAGCACGCCGGCGACCACGCGACTCACGCCCGCCTCTCGCGCGATTGCCTGCGCGGTCCGCTCGTTGTCGCCCGTGAGCATCACCACCTCAAGCCCCATGCGCTCGAGCATCGCGATCGCCTCCACCGACGACGACTTGATCGGGTCCGCCACGGCGATCAGCCCCTCGGCGCGACCATCCACCGCGACATACATCGGTGTCCGGCCGCGCGCCGCGAGCGTCGCCGCCGCGTCGCGAAGCGCCGAGATCTCCACGCCCTCGTCCTTCATCAGGAGCTCGTTGCCGACGACCACCGCCCGCGCACCCACGCGGCCCACCGCGCCACGCCCGCTGTGCGACTGGAATCCTTCCGGTGCAGCGAGCACGGCGCCACGCTCGCGCGCGTACCGCACGATGCCGTCGGCCAGCGGATGCTCGCTCATCGTCTCGAGGCTCGCCGCCATCTCCAGCACTTCCTGCTCGGCCATCGTCGCGCCCGCGGCGACGACGACGTCCGTCACGGTCGGACGGCCCTCGGTGATCGTGCCCGTCTTGTCGAGCGCGACGGTCGTCACCGTGCCCACCTGCTGGAGCGCGTCGCCACCCTTGATGAGGATGCCGAGCTCGGCGCCCTTGCCAGTCGCGACCATCACGGCCGTCGGCACCGCGAGGCCCATGGCGCACGGACATGCGATGATCAGCACGGCCACCGCCGCGGCGAACGCGCGCACGGCCGGAGCCGTCACGCCGTGCATGTCCGCGACGACGAACCATACCACGAACGTCGCGATCGCGATGGACATCACCGTCGGGACGAAGATCCCGCTCACCTTGTCCGCGAGGCCCTGGATGGGCGCGCGCGATCCCTGCGCATCGCGCATGAGCTTCACGACCTGCGCGAGCGTGCTGTCCGCACCGAGCGTCGTCGCCGTGTAGCGCAGCGCGCCGGTGCGGTTGATCGTGCCGCCGATCACGCGCGCGCCCGCCGCCTTCGGCACGGGCATCGATTCGCCGGTGAGCATGGATTCGTCCACCGCGCTCTCGCCGGAAACGACGTCGCCGTCCACCGCGAGCCGTTCACCGGGACGCACGATCACGACGTCGCCCGCGCGCACGTCCTCCACCGGGACATCCACTTCGTCGCTGCCGCGCACGACGCGCGCCGTCTTCGGCTGGAGGTTCGCGAGCGCGCGCAGCGCGGATGACGTCTCCTTCTTCGCGCGCGCCTCGAACGCGTTGCCGGTGAGGATGAGCGCGATGATGATGATCACCGCCTCGTAGTACACGTCGGGCGCGACGCCGCGGGTCGTGAAGAACGCGGGGTCGAGCGTCGCGATGAGCGAGTAGACGAACGCCGCCCCCGTGCCCACGGCGATCAGCGTGTTCATGTCCGCCGAGTGGTGGCGGAAGCTCGCCCATGCGCGGGTGTAGAAGTGGCGGCCGGCCCAGCCCATCACGCCAACCGCGGCGACGAGCAGCGCGAACGACATCGCGCGCGCGCTCACCGCGTGCATGAGCAGCATCGGCGCGAACATCGCGACGACGCCGATCGCGCCGCTCACGATCGCCTTGCGCCGCAGCTCGAGGAACTCCTCCGTCTGCGCTGCATCGCGTGCCGCCTGCTCCTCGAACGCGGTCCGATCGGCGACCGGCATCTCGGCGCCATATCCCGTCGCCTTGATGCCTTCGACGAGCGCCTCGGGCTGCACCGCGTCCGGGTCGTACGACACGGTCGCGTTGGCCATCATGAGGTTGACGTTCGCGTCGAGCACGCCCGGAGTCTTCGTCAACGTGCGCTGCACGCGGCTCTGGCACGCGGCGCAGGTCATCCCGCTCACGGGAATGACGACCTTCTCGGCGCGCGCGGTCATTCGGCGATCACCCGGCCGTGCAGCATGCCCATGCCGCAGGTGAACTCGTACGTCCCCGCCTTTGGCGGCGTGATGTCGATGGACGTGGCGGTGTTCGCCGGGAGGAAGCGCTTGAGGCCGAAGTCGGGGAAGACGATCTCCTCGGAGCAGCCCGAAGTTTCCTGGCGGTCGAAAGTGATGCGGAGGGGCTGGCCGGCGACGGCGTGGATGACGGCGGGCGAATAGCCCCCGCGCACGACGACGGTCGCTTCCTGGCGTGCGCCGGCAACGGCTGCGACGGCACGGGCCCCGCTTCGCTCGGCGAGGAAGAAGTACCAGTTCACCCAGGCGATCGCGGTGAGGCCGGCAACGATGACGAAGAGGTCTGTGGATGACATGATTCGCGGGATGGAGGATACCCTACTGGGGTATAATATGACATACCCCCACCCCCTATGTCAATGGCTTGGTAAAACCAACGGCGCACGCAGAAGACGCAGGCTGCGCGAGCGCAGAGGACGCTGTAACCGCAACGGCAAGGCATCTGCTGTTGCAGTTACAGCGTCCTTTCAGCGCCTGCGCAGCCTGCGTCTTTC
>JBDSTA010000097.1:0-9950 GCA_039928475.1 Gemmatimonadaceae bacterium | reverse complement strand
CTCGGCGCGAACGATGCCGTGCTCCAGAAGACGCCCTTCAGCTTCGACGTGTCGGTGTGGGAGTTCTTCCTGCCCCTGATCGCCGGTGCAAGGCTCGTGATGGCGGAGCCGGGTGGGCATCGCGACCCGGAGTATCTCGCCGAGACCATTCGCGAGCGCAACATCACGGTGCTGCACTTCGTGCCGTCGATGCTGCGCGCGTTCCTCGAGGAGCCGGCGGCGTCGAAGTGCGGCGACTCACTGCGCGACGTCATGTGCAGCGGCGAGGCCCTGCCGTACGATCTCGTGCAGCGCTTCTTCAGCGTTATCGGGGGCAACGTCGGGCTGCACAACCTGTACGGCCCCACGGAATGCGCGGTGGACGTCTCGTTCTGGGAGTGCCGTCGCGACGACGAACGACGCACGATCCCCATTGGACGCCCGGTCGCGAACACGCAGCTCTACGTGCTCGACGAGCGCATGCAGCCCGTGCCGATTGGCGTCGCCGGTGAGCTCTATCTCGGAGGCGTGCAGGTGGGCGCCGGATACTGGGGCCGGCCTGAGCTCACGAGTGAGCGGTTCGTGCCGGACAGCTACACGATGTGGCCGGCGCCGGGCATCGATCCCGCGAGGTTGTACAAGACCGGCGACCTCGCGCGCTGGTTGCCGGATGGTGTCGTCGAGTATCTCGGTCGCCTCGACTTCCAGGTGAAGCTGCGGGGCTTCCGCATCGAGCTCGGCGAGATCGAGTCCGCGATCAGCGCGCACCCGGCCATCCGCGAGGTCGTCGTCGTCGCGCGCGAGGACCTGCCGGGCGGCGCCGCGCTCATCGGCTACTACTCCGTGCGCGGCGACGAGCATCCGTCGAGCGCCGAGCTGCGCACCATGCTGCGCGCGTCGCTGCCCGAGTACATGGTGCCGGCGGCGCTCGTCGAGCTGCCGACGCTGCCGCTGTCGCCGAGCGGGAAGGTGGATCGCAAGGCGCTGCCGGTGCCGATGGATCTCGCGCCCGCCGAGGTGGCGTTCGTCGCGCCGCGCTCCGTGAACGAGGAGAAGATCGCGCAGATCTGGCGCGACGTGCTCGGCACGGACAGCGTGGGCATGAGCGACGATTTCTTCGACCTCGGCGGACATTCGCTGCTCGCGATGCGCGTGGCCGGCCGCATCCACTCGGCGACGGGCGTGCGCATCGGATTCCGCGAGCTGTTCACGCTGCGCACGGTGGAGGCGCAGGCGGAGCGCGTGGCGTCGTCCGCAGGCGCGCCGGATCCGGCGGGCGACGGTATCGTGCCGCGTGCCGATGCGTCGGTGGCGCCGCTCTCGTTCGCCCAGGAGATGCTGTGGCTCCAGGCGCAGATGGCGCCCGGCTCGGCGACGTACAACGTGCCGATGGCGTTGCGCATTCGCGGTCACGTGGACGGCGCGAGGCTGCGCGCCGCGCTCGCGACGCTGGCGGAGCGGCACGATGCGCTGCGCACGAGCTTCGACGAGGGCAGCGACGGGCCGGTGCAGCGCATCGCGGACACGGCGCGCGTGAAGCTGCTCGACGTGGACTTCTCGAGCTGGGACGACGACGAGCGTGAAGACGCGGCTCTGACCAGCGCGCGCCGGGCAGCCACGGAGCCGTTCGACCTGGCCCGCGCGCCACTCCTGCGCGCGACGCTCGTGCGACTGTCCGGGGACGACGCGATCCTGGCGCTCGTCGCGCACCACATCGTGTTCGACGGCGGCTCGATCGCCGTGCTCCTCGACGAGCTGTTCACGCTCTACGAAGGCGGCGCGCTGCCTGCGACCGGCGCCCGATACGGCGACTATGCGGCGTGGCAGCGCGGACACCTCGCCGGTGCCGCGCTCGAGTCCCTGCGTGCCTTCTGGTCGAGTGAGCTCGCCGGTGCGCCGGATCGCGTCGCGTTGCCGGCGGACGCAGCGGCTCGCGGCGCGGTGGGCGAAGGTCGTCGGGTGGAGGGCGTGATTGGGGCGAACACGCTGCACGCACTGAAGGCGCTGGGCCGGACGCACGACGCCACGCTCTACATGACGCTGCTCGCCGCGTTCCAGGCGCTGCTGTATCTCGTGTCGGGGCAGGAGGACATCGTCGTCGGCTCACCGGTGTCCGGTCGCGACCGGGAGGAGGTGGAGCGCACGATCGGCTTCTTCGCCAACACGCTACCGATGCGCACGCGGTTCGATGCAGACGTCACCTTCGCGACGCTGCTCGGCCGCGTTCGCGACAGCGCGCTGCGTGCCTACGAGCACCAGGACATGCCGTACGAGCAGATGCTGATGGACCGCATCACGCCCGGCGCCGGCGCGGAGGCGTCGCTCTTCTCGGCGCTGTTCGTCCAGCAGGACGACGCGGCGCACGCGCGCACCCTCGGCGACGCTGTCGCCGAGCCGATCTCGCTCGCGCTCGACAGCGCGAAGTTCGACCTCGCGCTGTCGGTGCGCGACGATGGCGATGGGTTGCATGCGTCGCTGCACTACCGGGCGTCGCTCGTGTCGGATGCGGCGGCGGCGGAGCTGCTCGCGCGCTTCGGCCGCCTGCTGGACGCGATCGCGGCCAATCCCGACGCGAGGGTGCAGGAGCTGGAGGGCGGCACTATGCCGGCGGCAGCGGTACCCACGGCGATTCCCGCCGAGCATGCGACGTCCGAGTATCTTTCGCCGGAAGGGCCGGTGGAGGAAGTGATCGCGGGCGTCTGGGCCGAGATGCTCGGCAAGGCGCGGGTCGGGCGCGACGATCGCTTCTTCGACGTCGGCGGCCATTCCCTCCTCGCGACGCGCATCGTCGCCCGCGTGAGCTCCCTCCTTCGAGCGCGAATCCCCATTCGCGCATTCTTCGCGGATCCCACCATTCGGGGCATGGCGATGGCGCTGTTGGCGGTCGAAGAGAAGCCCGGCCAGACCGAGGCGGTCGCGCGCGCGGTGCTCAAGCTGCGCAGCATGAGCCCCGCGGACCGCGCGAAGCTCGCCGCCACGCGCGCCACCGCGAAGCAGACGCACGAGACGACATGACCGAACACCACGACGACAGCGGCTTCGACGCCGACGACCTGCACCTGCTCGACGCGCTCCTCGCCGAGGAGGGCGCGGACGTCGCGTCGTACTCGCCGTCGATCGCGGTGAAGGCGCGGCCGTCACGCATCCCGCTGTCGTTCTCGCAGGAATTGATCTGGATGCTCGACCGCGCGACGCCTGGGCTCACGGCGTACAACATGCCGATGGCGCGGCGGCTGTCCGGTCCCCTCGACATCTCGGCACTCGAGCGTGCGTTGACGGCCGTGGTCGCGCGGCACGAGGTGCTCCGCACGCGCCTCCCCGCGCGCGACGGCGAGCCTGAGCAGGTGATCGATGCGCCGGCGCCGTTCAAGCTGCGGCTGATGGAGGCCTCGAGCGAGCGCGACGCGCAGCGCATCGTGCGCGAACGCGGGCGCGTGCCGTTCAACCTCGCCGACGAGCACATGTTCCGCTGCACGATCGTGCGCGTGGGCCATACGGATCACGTGCTCGTCATCGAGACGCATCACATCGCGTTCGACGGATGGTCTGCATCCGTGCTGTTCGACGAGCTCTCGGCGCTGTATCGCGCGGAGATGAGCACCACAGGGGAGCGCGCGTCGCTCGCGGCGTTGCCGCTCCAGTATGCCGACTATGCGATCTGGCAGCGCGAGCAGCTGGCCGGCGCGCGACTCGACGAGCTCCTGGCCTACTGGCGCTCCGAGCTCGGCACCGGCATCGAGCCGCTCGGCCTTCCGACGGATCATCCGCGCAGCGCGTCCACGAGCTTCGCCGGCGGACGTGAGCGGCTCGTCGTCTCCGTCGAGACGCTCGAGAAGCTCAAGGCGCTCGGTCGCGCGAACGACGCCACGCTCTACATGACGCTGCTCACGGCGTACATGACGGTGCTGCATCGCTACACCGGGCGGACGAACATCCTCGTGGGCTCGGGGAGCGCGGGGCGCACGCAGGTGGAGACGGAGCCGCTCATCGGCTATTTCGCCAACACCCTCGTGGTGCGCGGTGACTTCACCGGCGACCCCACCTTCGCCGAGCTGCTCGGCCGGGTGCGAGACAGTGCACTCGGCGCCTACGACCACCAGGATGTGCCGCTCGAGAAGCTCGTCCTCGAATTGCGCGAGGGGAAGGAACGTCTCTCCGATGCGCCGCTGTTCGAGGTCGTGTTCACGATGCAGAACACCATCGAGCAGGCCAGCACGATGGCACGCATTGCGCTCGCGCCCTTCGGTGTGGATCTCGGTGCGACGAAGTTCGACCTGACGCTCCTCACCACGGAGGGCAAGGACGGCCTCGCGCTCCACATCCAGTATCGCTCGGACCTCTTCGACGCGAAGACCATCCAGCGCATGCTCGGCCACCTGCGCAACGTGCTCGAGTCGGTCGTGGCCAATGCGGCGTCGCGCATTTCGGCGATCCCGCTGCTCGGCGATGAGGAGCGGCGCACGCTCGACAGGTGCAATGCGACCGCGGTGGACGAAGGTGCGGCCACGACGATCACGGCGCTCATCGAGCAGGCGCTGGCGCGCGCACCGCAGGAGCTGGCCGTCGCGGAGGGTGACGTCACGCTCACCCATGCCGAGCTCGATCTCCAGGCGAACCAGCTCGCGCGGCGACTGCAGTCCGTCGTCGCCGAGCGGGGAGCGCCAGTCGCGCTGTACATGGACCGCTCCGCCGGTGCGATCGTCGCATTGCTCGGCATCCTGAAGAGTGGGTCGCCCTACGTGCCGATTGCGGCGGAGCTGCCCGCGACGAAGGTCGCCGAGCGCATCCGCGAGGGTGGCATTGGCGCCGTGGTGACGATGTCCGCGCTCGCCGGAATCGTTCCGAGTGGCGTGCCGACGATCGCGCTCGATGGCGACGCTGCCTCGCTCGCGAGCGAGGCTGGCGAGAAGCCGGACGTGAGCGTGACGCCCGAGTCGTTGGCGTACATCCTCTATACGTCGGGCTCGACGGGCGTGCCGAAGGGCGTGGGCATCACGCACCGCAACATCGTGCACTACACGCGTGCGGTGAGCCGCGTGCTCGGCGGCAACCCGCCGAGCATCGGGGGCGACGGACTTCGCACGCTCTCCGGCTGGACGTTCGGCCTCGTGAGCACGCTCGGCGCGGACCTCGGCAATACGTCGCTGTTTCCGGCGCTCGCGAGCGGGGCAACGCTCGTGGTGTATCCGTCGGCGGATGCCACGGATCCATCGCGCTTCGCGGACGCAATCGCGAAGCGTCCGGTGGACGTGCTGAAGATCACGCCGAACCACCTGCACGCGCTGATCGCGGGACGGCAGGGCGACGAGCTCGCGAAGGTGCTGCCGCGCAAGTGGATCGTGACGGGTGGAGAGGCGCTCCGCTGGGACCTCGCGACGACGCTGCTCGGTGCGGGGACGTGCCGGGTGTTGAATCACTACGGGCCGACTGAGGCCACGGTCGGCGTATGCACGTTCGAGGTGACGGCGGAGTCGGTCGTCGCCGAGCGCGATGCCGGCGCGATCACGGTGCCGGTGGGCACGCCGTTGTCGAACACGCAGGCCTATGTGCTGGACGCTCATGGAAATGAGGTGCCGGTTGGTGTGCCGGGTGAGCTCTATCTCGGCGGCGATGGCATCGCTGCGGGGTATGTGGGTCAGCCGGAGTTGACGGCTGAACGCTTCGTGCAGGTTCCTCGCTCCGCTCGGAACGACAGAAGGCTCTATCGCACCGGGGACCGCGTGCGTCGTCGGGCGAGTGGAGCCATCGAGTTCCTCGGGCGCGCCGACGACCAGGTCAAGGTGCGCGGCTATCGCCTGGAGCTCGGCGACGTCGAGCACGAGATCCGGAAGTATGCAGCGGTGTCGGAGGCGGTCGTCGTCGCGCGCGACGTGGACGGCGAGCTGCGGCTCGACGCATACGTCGTGTGGCGCGCGAGCGACTACGCCACCGCGCACGCCGAGCGCCCCACGACGGAGAAGCTCGTCGAATGGCTGCGCGAGCGCGTGCCGGATCACATGGTGCCGGCGACGGTCACGGTGATGGATGCGCTGCCGCTGAGCGCGAACGGCAAGGTGGACAAGCGGGCGCTCCCCGAGCCGGCAGCGGGTGCGTCAGCCGAGGAGTCGTACGTCGCGCCGCGCACGGAGACGGAGACGCTGCTCGCCGGCATCTGGCAGGACGTGCTCAAGAAGGAGCGTGTCGGCGTCACGGACGACTTCCTCGCGCTCGGCGGGCATTCGCTGCTCGCCATTCGCGTGCTCGGCAAGATCAGCAAGCAGTTCGCGCTGCGGTTGCCGCTGCGCTCGCTGTTCGACTCGCCGACAGTGGAGAAGCTCGCCGTGCTCGTGGACTCGGAGCGCGCGGCGACGGCCACGCCCGCCGCGGGCATCACCGCGCGCGCACGAGACGCACATCGCATACGGACGCCGGGAGAGAACGCCTGATGTCGAACGACGTGAACACCGGTGAAGCGGTGATGCTGCCTGCCTCGTACGTTCAGGAGCTGCTGTGGCTCATGGATCGTGCGTCGCCGGGGAGCAGCGCGTACAACGTGCCGCGCACCCGGCGGCTCACCGGCACGCTCAGCATCGATGCGCTGCGTCGCGCGTTCGACGCGCTCGTCGCGCGGCACGAGATCCTGCGCACCACGTACGCGTTCCACGACGAGCATCCCGTGCAGGTGATTCACGAGCCGCGCGCGGTGGACTTCCGCGTCGTCGACCTGAGTGCGCGTCCGGAAGGGGAGCGCGTCGCCGAGGCGGAGCGCATCGCGAAGGCGCAGGCGACGACGCCGTTCGACCTCGCGAGCGACCAGCTCATGCGCGTGACGGTCGTGAAGCTCGCCGACGCCGACCACGTGCTGCACATCGACTCGCATCACATCGCGTTCGACGGTTGGTCGCGCGACGTGCTCTTCCGCGAATTATCCGCGCTCTATCGCGAGTTCACCGGCGGCGAGGCGGCGATGCTGCCGGACCTCCCGATCCAGTACGCCGACTACGCGATCTGGGAGCGCGAGCACCTGAGCGGCGCGAAGCTCGAGACGTTGCTCGACTACTGGCGCAAGCAGCTCGGCGACGCGGGCTTCGTGCTCGAGCTGCCGACGGACTACGCGCGCCCCGCGGTGCCGGGGGTGGGCGGGGTCACGGAGCGCATCACGCTGTCACCCGAGCTGCTCGCGGGCGTGCGTGCGCTCGCACGGCAGCACGAAGCGACGCTGTACATGACGCTGCTCGCCGCGTATACGGCGGTACTGCACCGGTACACGGGCCAGTCCGACGTGCTCGTCGGCTCGCCGATCGCGGGCCGCTCGCGTCCGGAGACGGAAGGGCTCATCGGCTACTTCGCGAACACGATCGTGCAGCGCGCGCGCTTTTCCTCCGACCCCACCTTCGCCGAGCTGCTCACGCAGGTGCGCGCGAGCGCGCTCGGCGCGTACGACAACCAGGAGGTCCCGTTCGAGAAGCTGGTGCTCGAACTCCAGGGCGGGCAGCAGCTGAGTCACTCGCCGCTCTTCCAGGTGGTGTTCACGATGCTCGGCGGCGGCTCCGAGTCCGGTCCTTCGCGCATCGGCCAGGCGGAGGTGTCGTCATTCGGCACCGACGACACGAACACGAAGTTCGACCTCACGCTCTTCATGACCGAGCGCGACGACTCGCTCGCACTCACGCTGCGCGCGCGATCGGATCTCTACTCGGCGGCGTCGGCGCGACGCATCCTCGGCCACATCCGCACGGTGCTCGAGAGCGCCGTCGCGAATCCGACGACGAAGGTGTCGTCGCTGCCGATATTGACGTCCGACGAGCGGGGCGAGCTCGCAGGGTGGAATGAGACGCGTACCGAGCTCGGCAGCCCTACTACTATAGATAGGCTGTTCGCCGAGCAGGTTGCGCGCGCGCCTGGGCAGGTGGCGGTTCGGTCGGGCGAAAGCACGTTGTCCTACGCCGAGCTGGATGCGCGCGCGAATCGCGTCGCCAACGGTCTCGTCTCGCGTGGCGTGAAGCAGGGCGACATGGTCGCCGTCTCGCTCGACCGCTCGGTGGAGCTGCTCGTCGCGATTCTCGGCGTGCTGAAGGCGGGCGCAGCATATGTCCCGGTCATGCCGGACATTCCGGAGGCGCGGGCGGACCGGCAGGTCGAGGAGTGCGGCGCCCACGTGGTGCTGCGGGCGAGCGATGTCGTGCAGATGTCGAGCGAGGGCGACGCCGTGGCACCCGCGATCGATGCGGATCCGCAACGCGTCGCCTACGTGCTGTACACGTCGGGATCGACGGGCGTTCCGAAGGGCGTCGCCGTCACGCATGCGAACGTCGTACACTATGCGCGCGCCGTGGGCGCTGTGCTGGGGCAGGGCGCCTCGATGTCCGGATGGCACTTCGGCATGGTGAGCACGCTCGGAGCGGACCTCGGCAACACGAGCCTCTTTCCGTCGCTGTTCAATGGCGGAACGCTTCACATCATGCCCGCCGACGTGACGACGGATCCCTCGCGGTACGCTTCGTATGTGCGCGCGCATCCGCTCGACGTCCTCAAGATCACGCCGAACCACCTTCGCGCGCTGGTCGGGAGCGCGAGCGGTGCCGAGCTCGCGGGACTGTTGCCGACGCGCTGGATCGTGACGGGCGGTGAGGCGCTGAGCCTCGACTTCGCAACGCGCCTGCTCGACGCGGGCTCGTGTCGCGTGCTGAATCATTATGGGCCCACCGAGGCGACGGTCGGCGCGAGCACGTTCGAGGTGACGCGCGAGTCGCTCGCCGCAGCGCGCGCTGCCGGTGCGCAGACAGTGCCCATCGGACGCCCGCTCGCGAACGTGCAGCTGCACGTGCTCGACGCGCGTCGTCGCCTCGCGCCGGTCGGCGTGCCGGGTGAGCTGTACATCTCGGGCGCGGGCGTAGCGCGGGGATACCTGGGGCACGCCGACCTCACGCGCGAACGCTTCGTCGAGCTGGCGGGAGACGTGCAGTTTCCCGAGCTCGCGCTCTCGTCGCTGGGCGTCGCACGCGATGACAGTGCGCCTTCATACAAGACTGGCGACCGCGTGCGGCGGCTCGCCGACGGCAGCATCGAGTTCCTCGGCCGCGCGGACGACCAGGTCAAGATTCGTGGCTACCGCGTGGAGCTCGGCGAAATCGAGCTCGCGTTTGCCGAGCATCCGGCAGTGACGCAGTGCGCGGTGGTCGCGCGCGCGGCGGACGGCGACAATCGCGTCGTCGCGTACGTCGTCGTGAGAACGGGCGACGACTATGCCAAGGCGCATGCGCAACGCATCACGCCGCAGGTTCTCCAGGAGTGGGTCGCGACGAAGCTGCCCGAGTACACGGTGCCGAGCGCGGTGGTGATGCTCGACGCGATGCCGCTGAGTGCGAACGGAAAGATCGATCGCGCCGCGTTGCCGGATCCTTCCGTTGACGCGTTGGACGCTGCTGACGAGTTCGTCGCGCCGCGCACTGCGACCGAGGAGGCGATCGCTGCGATCTGGGCCGAAGTGCTGAAGAAGGAGCGCGTTGGCGTCACGGAGAACTTCATCACCCTCGGCGGCCATTCGCTGCTGGCCATCCGCGTGCTCGGCAAGTTGAGCCGCAAGTTCGGCGTGCGCCTGCCGTTGCGCTCCCTGTTCGATGCGCCGACCATTGCGGACCTCTCGGAGCTCGTCGACCTCGAGGTGCAACTCGCCGCCGTGAGCGCGCTCGCGAGCGACCAGCCGTCGAACGCATGAGCAAGGGGAAAGACCACCTCGCCGAGCGTCGTGCGGAGCTCGAGCGGCGCCTCGCCGCGCTCACGCCTGAGCAGCGCGCGAAGCTGGGCGACGCACGTCCCGCCGTCGCGGCGCGCGGCATCGAGCCGCGCGCGAAGGACGTCGCGGTCCCGATGTCGTTCGCGCAGGAGCTGCTCTGGCTGCTGGAGCAGGCCAACCCCGGCATGCACGGCTACAACGTGCCGCGTACGGCGAGGCTCCGCGGGGCACTGGATGTCGCCGCGCTCGAGCGCGC
>JBDSTA010000096.1:0-4209 GCA_039928475.1 Gemmatimonadaceae bacterium | reverse complement strand
CGTGGCTCTGGCGCAATGGCCTGGCCATGATGCCGCATCGCTTAACATCTTGGTGCGACTGAGCTCGTGCCGCCACCACTTCAAAGCTCAGTTGCTGTTGTCTCTCGCGCCGCATAACGCCCAAGTTCAGCTGCGGGCGAGTTCATAAAAGCGAGCGAAGCGAGCATTCAATCGATCGCCCGACTGCTGCAACGCACGTTATGGAACACTTGCGGCGATGGCAGCCCGTTCCCATCCGCGCAACGAGGCTATCCGCTGAAGGTCGGGCCGGCTTGCGATGAAGTCAACGTACCAAGACATCTGCCCATCCCACATCGCGGTATCCCCAGGTGCGAATACCGACCATCCCAGATCACTCAGTGCGCGATTGGACTTCAAGAGGTTTCGGCGCATCGAAGTCGTAACCCAGTTCGTGACGTCGTCCGCGCCCTGTCCGGCCACTGGTACCAGATGATCGACGGTCGCATACAGGTCCCAGTACCACTCGTGGCCAACTCCATACTTCCAGTTGGGATGATACGGAAAGTCCACGGGAAGGAAGTGCGAAATGATACGGAGCACACCAGGAAAGACGAGCCGGTCCCCGCTGTAACGATCAATGAAGCCATCGCGAACGAAGACAGCAGTCGCTTGGCGAGATGTGTATCGTCGCTTGGTTGGCGGGTCACCGCTAAGCGGGTACTTGGCTGCATTCCGGAGCGGAGGCGAAGCCGTGTCCGATGACGGAGACTCGCTGATCAAGCTACCCGCCGCGGCGATTGCGTCACTCGCCAGGAGGTTGCAGACCGCAACAATGGTATCGACAGCTTGTTTCACATCAAAGCTCTGGGTGTTCCATAACGCCTATTCTGTTGTGGGGGACGAAACCATTGCCGAACAGCCGCAACGTTTCCCGCACCCCTAAAACTCCGCATGTACCTGCGAGACCACAAGATAGCCCCTGTGGGTTTCTTGCAGGGATGACCGGTTTCTTGCAGGGGAACCGCCACGCTATTCCAACGCGTCAAACGGACTCCGTATCCCCAACGACCCCCGCTTCGTTACGTGCGTATAGATCATCGTCGTACGCACATCACGATGCCCCATCAACACCTGCACCGTCCGGATGTCATACCCCGCCTCCAACAGGTGCGTCGCAAAGGAATGCCGGAACGTATGGCACCCCGCTCGCTTCGTGATCCCCGAATTCCGCACCGCATTCCCCACCGCGCGCTGCACCACGCTCTGATGCAGGTGCCAACGCACCATCCGCCCGTCGTTGGGGAACGTATTCTCACCCAGGTCGCGGTCGGTCAGCTCGCTGGCACGCATCACTAACCGTGTGGCCGGGAAGACCCACTGCCACGCCAGATCCGTGTTCGCGCGCGGGTACTTCCGCACCAGCGCCGTCGGCACGGGGACCACCACACTGTTGGTCGCCCGGTCACGCGCATGCAGGTCGCGCACGACGCCAAGTTGCTCACTGAGCGCGGCGACGACCGCCTCGGGCACCACACTCATGCGGTCCTTCCCGCCCTTGCCGCTGCGGACCGTCAGCACGCGCTCCGTTAGGTCGACGTCCTTCACGCGCAACGCCATGCATTCGCCGATGCGCAGGCCCGCGCCGTAGAGCAGTGATGCGACGAGGCGCGGCGTCCCGCTCAGGTGCGCGAGGACGATGGCAACCTCGCGCTTCGAGAATACCTCGGGCAGCCTGTGCGGGCGCTTCGCGCGCGTGACGTCGTCGCCGATGTTGAGGGGGAGGCCCAACACCTCGTTATAGAGGAACTGGAGCGCGGCGAGCGCCTGGTTCTGCGTGGCGGACGCGACGTGGCCGCGCACGGCCAAGTCCGACAGGAAGGCGCCGACCTCGGGCTCCCCCATCTCGCGGGGGTGCTTCTTCTGGTGAAAGGCGATGTAACGGCGGATCCAGCCGACGTACGCCTCCTCGGTGGCGGCACTGAGGTGCTTCGTGCGCATGCGCGCGTGGACGGCTTCGAGTAGTAGCATCGCTGGAACCCTGCATGATTGAACGAGTTACGCGTCACCAAACCCGCGCGCGCATCATCACGGCGCCGCTGCGGTCCGGGGCCGGCGACCTGTCCGCCGGCTCGCCCCGATGGTATCTCTTACTGCATGGACCTCTACTTGGTCTCCCTCGCGACCGGCGCCATCGGCCTCGGCGCGATGGCGATTGGCGGACTCTCCCACGGTGGACACGCAGGTCACAGTGGGCACGCAGGGCATAGCGGACACGGTGGACACGGCGGTCACGCGGGGCACGGCGCTCACGCAGGCCATCACCACGGCGACCACTCCGCATCCGGCAACGGATGGAGCTGGAGCTCGCTCCTCTCACCGCGACTCCTCTTCTCCGTCCTCGTCGGCTTCGGCGCGGGCGGCGTAGCCACCACACCATTCGGCGAGCCGATCCAGATCGCCGCCGCCCTGCTCGGCGCGGTGGCGTTCGAGACGCTGCTGTTCGGGCCGATCTGGCGATTCCTCTTCCGCTTCGAGTCGCGCCCTGCCGTCACGCTCGAAAGCGCGATCGAGGACGACGCGCGCGCGGTCACGGGCTTCGATGCTGACGGGTGCGGACTCGTCGCCGTCGACGTGGACGGCCAGGTCATCCAGCTCCTCGCCACACTCACCCCGGACGACCGCGCACTCGGCGTGCGCATCCGCTCGGGTGACCTCGTACGCATCGCGGATGTCGATTCGGCACGAGGTCGCTGCACGGTCACCGCGATCGCGCGATGACCGACTTTTTCCCCCTCGACTCACCATGAATACCCTGATGATCGCCGGCGGTGTGCTCGTCGGTGTGCTTGTCGTCATACCAGCCATCGTCGCGTCGTTCCTCCGTAACGTCGAAGCAGGCACCATCCGCCTCGTGAGCTGGCTCGCGGGCGGCACCGTCATCTATCGCGGACCCGGCAAGTCGAAGGAGATCCCGCTGCTCACCATCGGGACGACGATCTCCTCCAAGGTCATCAACGTCGACCTCGACATCACGGACCAGACGGCCGACCTCGACGAGAACGGCACGCCGCAGCCGATCAAGGTGCGCGTGCTCGCGTCCGCGATCGTGTCGGTCGGCGACACGGACCAGATGATCAAGACGGCCGCGAACCGCTTCTTCGCGAAGCCGGAGTCGGACCAGATCAACACGCTCACGGACCTCCTCTCGAGCTCCGCACGTCGCGCCATCAACCTGCTCACGCACGACCAGCTCTTCTCGGCGCGGTCCTCACGCGCGCTGGCACCGGGTGCGGCCGCAGCGGCGGCGACGGCGCTTGCCGTCATGACCGAGCGCTCGCTGTCGATGACGACGAGCGAGCGGCAGCAACTCGAGTCGTCCGAGGACGATGACGATCCGCTCGCGGTCATCATCCGCAAGGCATGCTCGCGCGAGCTCACGGATCTCGGGCTCATCTTCAATTCGCTGAACATCAAGCTGGTGCAGTCCGAGGTCGCGGATGCACGCCGCCGCATGTCGGCGTCCGAAGCGCAGGCCACCGCGGACATCGTGCAGGCGCAGCAGGCGCGGCGCGCGAAGGAAGCGACGATCGAGGCCGAGCGAACGATCTCCGATCGCCAGCGCGAGCTCGAGCAGACGCGCGCGTCGAACGCGGCACTCGTCGCGCAGGCGGAAGCGAAGCGCCAGGAAGCGATGGGACTCCAGCGCATCGCGGAGCTGGACGCGACACAGATCGCGCAGGCGCGCGCCGACGCGGAACGCGTGACGATCACGGCGCAGGCCGCCGCGGAAGCGGAGGCGATTCGCATTCGCACCGTCGCGTCGGCGCAGGCCGAGAGCATCGACAAGATCAACAAGGCGATCGCCGCGGGAGGCGAGAGCTACTTCCGCTATCGCCAGATCGAGATGATCCCGCTGATCGCGCCGGGCATCGCCGCGGCGCTCGCCGAGGCGAAGCTCGTCACCATCTCCGGCAACGGTGAGGACGGCGGCGCCGCGAACTCCACCACGAACCAGATCGCGAGCGTCATCCAGACGGTCCTGGCGGCGCAGCTCGTGACGAAGGGCGGACTGCTCGACCAGAACGCGCCGAAGGCCGAACCCGAGAAGAAGTGATCGCCTGGTGATCCAGGGGCCTGCCTCGCGTCGTACCTGAGGCATGCTGTCCCTCGACGACGCCGACCGTCACCGCCGGCCGCAGGAATTCGCTCCTGCGGCCGGCGGCTCGTCGGATGACGCCGCCCTCATGC
>JBDSTA010000095.1:0-4312 GCA_039928475.1 Gemmatimonadaceae bacterium | reverse complement strand
CTTCCTTCACCGAGACGAAGGGCGGGATGATCTCCTCCGTGAAGCCGATGTCTGCCAACGTCTCGCCGCACATCACGCGCGCCGCGTACGACGCGAGCGGACGCCCGATCGCCTTCGACACAAAGGGAATGGTGCGGCTCGCGCGCGGATTCACCTCGAGCACGTAGACGACGCCGTTCTTGATGGCGAACTGCACGTTGATCAGGCCGATGACCTTGAACGCCTTCGCCATCGCGACGGTCTGGTCACGCATCGTCTGGAGGTCCTTCTCGCCGATGAGGTACGGCGGAAGCACGCACGCGGAATCGCCCGAGTGGATGCCCGCATCCTCGATGTGCTGCATGACGCCGCCGATCACCACCTGGTGGCCATCGGACAATGCGTCGACGTCCACCTCGTACGCATCCTCGAGGAAGCGGTCGATCAGCACCGGACGCTCCTCGGACACGCGCGCCGCGGTCGCGAAATATTCCTCGAGCGACGCGGGGTCGAACACGATCTGCATCGCACGCCCGCCCAGCACGTAGCTCGGACGCACGAGCACCGGATAGCCGATGCGCTCAGCCGCTTCCAGCGCTTCCTCCACGCTCGTGACCGTCCCGTTCGGCGGCTGCGTGAGGCCGACCTCGCGCGCGATCGCCTCGAACCGGCGGCGATCTTCGGCCGCGTCGATGTCATCGGGCGAGGTGCCGAGGATGTTGACGCCGGCCGCTTCGAGGCCGCGCGTGAGCTTGAGCGGTGTCTGGCCGCCGAGCTGCACGATCACGCCGATGGGCTTCTCACGGTCCACGATCTCGAGCACGTCCTCGAGCGTGAGCGGCTCGAAGTACAGCTTGTCCGACGTATCGAAGTCCGTGGAGACGGTCTCGGGATTCGAGTTGATCATGATCGTCTCGTATCCCTGCTCGCGCAGCGCCATCACGGCGCGCACGCAGCAGTAGTCGAACTCCACGCCCTGCCCGATGCGATTCGGCCCGCTGCCGAGGATGACGACGGACTTGCGACCACTGCGCGGCGCCTCGCTCTCCTCGTCGTAGCTGCCGTACAGATACGGCGTCGCCGACGGGAACTCGCCCGCGCACGTGTCGACCATCTTGTACGCCGGCCGGACGCCGAGCGACCAGCGCGAAGCGCGGACCGCCTGCTCCGTCTCGCCACGCAACACGGCCATCTGCCGGTCCGAGAAGCCGAGCTGCTTCATGCGACGCAGCGACGACGCATCGGTGGACGGAAGCGCCACGTACCACGCCTCGGCCTCGACGAGCTCCTGCATCTGCGCGAGGAACCAGGGGTCGATGTACGTGAGCTCGAACAGCTCCTGCACCGACAGGCCCATGAGGAAGCCGCGCTTCACCTGGTAGATGCGCTCGGGCGTCGGCTGGCGCAGGGCGCCGCGGAGGGTCTCGATGGTATCGTCGGCGAGCCGGTCGTCGATCAGCCTCGGTGCGACCTCCCATCCCGAGCGGCCCGTCTCGAGCGCGCGCAGCGACTTCTGGAACGCCTCCTTGAACGTGCGCCCGATGGACATGGACTCGCCGACGCTCTTCATCTGCGTCGTGAGCAGCGGGCTCGCCGCGGCGAACTTCTCGAATGCGAAGCGCGGCGTCTTCACCACGACGTAATCCAGCACCGGCTCGAACGACGCCGGCGTCGTCTTCGTGATGTCGTTCGGAATTTCGTCGAGGCGATAGCCCACGGCGAGCTTCGCACCGATGCGCGCGATCGGGAATCCCGTCGCCTTCGACGCGAGCGCGGACGAGCGTGACACGCGCGGGTTCATCTCGATCACGACCATCTCGCCGTCGGCGGGATTGATGGCGAACTGGATGTTGCACCCGCCGGCGTCCACGCCGACCTCGCGGATGATCGCCACCGCGGCGTCGCGCATGACCTGGTACTCGCGGTCCGTGAGCGTCATCGCCGGGGCGACGGTGATCGAGTCGCCCGTGTGCACGCCCATGGGATCGAGGTTCTCGATGGAGCACACGATGACCACGTTGTCGTAGCGGTCGCGCATGACCTCGAGCTCGAATTCCTTCCACCCGATGAGCGAGCGCTCGATGAGGATCTGGCTCGTGGGGCTCTCCGACAGGCCGCGGCGGACGATCTCCTCGAACTCCTCACGATTGTACGCGATGCCGCCGCCGGTACCGCCGAGCGTGAACGACGGACGGATGATCGATGGGAAGCCCGTGACATCGAGCAGCGCGACCGCCTCGTCGAACGTGTTCGCGATGCCACCCTTCGCGACGCCGAGGTTCAGGCGCTCCATCGCCTCGCCGAAGAGCTTGCGATCCTCCGCAATGGCGATCGCGCGCGCGTTCGCGCCGATGAGCTCCACGCCGTACTTCTCGAGCACACCATTGCCCGCGAGCACCATGGCGACGTTGAGCGCCGTCTGGCCGCCCATGGTCGGCAGCAGCGCGTCGGGGCGCTCCTTCTCGATGATGAGCTCGACGAACTCCGCGGTGACGGGTTCGAGATACGTCTTGTGCGCGATCTCGGGGTCCGTCATGATCGTGGCCGGATTCGAGTTGATGAGAATCACCTCGTATCCCTCCTCGCGCAGCGCCTTCGTGGCCTGCGTGCCGGAGTAGTCGAACTCGGCGCCCTGCCCGATGACGATGGGCCCGGAACCGATCACGAGAATGCGGTGGATATCAGCGCGTCGCGGCATGAATCAAGTCGTCGATGATGTCGTCGCGCGAACGGCGGGGAGCCCAGTCCGTCGCGCGACGAAGCTTGCTGTTGCTGCCGACGAGCACCGGTACGTCCACGGGACGCGTCAGTGCTGCATCGGTCCTAATGTCGGCAGAGACGCCGAGTCGCTGCAAGACGGCCGTGGCGAGCTCGCGGACGCTCGTGCCTTCGCCACTGCAGACGTTGTAGGCCGCTCCGACGACGCCACGGTCGAGGAGCGCGAGGTAGGCCTCGACGACGTCCTCCACATGAAGGTAGTCGCGCACGGTGTCGCCGTTGCCGATGAACAGCGCCCCGCCCGACTTCGGCAACGCCCCGGCGCGCGCCACGAGCGCCGGCAGGAGGAAATGTGCCGAGTGCCCGACGCCGGAGTGGTTGAAGCTGCGCGTGCAGACGACGCGCACGCCGTCGCTGCGGAAGGCCTGGCGGGCCGCGACCTCCTGCGCCACCTTCGAGGCCGCATAGAGCGTGAGCGGGCACTGCTCGCTCTCTTCCACCAGCGGCATCTCGGTGCTGGCGTGCCGGCCGTACTGCTCGGCGGAGCCCACCACGAGCACGACGGGGTCTGCGGTGCCCGCGACGCGAAGGCGCTGCACTTCGGCGAGGAGACGGACGGTGCCGACGGTGTTCACCTCGTACGCGCGCCCGGGGTCACTGAGCGCGTCCATCACGTGGCTGATCGCCGCGAGGTGGAGGACGACGTGCGGCGCCGACCGCTCCACCACGGCCGCAACGTCGGCCTGGGAGGTGACGTCCATCGATTGCCAGTCGACCGCGGCGTGTTCGTCCTCCGTGAGGACGGCTGACGTGGGGCGAGGTCCGACGCCAGCCGCGGTGACGCGCCAGCCACGATGCAGCATGGCCCGCATCGCCCACTGGGCGACGAAGCCGTTCCCGCCGGTGACGAGGGCGCGGGTGGTCACTTCGTGCTGGCGTGCCGTGCGAGGTCGGCCGCCACCATCATGTCCACGAGCTCCCGGAAGCGCACCGTCGGCTCCCAGCCCAGCTTCTCTCGCGCATGCGAGGCGTCACCGACGAGGAGGTCCACCTCCGCCGGCCGCTCGAACTTCTCGTCGTGCTTCACGAATTCGCGATAGTCGAGCCCAACGGCCTGAAACGCGAACTCGCACAGCTGGCGAACCGTCCACGTTTCGCCCGTGGCGATGACGTAATCGTCCGGCTCGTCCTGCTGGAGCATGCGCCACATGGCGTCCACGTAGTCGCCGGCGAAGCCCCAGTCGCGCCGGGCCTCGAGGTTGCCGAGCACGAGCTCCGTGGAGATGCCCAGCTTGCAGCGTGCGGCGCCGTCCGTGACCTTGCGCGTCACGAACTCGAGTCCGCGCCGCGGGCTCTCGTGGTTGAAGAGGATCCCCGATACGGCGAAGAGGTTGAAGCTCTCGCGGTAGTTGAGAGTGATCCAGTGCCCGTACACCTTGGCGACGCCGTACGGGCTGCGCGGATAGAAGCCGGTGGACTCGCGCTGCGGCACCTCGAGCACCTTGCCGAACATCTCGCTGGAGCTCGCCTGATAGAAGCGCGACTTCGGCGCCGCCTTCTTCATCGCCTCGAGCATGCGCGTGACGCCGAGCGCCGTGAACTCGCCGGTCAGGAC
>JBDSTA010000094.1:0-6682 GCA_039928475.1 Gemmatimonadaceae bacterium | reverse complement strand
AGCATGAATGCCACCCATTTGCCGAGGTCGTTCACGGACGTCAGCATGCCGCCCATGGACCCGAACGCACCATCGGGCAGCTGTGGCTCCTCGAGCCAGCGGTCATCCTGCCGGCGATACCCGTGCGCGAGACGCGACTCGGGCACCTGCGCCTTCTCGAGCGTCGTCACGCGCATGCCGAGCGGATCGAGGATGCGCGTCTTCACGTAGCGCGTGTACGGCATGTGCGACACGTTCGCCACGATCCGCCCGAGGATGGCAAACCCGAAATTCGAGTATTCGTACGACGTGCCCGGCGAGGTCGAGAACGGTATTCCGCGGCTGATCATCGCGGAGAGCTCGGCGTCGGTGTCCGCGAGCTGCTGGTCGCCCCACGGATTGTCTTCGGGGAATCCCGCCGAATGCGACAGGAGATGCCGGATCGTGATCTTCGGCGCGTCGGTCGTCGGGTAGCGCAGCCGACGGAGCTCTGGCACGTAGCGCTCCGCCGGATCGTCGAGCGACAGCCGTCCTTCGTCACGCAGCTTGAGGATGGAGAGCGCGGTGAAGCTCTTCGTCATCGATGCAATGCGGAACACCGTCTGCGTGTCCACCGGCGAATTGGTCTCCACGTTGCGCAGCCCGGCGGTGCCGATGTGCACGACACGGCCGTCGACGATGATGCCGTACGCGATGCCGGGAACCTTCGTGCGCTCCGCAAACGCGCGCATCATGCGGTCGATCTCGTTAAACGCGGAGCTCAGCTTCGCCATGCGGTCGGCATCACCGAAGGCAGGCGCCGGTGCCTGGCTGCGCAACCGCGCCTCCTGCGCGTCCCCGTGTTGCGCCAGCGACGCGAAGACCGCCGACGCGGCGACGAGACAGCGACGCCTCAATGGAGTTGTTCCTTCACGGCCTCGACGATGCGCTGCTCGAGCAGTCCCTTCGTGGAGCACCGCGCATACTCGCGCGAGAAGGAGACCGGCTTCGCCTGTGACTCGAAGAGTGTCTCGAGCGCGGAGAGGCCGGAGACGGGGTCCTTCTTCACCGTGCTGCTGATGGTGATGAACACGTCGTAGGAGTCGGCATTGTCGCCGATCTGGGTGCTGCCGCACTCCATGAAGCGGCTGAGCGACGTGCCGTTGAGCTGGCGCCGGAGCTTGAGCCCCGAGTTGCCGATGCGCTGACGGACGGTATCGACGTCAGAGATGGGAATGCCGACCTTCGCATACGCACCCGGCAATGCGAGCCAGACCCTGTCCGGCGCCGCCTCGATGCGGCTGACCTGCGCGCCCGCATTCGACGTCAGCGTGACGTTCGTGTTGCCGGCGCCCATGATGCGGACCGTCTGGTCAGTGGCCGCGCCTTCCTTCTGCGGCGCGCCGGAGGAGGCGCATGCGGAAACTGCAATCAGCAGGAACACTGGGCGAACGCGCATGAACTCTCCCTGATGGGTGGGCAGGGGTGACGATGCGCCTCCGGTGGAGCAGTGTCAAGCACAGCGACGACGGGGACGCGCCTATCCGGGCGTCTTCCCGTAAAACCAGTCCAGGGCCGCTTCGGAAATGGCGGGCGGGACCTCGTGCACACCGTCGAATTGCTGGAACGTGACGTCGTACCCTTCTGACCTCAGTTGCGGCGCGATGACGTTCTGGCTGGTGTTGAAGGACAGCACCGGATCGCTCGTGCCGTGCGAGATGAAAACCTTCGGCTTGCCGACGAGCGGATCCGGCTGCGCGAGGAAGCCGGGTGAGTAGCTCGCCAGGTGCGTGAACAGGTCCCCGTTCGCGAGGCCGAGCGCGAGTGCGTAGGACGCGCCGTCGGAGAATCCGCCGAGGCAGATACGCCGCGGATCGATGCGACAGCGCGCGAAGGTGTGCGCGAGCGCGCGATCGATGTACGACACATCCGGGCCCAGCTGGCCGCGCACGATGTCCCACGTCTGTGCGCGCGCCGTCGGCGCGAGCACGATCATCTGGCGCTGCTCGGCGCGAGGGTAATAGCTGCTCCACCCATAGCCCGTGCCGCCGGCGCCGTGCAGCGCCACGAACAGGGCAGCCGGCACGGTGGGATCATACGTCGCGGGGACGTACATGATGCCGTCGCGATCCGCCTCCAGGCCGAGCACGCTGACTCCGCGCACCGGCGTGATGGAGGGCGTCCCGGGCCGGGAGGTCAGGTGCGGAGTCGCCGGCTCGGTGGACGCCTTGCACGACGCGAGCACTGGCGCCGCGGCGAGCGCCAGCCCGGCACGAACGAAATCGCGTCGCGACCACTGTTGCGAAGGAGTACTCATGCTCGCCTTGGTTGCCAATGCCGGCCCATCGCACCGTGCGGGGCGACCTGCCTAATCATCGCCGTGCGCACTCCTGCCTGAAACGGAGCGCCGGTCAGAGTTGCGTCAGGTCAGGGACGGCAGGAGTAGCGTGTGTCCACCCTGCCACGCGTCGCCACGGTGGCGCCCTCGCGGGCGTACACGAAGTACGCGCTCGTCGTACCGGCCGGCAGGAGGAGCTCGTCGTTTCCGCCGGCCCGCACAGTTCCGATGTTCTGGCCGTTCCCGTTACCGACGTTCGCCAGGACATCGACATCCCTGTTGGAGCGATTGCTGACGATGAACGTGGGCTGGCCGGAGCAGCCGGACATGCTACCGGTCGCAGGCTTCGCCCGCGCGCATGCCGAAAGGGCGGTGAGCAGGACGAGCGGGTGCAGGAATCGCATGAGACAATGATGCGCGACGCGAAACGCGCTCGCCATGGGAGTTGGGGCCGCTAACGGAGCAGCTCGCGAACCCGGGCGGCATATGGGCGGCTGCTGTGCACGCTCGTACCGTTCGACAGCGTGATATCCCACGTCCCCGCGTCGGACGACTCCACCGTCGCGATGCGATCGATGGCCACGATCGCCGAGCGGTGCACGCGCAGGAAGTGCGCGGGATCCAGCTCGTCCTCGGCTTGCTTCATGGTTCCGCGCGCGAGGTGCGTGCGCGCGCCGACGTGCAGCTGGAGGTAGTTGTCCGCGGCGTCGATCCAGTCCACATGGCTCACGGGAATGAAGTGGTGGCGATTCCCGCGCCGCACGACGAATCGTGTGCGATGGCCGCGCGCGCGCCCCGCGGCCGCCGCGCCGGCGACGACACCGCGCCATTGCGTCTCGGCCTGGCCTACGCGGTCCTGGGCGCGTGCGACGGCGGCGGCGAAGCGAGCGCGCGTCACGGGTTTCTGGAGGTAGTCGACTGCGTCCACCTCGAACGCCTGGAGCGCGTATTGCTCATATGCAGTGATGAAGACGACGGCAGGTGCTCGGCTCACCTCGAGTGCCGCGATGACGCCAAAGCCATCCAGCTCCGGCATCTCGACGTCGATGAAGATGAGGTCCGGCTCGAGGCGCGTGATAACGTCGAGCGCCTCCAGGCCGTTGCGCGCCTCCCCGACAAGCGCCAGTCCCGGCGTCTCGCGCGCAAGGGCGCTCACGCGTTCTCGCGCGAGTGGCTCGTCGTCGATGGTGACAACGCGAAGCACGTTCACGACGAAGGGCTCTCGCGCCACGGAAGGCGGATGCGCGCCACGGTTCCATGTGGAGAACGCGATGACAGCGTGAGCGATTGCTCGTCGCCGAATGAGGCACGAAGTCGCTCACGCGTGTTGCGGAGGCCAACTCCCTCGCGTGCCGACACCACACCCGTGCCGTCGTCGTGCACTTCGAGGACGAGCGCGCCGGCGTCACGGCTCGCGCGAATCGTCACTCGACCGCCCTCGGCCAGCGCGCCGATCCCATGCGACAGCGCGTTCTCCACGAGTGGTTGGAGGATGAACAAGGGGACCAGTGCGCGTTCGAGTGCCGTCTGTACCTCGATGTCGAAGCGCAGGCGGTCCGCGAAGCGGATTTCCGCGATCTCGAGAAAGGTGCGCGTGAAGCGCATCTCCTCGTCGAGTGTGACGAGGCCGCTCTCGCGGTGCCGAAGCAGCTCGCGGAGGAGGTCGCTCAGCCTGGACAGCATCTCGTCCGCGGCGTCCGCGTCACGATGGATGAGGGTGGAGATGCCCTGCAGCGTGTTGAACAGGAAGTGCGGCTGCAACTGTCCCGTCAGCGCAATGAGACGCTGCTCCGCGACTTCCGCGCGAAGGCGCTCGTGCTCGACCACGCCGGCCCGCGCACGCCGACGCGACTCGATCGCGGCAACGATGCCCACCAGCGCGACCCATGGCAACAGGTCCTGGCGCAGCGCTGCAGGCAGGTATTCCGGGAATGACGGCCGCACAGGCGCGCCGCGGAACAGCATGAAGAACTGTATCGCGCTGGACGCAGCGAAAAGGGTGACGACCGCGAGGCCGGCGATGATCACCGCCTGCGCGCGGTTGCCGCCGCGATCCACGCGTCGCGCGCCCCACATCAGTGCGGGGAGCGCGACGACTGCCATGAACCACACGATCGAGCCGATACCCAGCATGTAGAGCAGCGTGCGCACGTCGGGCGCGGGTGCGGACATGCGGGGAAAGACGCGACCAGAGCCTGGCGGCAACGCTGGCGGAGAGGCGTACAGGCCAAGGGCGATCGCCGCGATGAGCCCCCCCAGCCAGAGCAGGATGGCGGCGTTTCGCTGGCGGCACGTCGCAGCAAGGTCGGTCACGAGCCTATGGTGCGTGTTCGCGCCCTGTCATGCAACGGGGCCGCGCGTGCATTCGCCACGCCGATCTGTGCATCCGTCCCTCGGGCGTGCGCATCGTCTCGCACAGCACGCATCCTCCGGCATCCCCACCGGCGAGGATCCGTGAGACTCCGCTCGATGCTGCTGCCGCTGCTGCCGTTGCTCCCGTTGCTCCCGTTGCTCGGCGCCTCCGCACAGGAGCCGCGACTCGTTGCGGACGCCAGGCCGCTGCGCGATTCGCGGGGCGGCGGCGGTCGCGCGTTTCACATCGCGTCGGCAATTCTCGGTGAAACGCGCCGGATCAATCTCGCCCTTCCGCCGTCGTTCGCGCTCAGCAGCGCGTCGCGCCGATACCCGGTGACGATCGTGCTGGACGGTGAGGGATCACTCCCCGCGGCGGCAGCCGCGAGCGATGAGCTCACCCGCAATGGCCAGATTCCCGAGGCGATCATCGTTGCGATCGAGAACACGAATCGCCTGCGCGACCTGACGCCGCCCGGCCTTTCGGTGAGCGGGAGCAGCCTCAGCGAAGGTGGTGATCGGTTCCTCGACTTCATCGAGCGGGAGCTGCTGCCCGCCGTGGATGCACAGTTCCGCGGTGCGGCGCCGCGCACACTCATCGGTCATTCGTCCGGCGGCATCATCGCGACGTACGCCGCCGCGACGCGCTCGACATATACGTGCGTCATTGCGCTCGATACACCGATCCATCTCGGGGGGAACTGGCTCGCCCGGAAGCTCGTCGAGAGCGCCGCGAGGCCAAGGACGCTGCGCTATGTGTCCTACGAAGCTCGCTTCGGCTGGACCGACGACACATGGAAGCAGCTCGTGGCGGCTGCCCCAGCGACGTGGATGCTGCATCGCGAGAAGCTCGCGCACGAGAACCACGAGTCGATGCCGATGCTGGGCATGTATCTCGGCCTGCGCGAAGTCTTCTCGGATTATTCCATGCTGTCCGCACCAGCTGCCCCGACGACGAGCATCCTCCCGTACTACTCGAAAGTCGGCGCAGCGCTTGGCGGGACGATCGTACCCCCACGCAAGCTGCTCACGAACGTGCGTGAAGACCTGCTGATGGAGGGGCGCGGTGAAGCCGCACGCGTCGCCTACCAGGTGGAAGCATCAGGATACGGTGCACCGGCGAACGCGCGCGAGATTGTCGCGGAGCTCGCCGAGGCGGAGCGGCGCCCGCCCCCAACCGAAACAGTGGAAGGCCTGCTCGCAACGGCTTTCCCGACACCGGAGCAGGCGAGCGCCTACATCGGCGAGTGGACGGGACAGATCTGGATGAACGACGATGAGCTGCAGGCAGGCCGGCCACCGGTACTCCTGCGTATCGCGGTACACGAGGGGCGCGTGACGGGAGAGCAGATCTCGGAGCCGGTACCCGGCGTTCGGGACGTTCAGAAACTCACCTACCTGAGCGTCACCCCCACGGGTCTTACGTGGGGATTCATGAACGGCATGCGGCCGCGGGGCGTGCTGCTCCATGTGGGCACGATGTCGGCCGGCACACTTTCCGGCGTGATGCGTTTCGGCGGCGTGAACTTCACGTACCCGGACGGCATGACGCCGCCGGCCATCAAGTTCGCCTTCCGAAAGAAGTGAGGCATATTATGCCGCATGCGCCTGAGCCCATTGATCCTGCTCGCGGTCGCCGCGTGCGCGTCGGGCGGAACCGGCAACGCGGCCCTCGACGAGATGCCGCCCGGCATCACCGGCGGCGCCGATGTGAAGTACTACGACATCCAGGGCAGCACCGCGCAGCAGCTCGTGGCCGAGATGCGCCGTCTCGGGCCGCAGGGCGGCCGCTACTTCGGTGAGGCGCAGTCGCCGCTGCGATGGTCGTGGCGCGCCAAGAACAATGGCGTGGACTGCACGCTGAACGCGGTATCTGTGCGCATGCGCTCCGACCTCACGCTTCCACGCTGGACGGCGCCGAAGGACGCCGCGCCGACGCTCGTGGCACAGTGGAAGGACTTCATCGGGTCGCTCGAAACCCACGAGGTGGGTCACAAGGAGATCGCCGCACGCGGCGCGAAGGACATCCTGCAC
>JBDSTA010000093.1:0-8118 GCA_039928475.1 Gemmatimonadaceae bacterium | reverse complement strand
CCTACTGAACCGGCTTCAGCGTCGTCGAATACTTCGCGTTGATCGCCGTAATCAGTTCGTTCGCGATCAGCACGTGGGCCGCCGCGGACGGGTGGACGCCGTCCAGCGAGAACAGCGTACCGAAGGTCGCGGACGTGCTGGCGAGGTTCGGGAAGGGCGGGATGTTGCCCGCCGCGCGCTGCGCCGCGAGGAGCGGGTTCGGGTCGTAATAGGCGAACCCGATGGCCTGCGCCTTCGTCTTGATGTAGTCGTTGTACGCCGTGATCGCGCTCGACAGCGTGACCTGCTCGGCCGCATCCAGGACGAAGATGTCGCCGACGATGGCCGGGAAGCCTGCCTGACCCTTGGCACACACGAGGAACGGCGGGTGTCCCTTGGGGTCCGCCGGGTTGACGACGTACGCCCGGACGGCCTGGATGAACGACGGCACGTTGATGAGCGACGTGGACCCCGTGCAGCTGGGGTGGATCACCACCGGCACGCCGGCCGCCGCGGAGATGCCGCCCTGGAGGGTCGGCGAGGAGGCGATGAGGCCACCCGAGCTCAGGAGCGCCACTCCGCTGACCTGCACCACGCCGATCAGGACGCCCTTGAGGTTGGGCATGCTGTCCGTGAGCTGCTTGATCATGGCGTCGTAGCTCGTCTGGAACTGCGCCTGCGTGCTGACGATACCGGCCGACACGCCGGCCAGCGGCACGAGGATGCCCGAGCCGCCCGCCTCGAGGACGTCGTTGTTGCCGATCCAGATGGACGTGAAGGTCGGGCGGGCGTCGAGCGCCCGCTGGACCTGCGTCTTGCCGCCCAGGATGAAGGTCGTGAGGGGGTTCGAGGCCACCGTGGAAGGCGTCACGGGGTCCAGCACGCGAGCGCTGGGGACCGCCACGTTGTTCAGCACGTCCGTCACCGAGGCGCCGGCGCGCAGTGCGCACGCGGCGCCGGAGGCACCGGCCACGCGCGCACCCGTCTGGGTGTTCGCGATGGGTGCCACGCAGCCCGGCATGTTGAGCGACGCGTAGTGGTACTGTGTGCCCATCGAGCCGGCGAGCAGGCGGGCGTAGCTCTGCCGCTGCGTGGAGTCGTTGATGCCGCCGCTCTGGACACCGGCCGTGATGCTGTTGCCGATGGCGACGTAGCTCTTGAAGATGTCACCCGTCGCGAGCGACGGGGAGCCGAGGACCGCGTTGTCGGTCTGGCAGCTCGCCACGAGGGCGAGGGTGCCGAGTGCCGCCACGCGGGTGAGATGATTCAGTCGATACATCCTGATGTCTCCGGGCGTGGGTTAGAAGGCGTACTTGACGCTGAACGACCAGACGTTCGCGGACACGTTGTACACGCCGCTGTTGAGCAAGAGGGCGGTCGTTTGGGTGCTCTGCGCAGGACCGCGCTCGTCGATGCGTCCACGCGAGCCGCTCGAGGAAACGCGCATGTACGTGCCGTCGAGGCCAAGTCCGCTGAACAGCGGCAGGTGGCCGCCGATCATCCCGTAGCGACGATCCTGCTCCGGAAGGAGCGGGGTGACCGTCTCGGGGGGCGCCGCCGAAGCCGCCGCCGCCAGGCCGACACGCAGGGCCGCCCCACCATCAAACCGGCGCTCGGCGCCGAATCGAATGGAGGACGTGTTGTTGTAGTCCTCCTGGAGGGACCGGTCGGGCGCGGCGCCCTGGAAGTCCACCGGGAGCGACTTGAACGACTTCCAGCCGACGTACGCGTAGTCGAGGGAAAGCGTCATGTCCTTGAAGCCCTTGTAGCCCACGCCGGCCTGGACCTGCGCCGGGTGCTGGATCTCCGTCTTGACCTTCTGCGACGTCAGGGCGCCCGTGCCCGTGAACTGCGACGTGAGCAGGGCGTCCACCGGCGTTCCGGCCGGGGCGCCGAGCGGGTTGTTCGCCGCGAGGGTGAGGCCCGTGATGGACTGCGTGAACGTCGCGTCGGCGTCGTCGTAGGCGAACGTGAGCTGCGAGAGGACGCGCGCGCCCGCCTCCCAGTTCGTTGCCAGCTTGCCCTGGATGCCGAGGTTGAAGCCGTACGCCATGGCGGACCCCTTGAGGTTGGCCCGCGCGAATTCGGTGTACTTGGGGATGCCGAGGTTGCCGAAGGTGACGTTGGGCTGCGCGAACTGGCTCGAGAGGTCCACGGCCTGGATCAGCTCAACGGTGCTGTGGCCGATAACCGGCCCACCACCAATTGACCAGTTATCCGTGAGCTGCCACGTGGCGTTCGGCTGGATGTAGATCGTCTGGAGCGACGCCTTCGTGGCGGCGAAGCGGCCCGGAAAATCGTCGCCCCACTGGGACGTGAGGCCGTAGGGAACGTAGACACCGAGTCCAAGGCCGAGCTTGCCCGCGCCCTTGTAGCTCAGGAAGACATGGGGAACCACGGCCGTGGGCGCATTGCCCTCGTAGCGCCGGAAGCTCGTGTCGCGCGTGAAATCGGCCTTGAGCGCGATGATCGCCGCGCCCGCGTAAACCGAGAGACCCTTCGTCTTGGACGAGGCGCCGGGATTCCAGTAGATCGACGATGCGTCGTCGCAGGGCATGCCCGTGACGGCGAAGCCGCGCGCAACGGCGCACGAGCCGATTTCGTTGAGCCCGAAAGCCTGGGCACCGGCAATGGCCGGCATGCCCAGGAGGGCGAGCGTGAGTGTGTACCGTGAAGCACGGTCGAGCGTCATCTGCATCCTCCTGAAGGACGTGGTGCGAGTGCGCTAATATAGAACGGCAGTCGGGTATTTGTCGCTACCCCATACCAATTCCCGCGAACACACTACACCACTCATGGCGACATCGCCGTCCGGCCTTCGCATTGCCGGCAACATCGTGCAAGACAGCGAACGCGTCCTTGCGCCGGACGCGCTGGAATTCGTCGCGATGCTCGAACGGACGTTCGGAGCCGCCCGCCGCGAACGCCTTGGCGAAAGGGCGTTGCGGCGCGCCGAGATCGCGTCGGCAGGCACAGCGTCGCCGTTCGACTTCCCGTCCACCACCTCGGCGATACGGCAAGCCGAGTGGTCGGTTGCCCCAGCGCCCGAGGACCTCGATGACCGGCGCGTGGAGATCACGGGGCCCGTTGACCGGAAGATGATGATCAACGCCCTCAACTCGGGCGCGAAGGTGTTCATGGCCGACCTCGAGGATTCGTGCTCGCCAACCTGGCACAACGTGGTGGACGGGCAGGTGAACCTGATGGACGCGGTGCGGCGTGTGCTCGCCCTGGATGTCGGCGGGAAGCACTATCGTCTCGCGGACGCGCTGGCGACGCTCGTCGTTCGGCCGCGCGGATGGCACCTCGAGGAACAGCACGTGCTGCTCGACGGCGCACCGGTGTCTGCGAGCCTCTTCGACTTCGGCCTCTACTTCTACCACAATGCCCGCGAGCTGGTCGCGCGGGGGAGTGGCCCGTACTTCTACCTGCCGAAGCTCGAGAACCACCGCGAGGCGCGTCTCTGGAACGAGGTCTTCCTCGCGGCGCAGCAGGCATTGGGCATTCCGCGCGGGACGATCCGCGCAACGGTGCTCATCGAGACGCTCCCCGCTGCCTTCGAGATGGAGGAGATCCTCTACGAGCTGCGCGAACATGCGTCCGGACTGAACGCGGGGCGCTGGGATTACCTGTTCAGCTTCATCAAGACGTTCCGCGATCGCAGCGACAAGCTCCTGCCGGACCGCGCGCAGCTCACGATGACCGCTCCCTTCATGCGCGCGTACGCGGAGCGCCTCGTGCAGGTGTGCCACGCACGCGGCGCACACGCGATCGGCGGAATGGCGGCGTTCATCCCCAGCCGCAAGGACGAAGCGGTGAACGCACGCGCCTTCGCGAAGGTGCGCGAGGACAAGGAGCGTGAGAGCGCCGCAGGATTCGACGGCACATGGGTGGCGCACCCGGACCTCGTCCCCGTCGCACGCACGGTGTTCGACGCGGTGCTCGGCGACGCGCCGCACCAGAAGCACCGCCGGCGAGAGGACGTCACGACGACGGCCGCGCAGCTCATCGATGCGACGGTGCCAGGCGGCCGAGTGACCATCGATGGCGTGCGCATGAACGTGGAGGTCGCGCTCCTCTATATGGAAGCGTGGCTGCGCGGCTCGGGCGCCGTGGCCATTCACAACCTCATGGAAGACGCCGCGACCGCGGAGATATCGCGCACGCAGCTGTGGCAGTGGATCAGGCACGGCGCGGAGATCGATGGCGCGGGACGCATGACGCGCGAGTACTACCTCCGCGTGCGCGGCGAGGAACTCGCACGGCTGCAGCAGGAGCTGCCGGAGAGCCGGCTCACGGAGGCAGCTGCACTCCTGGACACGCTCGTCGAAGGCGAATTCGAGGAGTTCCTCACCGTGCCCGGAAGCAGGCTCCTCGGTTGAACCGCCTCAGGGCGAGATCGCGACGCTCACGTAGTAGCGCCATTCCTTCTTCACCGGCTCGTCCACGGCGCGCGCGAAGCCGGCGAGCAGCGACACCTCCGGGGTGCCGAGCGGTGAGAGGGAGGGGACGTGCTGCCGCATCTCCACGCCGTAGCTGCGGCGCGCCGTCCTGAAGTGGTCCGGGCTGGCGCCGGAGTAGAACACCTCGAAGCCCGCGATGGGGACAGCGACGCGATACGATGCGAACGACAGGCCCGACGCGCTGCCGAGTGGATACGCCGGAGCATCGACACGCCGCGCGTCGAGCTCGGGCTCGAGCAAGGGAGACGCAATGCCTCCGATGGCGAAGAGCTCGCGATTCGCACCGGCACTGCCGCCCACCGTGCCGTAGGAGAAACGCAACGTCGTGAAGGCGGTCCTGTTTCCCGCGACGCCGAAGAACACCGAGGCGCGCTGGCGAAGGTACGCTCCGCCTTCCGTCTGGCCCACCTCACCCAGGAAGTCGAGCGTCTCCTGGTAGCGCACGTCCATGTCACGCTGCCGCTGGTTGACGTGCAGTGCAGTGAACGCGGACGCGCGAGTCGCCGCCGTGAGCGCACTCGGTAGCTGCCGTTCGGCGAGCACGCCAAGCGTGTTCACGAACTCTCCGCCATTGACCACGTGCTCGCGGCGAACTCGCAGCGCACCGCCGAAGCGCGCGAGGTCGAGGCCTTGATAAAAGGCGCGATGATACGCGCGCGATGGTGCCTCGTGCGACATCCATCCATTTGCGACGACCTCCGAGCGCGAGCGCCGTGACGAAACCTGGAGCGATGCGCCTTGCGGCAATGCGCCCGCGCCCGCGACGCCGAGCAATACCGCGCCCAGTCGTCCGACCGGATCGCTTCGCATGAGGGCGAGCTGCACGTTCGATCCGCCGAATCCCGTGCTGGCGGCGGGGATGTAGCGCAGCACATCCGGTCCCACACCGTAGTCGTGTTCGGGCCCCACGGGCGTCACGCGCGGACGACGGCTGCTGTCCATCGCAGCGAGTCCCTGGCGAGGCGGCAGCACCGGCGAGAGCGAATCGCCGAGCGGGATGCGCGTGGCGATGTCGAGCCTGTCGGCGCGCGCGATGCTCGCCGAATCGGGGACGAGGCGGCGCAGGTCGTAGCCACCTGCGTGGAGCGACAGGAACCATAGGCTTCCATCAAGCGCGACATCGGCGCCGACCGCTGCGCCCGTCACGGCCGTGAGGCGCGCGGCCGAGCTTCCGTCGAGCGCGAGGCGCTCGATGTTCGGAATGCCGTCCTGCTCGGACGTCGTCACGATCGTGCGACCGTCGGCCGCGAAGGTCGCGCCGTACCTCGTCACGCCGTCGTCCGGGTCGGCGTAGCGCAGCTCGCCGGTGTTGGGATCGACGCGCACGATGCGCCAGCGGTCGCCCGCCTGCTCGGCGACGACGATCTCGCCGGTCTGCTTCGAGACGCGTGGACGGTAGTAGTTGCGAGTCGTGTTGCCCGGCACGAGCAGGGAGACGACGCCGCTGTAGAGATCGACGCGCACGAGGTCGCACCATCCGGACATGCACCGGACGGCCGCTGCCCATCGCCCGTCGGCGGAGGGATCGACGTCGCGGATACCCGCGCCCTTCGTCATGCGCGTGAGTTCGCCGTCCTCCGCACTCCACAGGAAGAGGTCGGAGAGCAACGTGCCGTCGCCCAGGGGCATGCGACGCGTGAGGAGGATATGGCGGTTGTCCGCCAGCCATCGCGGCGACTCGTAGGGCGCGCCGTCCGGCGCCATGCGCGAGATGACGACGCGCTTCGCGGGCGGGTAGAAGGTGCGATCCGCGACGTCGTCGGGATCGCGCAGCTGCGCCACGCTGCGCAGGTCGGCGAGCGTGTCCGGCTCACTCTCCGTCTTCCAGACCACGACTTCGCTCGGCGCATCGGTGTGCCTGATCGCGATGGCGATGAAGCGTCCGTCGGGCGAAATGGCGGGATCGCCCGTGGCGCGTGACAGGTGCTGCACCATGGTGCCGGCGACGAGCGCGTCGCGGTCGAGTGCGCGCTCGAAGGTGAGTGCGTCGGCGGTGAGCTCGGCGACGAAGCGTCCGTAGAGCTGCGCCGGGCCACCGCCGTAGACGCCGGCGAATGCGTCGTCGAAGGAGCGAACGCTTTTCGCCGTCATGCGGCGCCACAGCGCCGTGACGCTCGAGTCGCCCTCCCGGCGCGCAAGCCATTCGAAGTACGCGGAGCCCGCGAGGTACGCGAAGCTTCCCGACTCCCACGACGATGTGCTCGCGCTCATGGCAGCGTACGAGGGCATGCGTCCCTCGAGCGCGAACTGGCGGAGCACCGCAGCGCGCCACGCGTGGTTCGGACGGCCGCTGCCGGTGACGCGGCCCTCGACGTAAGTCGCATACCCCTCGAGCGCCCAGCGTGGCGCCGAGGTGGCGATGGGACCGAGCGGCACGGGTGAGAGAGCCCAGAGCAGGTTCTGCCAGTGATTGCGCGACGCGCGGTTCAGGTGCGCGACGTGCGCGAACTCGTGCGTGGCGACGAGCTCATTCCAGACGCGATAGTTGCCGATGTCCGTGCGGGGATCCGGCGGCGTGGGCCAGAGCACGATCGCCGGCGCATCGAGCGCGGTGTATGCGGTGCCGTTCGATTCGTTGAGCGGGTCGTCGACGATGATCGAGACGCGCCGGTCGGGGAGGAAGCCGACCACCGCGCCGACCTGCGCGCGGATGCCTTCCATGCGCTCGGCCAGCGCGAGCGTCCAGGCGCGATAGCGATCCGGATAGTGGAAGACGAAGTGCTCCGTCTCCACGGTCTTCCAGTCGAGCCACGGGCGCGGCGCCTGGCCAGCGAGCGGCGTGGCGGCGGCGCACAGGGATGCCACGAGGAGTGCCGCGGCGCGCCGCCGGCACGATACGAAAAAGGGAAGGGACGCGAGCACGGAGCGCGCGTCCCTTACCAGGGCTGAGTCAGCAGCGTGTGCCGAAGTATCAGACACTCGCGGGGGACTTCCCGCGCACACGGTCCTGCAGCCAGGTGAGCGGAACGATGAACAGCGGCGTGAGAACCACACCGAGCAGCGTGTTGATCCACACGAGCGCGATGTAGAAGCAGCAGAGGCCGAGCCCGACCCAGAGTGTGCCCAGCGGTCCGTGAGTTTCCAAGAGTATGCTCCTGTCGCCGTGAAACGGGTGTGACCGCGGGAAGATAGTCTGGTGAGCGAAGGGGAGCCAGAGGCAGCACCGACCACGTCCGCGCAGGGTGGCACTATATTTCGGGATGCATCGTGACCCGGCGCGCGCCGTGTACCGTGCGGCCCGGCGTGCCGCCCGAACGACCGACAAGCCCTTCCTGCTCGCCGTGTCCGGCGGGCTGGATTCTATGGCGCTTCTCGGCGCGATGGCGTCGGTGGCAAGGCGCCGCATCGCCGGAGTGGCGACGTTCGATCATCGCACGGGGGAAGCCGCGACGCGCGCCGTCGCACTGGTCGAGGCCGAGGCACACCGACTCGGCCTGCCGGTGGTGGTGGGCCGGATGCCCGAGCTGTATGCGGTCGCGGACGGTCGCGAGGCCGCGTGGAGGAAGGCGCGACATGCCTTTCTTCACGGCACGGCGACGGAGCTGCGCGCGCGCGTGGCCACGGCGCACACCGAGGACGACCAGGTCGAGACGGTGCTCATGCGCATCTTGCGCGGGAGTGGCGCGCGAGGCCTCGCGGCGCTTTACGCGGAAAGCCCGGCGGCGCGCCCGTTTCT
>JBDSTA010000092.1:0-8112 GCA_039928475.1 Gemmatimonadaceae bacterium | reverse complement strand
TCGCGAGCACGTCGTCGCTGCGGTCCTCCGTGGTGTACACGGTGTTGAGGACGTGATTGCCGTGCACCAGCGTGATCGTGGGGCCGGCAGCATGTCCGCCAAGCGGCCGGATGTCGATGCGGAAGGGCAACGCGGCCAGGAACGCCTTCGTCGCGGGCGCGATGTTGGCGCGCGTCCATGCATACGACTGGTGCGAGAGCTCCTCCTGCCGGGGATCCTCGTAGCGGCACCCGCAGTGTGCGTAGTCGGTGGCAACAGTGGAGTCGTAGTTGCCGGCGACGCCCATGATGCGCTCGCGCTCGAGCAACGCGACCACCTCGTCGGGCCACGGTGCGTAACCGACGAGGTCGCCGAGGTGATACGTGGCACCGATGTCGCCGCGCGCGCGGATGTCCGCGAGCACGGCGACGAGGGCGGGAAGGTTCGCGTGGATGTCGGAGACGAGCGCGTACTTCACGCGCTAGATGCCCTTCGACATCGCGACGGCCGACGACGGGCACGCGCCCTTGAATTCGGCGGACTCCTTCACGGACTCCGGAATGTCGTCGCGCGACACGACGCCGAAGCCGCGCTTCGCCCAGTAGGCCTCGGCGCCCGTGGTGAGCAGGTGGAGCGCACCGACGCCCTTCGCGCGCGCGAAGTCGACGATGCTGTGAAAGAGGTCGTCGCCGATGCCCTTGCCGCGCTCGGCGGGAGCCACGACGGCGGAGCGCAGCAGCGCATCGTGCTCGCGGAGCTCCAGGCCAACGGCGCTGACGATGACATCGTCCCGCTCGGCGACGAGGAAGTCGCTGAAATGCTCGGCGACGCCCGGCACGGAGAGTCCGGCGTCGGAGAGCAGTGCGACGACCGCGGGCTGGTCGGATGCCCTGGCGCGGCGGATGTCCACGCCGGGTGTGCAGCAGTCGGGGCCGCAGCAGTCTTTCTGCACGGGCAATCGCGAACCCACGCGCGCGTTGGCGGGCTTCGTCGCGCGGACGAATGCGCTCATGAAGCGTCCGTCGATCTCGCGCGCGAGCGTCTCGACGTCGAGGCCCGTGCCGGCGAGGAAGGCAGCGGCGTCGTCGGCCTTGTAGACGCGCGTGGGCTCGATGGACGGGTTCTCGAAGCCGACCTCCTTGAGCAGCGAGATGAAATGCGTCTCCTCCAGCGCGCCGGCGACGCAGCCGATCCACAGCTCCATGTTCTTGCGCACGGCCTCGGGCGGGTTGCCGCGCACGACGACGTCCGACACCGCGAAGCGGCCGCCGGGCTTGAGCACGCGGTACGCCTCGGCGAGGACTGTCTTCTTGTCTGCCGAGAGGTTGATGACGCAGTTGGAGATGATCACGTCGACGGTTGCGTCGGGAAGCGGGATACGCTCGATCTCGCCCTTGAGGAACTCGACGTTCGTGGCGCCGGCGCGCGCCTTGTTCTCATTGGCGAGGGCGAGCATCTCGTCGGTCATGTCGAGGCCGTACGCCTTGCCCGTGGGGCCAACGCGCTTCGCGGAGAGCAGGACGTCGATGCCGCCACCTGAACCGAGGTCGAGGACCACCTGCCCGGGCTCGAGCTGCGCGAGGGCCGTCGGGTTGCCACATCCGAGCGAGGCGAGGAGCGCCTCGGCGGGGATGCCGGCCGTCTGTCCGCTCTCATAGAGATCGGAGGTGATGGGGTCCCATGATTCCGTGGTGGCGCCGCAGCAGCCGGAGGAGCCGGCGGCGGGTGTGCAGCACGAGGCGGCGGCGCCGTCCATCACCCGGAGCGCCGCGGCGCCGTACTTCTGCTTGACGGTGTCGTGGATGTCGTTGGTGTTCATGGCGTGCTCCAAGTTATCGAGAAATCTTGATGGATGGAAGACGACGAGGTAGTCAGCATGCGGATGCGCGGACGGCGAGGCGCCGCGCGCGGGGCTTGAGTGCGGCGAGGGCGGCTTCGGCGTCGTCGAAGGCGGCGCGGCTGAGGGTGTAATAGCTCCAGCGTCCCTCGCGGCGGTCGGTGACGAGGCCGGCGTCCTTGAGGGTCTTGAGGTGCCAGGAGAGGCGCGACTGCGCGAGGCCGAGGTCTTCCATGAGGTCGCAGACGCATCGCTCGCCTGGGCCGAGGAGGCGCAGCACTTCGATCCTGATCGGATCGGAGAGTGCGTGGAAGAGGGCGGCGGTGGCGGTGGGGTCTTGGCGCATGGCTGATGTTATATCAAGATTTCTTGATTGGCAAGGGCCGGTGCCTGAACTGCGAAGAGCAAAACCGAACTGCGCACGCAGAAAGACGCAGGCTCCGCGAGCGCTGAAGGACGCAGAAACTGCGGGGTGCGAGAGTGTTTGATCGTGCAGGTACTGCGTCCATCTGCGCCTGCGCAGCCTGTGGGCTTCTGCGTGCGCAGTGGCTGTTGTTTCGAGCTCTGCGCGAGAGCTGGGGCTCCTTCGAACGGGCCTGCCGCGCGGTACCTTGGGTGCATGCCCGACGTGCCAATGCTCACCGTCGTCATCCCCACGTTCCGGAGACCTGCATCCCTCCTGCGGACGCTCGCGTCGCTCCAGGAACAGGATGTCGCGCTCGAGCTGATCGTGGTGGACAACGCGGCCGACGAATCGCTTCGGACGTCGATGGACGCGTTCAATAGCTCGGCGCGACTGCCAGTGCGCTACGTCGCCGAGCCGCGAGCGGGCGTGCACTACGCGCGCAACAGCGGCGCGATGCTCGCGACGAGCGATGTCATCGCATTCACCGACGACGACGTGACCTTCGCGCCCGGGTGGGCACGCGCATACGCCGAGGCATTCGCGGCGCACCCCGGAATCGCGGCCGCGGGCGGACCCTCGCACGCGGACTGGGAATCGCCGCCGCCGGCGTGGCTCATGTCTCTCGTGCAGCGCGGCCCCGCCTTCTTCCAGCTCAGCCTTCGCGACTACGGCCACGACCTGCGTCTCGACGAGACGGAATCGTTCTGGTCGCTGAACATGGCCATCCGCAAATCAGTCCTCATCAACGCTGGCGGGTTCAACCCGGAGCTGGTCGGGGACCGCTACGTGGGCGACGGCGAGGGCGGTCTCTTTCGCACACTGCGCCGAGCGGGCAAGCGCGTTGCCTACATACCGGGCGCGCTCGTGCATCATCGCATTCCGGGCGAGCGCATGACGATGGCCTACCTGCGCCATCGCATGGAGAGCGAAGGCGCCGCCGAGTGCTACGCCCGGCTCCGCGGACGCGACCATGCGCCGCTGGCGCTCGCCACCCGCGCGCTCGCGAGCACCATTGGCGCATGGGGCGCTTCATTTGCGGCCCGGCCCCTGCGCGCGAGCTCCGGCGTGTTTCCGCTTCGCGTGCAACTCAAGGCTGCCGAGCTGGCGGGACGCGCGGCATACCTTCGTCGCGCCGTCACCGACGGCGACCTGCGACAACTCATCCGTCAGGACGCCTGGCTCTGAGCCGTCGTCCCGATGCGGTCGATGGACCAGGGAAGCGCGGGACACACCACACCGGGCCACTCGTTCGGAAAGACGCCGATCACCGATCCCGTCTGCTCCATCGTGAACGAAAGCGCGGCGTCTTCCTGGAAGAAGTACTCGACCATCGGGTGCGCTCCCGTGACGTCGAGATAGTAGGCGCCCTCGTTCAGGAAGTTTCCCATCACGGTGCAGCGGCTCACCCAGATGCCGGGCTCGCGGCCGCGCTCACCCACGAGGCCGTCGTATGCGTCCACGCTGGTGAGCACGGCGACGCCGTCGCCCGTGCGCAGCGTGAAGTAGATCATCGCGTACGGCAGCAGTTGCCGCACCTCGTATTCCACCTCGACGGTGAACGGCTTCGCGACGTCCAGCGTGTCCGACGCACGACCCGACGCATTGCGAATACGCACGGCGCGCAGGCGCACCCTGTCGTTGCCGGGCTGCGCGGCATCGGCGCCACCCCAGGTGCGCTCGCCGGAGCCCATCGCGCTGTCGGCGAGGTAGGACTCGATGACGTGGGCGGTATCGCCCGAGAGCCGCAGCTCGCCCCTGTCGAGCCAGATGGCCTTCGTGCACATCTGGCTCACGGCGGCCATGTAGTGGCTCACGAACAGCACGGTGCGCCCGTGATGCGCGACGTCGTCGATCTTGGCGAGGCACTTCTTCTGGAACGCGGCGTCACCGACCGCGAGCACCTCGTCGATCAGCAGGATCTCCGCCTCGAGGAATGCGGCGACGGCGAAGCCCAGGCGCATCTGCATTCCCGACGAATAATGCTTGATCGGCGTGTCGATGAACCGCTCGACCTCGGCGAAGGCGACGATCTCGTCGAACTTCGAGCGGATGTAGCGTCCCGACATGCCGAGCACGGAGCCGTTCAGGAAGACGTTGTCGCGGCCGCTGAGCTCTGGATGAAAGCCCGTGCCCACGGAGAGCAGCGGCGACGTGCTCCTCGACAGGACGGCGCGGCCCGTCGTCGGCGTGGTGATGCGCGAGAGGATGCGCAGCAGCGTGGACTTGCCCGCCCCGTTCCGGCCGACGATGCCGAGCGCGGTGCCGCGCTCCACCTCGAAGGACACGTCGCGCAGGGCCCAGAACAGGTCGTCGCCGCGCTTCGCGCTGCTGCGCGTGAAGGTGCGCGCGGCATCGCGCACGCCGCGCGCGACGGCGTCGCGGATCGTCTGGTACGGCTCGCGCACGCTGTCTACGTGATACTGCTTGCCGAGCCCCTCCACACGGATCGCCACGTTCGACTCGCTCACGCGATGTCCGCGAACGAGCGCTCGGCGCGCCGGAAATACGAGACGCCGCCCACGAGCAGGAGCACCGATACGACGGCGGCGCCGGCGAGGTGCGATGGATCCAGCGGCGCAGCGGGGAGCAGCGCGGCGCGATACGCCTCGATGATACCGGAGAGCGGGTTGATCGCGAACAGCGAACGCCAGCGATCGGGAAGGGATGCGGTCGACCATGCGATGGGCGACGCGAAGAACCAGAGCTGGAGCGCGAAGGGAATGGTGTAGCGCGCGTCGCGAAAGCGGAGGTTGATCGCCGAGAGCAGGATGCCGAGCCCCGCCGTGGCGACGACGAGCAGCGCCGTCGCGGGAATGATGAGCCACACGCGCGCGAGTGACGGCATGATGCCGTACCACGCGAGCGCGAACACGAGCAGCACACCGGCGACAGCGAGGTCGAGCAGCCCGGCGCCGACGGGCGCGAGGGGAATCACGAGACGCGGGAAGTAGACGCGCGTGACGAGCGTGGGATTCGCGATGAGGCTGTCCGCCGCGCCGCTGATGGCGGAGGACACGTACGTCCACGTGACGAGGCCGACGAGCGCGAAGAGCGGATAGGGCACCCCGTCGGAAGCGACGCCGCCGAGCCGCGCAAAGACCACGGTGAAGAGCGCCATGGTGGCGAGCGGCTGGAGCACGGTCCACAGGACGCCGAGCGTGGTGTGCGCGTAGCGGACGCGGATCTCCCGCCACATGAGGAAGCCGAGGAGCTCCCGTGCGCCGGCGAGCTCGCGGAGCCCGAGTCCGCGCCAGCCGCGCGGGGGCTCGATGACGATCAGCTCACCGTCCATGTACGCATGCCCAACGTCGTTGCCGATGAATTGGTCCCTCGCTAAGCTGTCGGAGGCGGCAGACGCCAACCGCGGAATCCCTGAGGTAGACTACCCCATGCACGTCGGCGTATCAACGTACATCGACCCTCGGGACGGTGGAATCGCGCAGTACACCTCGATGGTGTTTCGCGCGATGGCGGAGCGACCCGCGGACTTCGCCGGGGATACGCTCACGCTCTTCGGCACGGAGCGCAACCAGCGCGCGGCACAGTCGTACGGTGCGCGCTTCGACACCATGCGCGAGGCGCCCCCGCAGTCGAGCGTCGCGACCATCGGGCGACGCCTGCTCGCCGGCGGCCCGTTGCGGCGCGTGGCGCGAAAGGTTTATGCCGCGCAGCAGATGCGTCGCCAGGAGCGCTACGATGCGAATGCACACGCCGGCGTCGGCGCCGCAGGCACCTGGATGCGCGAGCAGGGCGTGGACGTCGTCTTCTCGCCGATCTACAATCCCTTCCTCGTCGAGCTCGGCCTGCCGACGGCGATCGCCGTGCACGACGTGCAGCACCTCATCCAGCCGCATTTTCCGGAGAGCACGGATCGCGGGCTCTGGGAGCGCAGCGAGTACGTGCTGCGCAACGCGGCGCGCTCGCGCTCCATGATGATCGTCGCCGAGTCGGAGACGGGGCGCGAGGACCTGCTGGAGTGCTACGGAGAGCATGGCCTGACGGCGGACCGGATCGCGGTAGTGCCCTACACCATTCCGCCGCACATTCGCCCCGACGCGCGCGAGGAGGAGCAGGCGCGCGTGCGCGCGAAGTACCCGCTGCCCGGGCGATACCTCTTCTACCCCGCCTACTTCTTCCAGCACAAGAATCACGCGCGGCTCATCGAGGCGCTCGGCCTCATCACGCAGGTGTCGCACGAGCGCATACCGCTCGTGCTCTCGGGGTCCTATGGCGACGCGGAGTCCACGCGCACGTATCGCGAGATGATGCGCACCGCGGAGCGCGTGGGCGTCACGGACCAGGTCACGTATCTCGGCTTCGTGCCCGACGAGGACATGACGGGACTCTACGCCGGCGCCGCGGCGCTCGTGATGCCGAGCCTCTTCGGCCCGACGAACGTGCCGTTGATCGAGGCGTGGGCGCTCGGCTGCCCGGTGGTCACGTCGAACCTGCGCGGGATCCGCGAGATGTGCGGCGACGCGGCGCTGCTCGTCGCGCCGGGCTCCGTGGAGGACATCGCGCTGGCCATGCTCGCCGTGTGGACGAACGGCGCGCTTGCCGCCGCCCTCGCCGAGCGGGGCGCGATGCGCGCGGAGCAGTTCTCGCCCGCGCGCTTTCGCGATGCGTACTGGGCGATGCTGCGGCAGGCGAAGGCGCTCGCCTAGATGCGCATCGGGATCTACAGCGATGTCGGGCCGCGGCACGGCGGCGTCTCCCAGTACGCGGGCATGGTGCTCGAGGCACTCGCGGGATGGGGCGCTCGCCATCCCGACGACGAGCTGACGCTCTTCGCGCCCGCGAGCGCGCAGGCGGCGGCACAGCGCGAGGGAGCGACGTACCTGCGGCTCGCGCACCAGCCGCTGCCGCAACGCGCAGCATCGTGGCTGCGAGAGCACACGCGGTCGCCGGGCATGCGCCGCGCACTGCAGGTCGCGAACGGCTGGCGACGCGAGACGCTGCCGCCCAAAGGGCGTATCGACGCGGGCGCGAGCCGCTGGATCCGGTCGCACGGCACGGAGCTCCTGTTCTTTCCGTCGGTCACGCGGCTCGCTGTCGAGACGGATGTGCCGTCGATCATCGCCGTGCACGACATCCAGCATCGCCTCCAGCCGCACTTCCCCGAATATTCGCCAGCGGGTTTGTGGGAGGAGCTCGAGTACACGCTCACGCGCGCGGCGGCGGGCGATGCGCTGCTCGTCGCCGAGTCGGAGACGGGACGCGAGGACCTGCTGCGTGCGTACACCTCGCATGGGCTCACGCCGGATCGCGTGATGGTCGTGCCGTACGGCGTGCCGTCGTCGGTACGCGGCCGCGAGCTGGGGGAGGCCGCGCAGCTGGTGCGACAGAAGTTCTCACTGCCGGCGCGCTTCCTGTTCTACCCCGCGCTCTTCCTCCCCCACAAGAATCACGTCGCGCTCGTCGAGGCGCTCGGCATCATCGGGCGCCGGTACGCGGTGCGACCGACGCTCGTCCTCGTGGGCGACAACGGCGCGGGGCTGCGCGCGGATACCTTTCGCGACGTGATGGAGACCGCGCGCCGCGTGGGGGTCGAGGACCAGCTCCGCTACCTCGGCTACGTCGGCGACGAGGAGCTGGGCGGACTCTTTGCTGCGGCCGACCTGATGGTAATGCCGAGCTACTTCGGGCCGACGAACCTGCCGATCCTCGAGGCCTGGGGCGCCGGGTGCCCGGTGCTGACCTCCGACCTGCGCGGCATCCGCGAGATGTGCGGCGATGCGGCGCTCCTCGTCGATCCGGCGGCGGTGGACGACCTCGCTGAGGCGCTGGCCGCACTGTGGGTTGACGCGGGGGCACGCGCCGCGCTCGTGGCGCGCGGCACCGTGCGCGTCGCATGCTTTTCGCCGGAGCGGTATCGGGACGCGTTGTTCGG
>JBDSTA010000091.1:0-33669 GCA_039928475.1 Gemmatimonadaceae bacterium | reverse complement strand
GCGTCGCTCGACGCGCCGCTGCCTGCCGGCACGACGCTCTCCGTCGCCATGGCCGCTCCGGCCGGCGCCGCGAGCAAGGGTGCGAAGACGCTCGGCACCGCAGCGTCGCTGGACGTCGTGACCGGCAGCTCGCGCCTCACGGCCAGCGAGCTGCCCATCACCTACACCGTGAATGGTGCGGCCGCGCAGGGCGCACACGTGGTGACGTACACGATCACGTCCGGCATGTAGGCGATCGCCCATCAATGGCTGACCCACTGTCCAGACTGTCGGACCGATAGACTCAAAGGATAAGTTTCCCGCATGACCGACCTGCGGGACGAGCTTCAGGCCACGCTCAGCGGGACCTATACGCTCGAGCGAGAACTTGGCGGCGGCGGAATGAGCCGCGTGTTCGTCGCAACCGAGACGGCGCTCGGGCGCAGTGTCGTCGTGAAGGTACTACCGCCGGAGCTCACGGGCGGCGTCAACATCGACCGCTTCCGTCGCGAGATCCTCCTCGCCGCCAAGCTCCAGCATCCGCACATCGTTCCCGTGCTCGCTGCCGGCGAAATGAACGGCATCCCGTATTACACGATGCCATTCGTGGAAGGTCGGTCGCTTCGCGCGCGTCTCGAGGAGGGCGGCGCACTGCCCATCGGCGAGGCCACCTCGATCCTCAGGGATGTCGCGAAGGCGCTGGCCTACGCGCACGAGCGCGGCGTCGTCCATCGCGACATCAAGCCCGACAACGTGCTCGTCACCGGCGGCGCAGCCGTCGTCACCGACTTCGGCATCGCGAAGGCCATCTCCGAGGCGAAGCTCAAGGGGCCAGGCGAGACGCTCACGCAGATCGGCACGTCGCTCGGCACGCCGGCCTACATGGCGCCGGAGCAGGCTGCCGCCGATCCGTCCACCGACCACCGCGCCGACATGTACGCCTTCGGCTGCATGGCGTTCGAGTTGCTCGCTGGGCGTCCGCCGTTCGTCGGGAAGTCGCCGCAGAAGCTGCTCGCCGCACAGATGGGACAGGCGCCGGAGACGATCACGTCGCTGCGCGCGGACACTCCCCCCGCACTCGCGGCGATGGTCATGAGGTGCCTCGAGAAGGACGCCGACGACCGGCCACAGCGCGCCGCCGATCTCCTGAGCGCGCTGGACTCGGCATCCACGAGCGACCAGCAGCTCGCGATGTCGCCGATCCTGCTCGGCGGGCGACGCATGCTGCTCAAGGCGCTCGCGGCGTACGTCGTCGCGGTGCTCGCCGTCGTCATCGTCGCCAAGGCGTCCATCGTCGCGATCGGGTTGCCCGAGTGGGTGTTGCCGGGCGCGCTCATCGTCATGGCGCTCGGGTTGCCGGTGATCCTGTTCACGGCGTACGTCCACTACGCGACGCATCGCGAGGCGATACGCACCCCGACGCTCACACCGCGCGGGACGCGACCTTCGCGGGGCACCATGGCTGAAATTGCCGCGAAGGCGAGTCCGCACATGACCTGGCGCCGCACCACGCGCGGCGGCGTGTTCGCCATCGCCGCGTTCGTCCTGCTGGTGACGGGCTTCATGGCGATGCGCGCGCTGGGGATCGGCCCCGCCGGCTCGCTGCTCGCCGCGGGAAAGCTCAACGACGCGAACACGCTCGTCGTCGCGGACTTCGTGATGAAGGGCGGCGATTCGTCGCTCGCGAACGTGGTGACGGAAGCGGTACGGACGGGCCTCAGCGAGTCGCAGATCTTCACCATCCTCTCGCCGGCCGCCGTGTCCGCGGCATTGCAGCGCATGCAGCTGTCACCCGCGAGCCGAGTCGATTCTGCGCTCGCGCACAACGTCGCCATCCGCGAGGGCGCGAAGGCGTACGTCGCAGGAGAGGTGACGCCGTTCGGCCAGGGCTTCGCGATCGCGATGCGCCTCGTCGCCGCGGACTCCGGAACCGTGCTCGCGTCCTTCCAGCAGACTGCGGACGGGCCGAGCGACCTGCTCGCCACCATCGACAAGCTCACGCGCAACCTGCGCGGGAAGGCCGGCGAGTCGCTCAGGAAGATCCATGCGGACAAGCCACTCGACCAGGTGACGACGACGTCGCTCGAGGCGCTGCGGAAATACGTCGCCGCCTCCCGCGCCGTCGATGCCAGCCGGTCGGAAGACGCCATTCCGCTGTTGAAGGAAGCGATCGCGCTCGACACGAACTTTGCCTCCGGCTATCGCAAGCTCGCCATCGCATACCGCAACGCCGGCATGCCTCCGAACATGGCGGACACGGCGCTCGCGAACGCCTATCGTCATCGCGACCGACTCACGGAGCGGGAGAAAGGGCTGCTCGTGGGCACGTACTTCTTCAGCGGCCCTGGTCGCGATCGCGCCAGGAGCATCGCGGCGTACGAGGCCGTCCTGCGCGACTATCCAACGGAAGGCGTCGCCATCAACAATCTCGCGCTCGCGCTGTCGTCGCGCCGCGAGACGATTCGAGCCGAGTCACTTTATCGGCGCGCCGTGGAGATCGACCCGGGGCCGCTGACGCGCTACGAAAACCTCACGGACATGCTGATTCACAACGGGAAGCTCCGCGCTGCCGACAGCCTCGTCGACATAACGGAGAAACGATTCCCGACCTCGATCCTCCCGACGCTGGACCGTTCAATGCTCGCCTATATCCGCGGCGACCTGGATTCGTCCGAAACGCTCCTGCGCTCGCTGTTGAACAAGTCCACGCCGCGCGACCGCTCGTTCACGCTGTATGCGATCTCGGACATGACAACACTGCGCGGTCGCCTCGCCGAGTCCTATGCCAAGCTCGTGGAGGCACGGCGGGCGGACTCCGCCCGCGGCGTGCCCATGCGTCCGCTCGATGATTCGCTCGACCGCGCATTCGTCGACATCTGGATGCGGGAGCAAGGCGCGCGTGGCGTGCAGAAGGTCGATGCGGCGCTCGCGCGACAGCCCATGAAATCGCTGCCCGTCGAGCGCCGTCCATACTTCCTCGCCGCGTCCCTGTATGCGCTTGGCGGACGCCCCGATCGCGCGCGCGAGGTCATCGCGCAGTACGCTGCCGACGTGAAGGACACCGTCCTGCTGCGCTTGCGTACGCCGGGGCTGCATAACGCCCTCGGAGAGATATCACTTGCAGAACAAAAGCCACTGGAGGCAGTGAAGGAGTTCAGGCTCGGCGACGTGGCCACGGATGGCCCGGCCAGCAATTGCAGGATCTGCCTCACCGCCAATCTCGCTCGTGCCTTCGACCAGGCCGGCATGGCGGATTCCGCGCTCGCGGCATTCGAGCGATATGTCGGGACGAGCGATGCCAGCCGTGCGGAGTATGACAAGGACCCCACCTTCCTTGCCGGAACGTACAAGCGGCTCGGCGAACTGTACGAGGCGAAGAACGACAAGGCGAAGGCCGCATCCTACTATCGCAAGTTCGTCGACCTGTGGAAGAACGCGGATCCGGAGCTCCAGCCGAAGGTCGCCGAGGTGCGACGACGGATTGCGCGCCTCGGGGGCATCGAAGGTCACTGATGCGGGAGCTGGATCGGATCCGTCGCGCGCTCGCCGACGCACACGCGCGTGGGCAGTCCGCGATGCTCGTCACCGTGCTGGGCGTGCAGGGCTCCGTGTATCGCGGCGCCGGCGCGCGCATGGTCGTCGTCGGCGCCGAGTCGATCGGCGCGGTGAGTGGCGGCTGTCTCGAGGCGGACATCATCGCGCGCTCACCCGACGTGATCGCTGCACGGCGCGCGGAAGTCGCGCGCTACGACACCCGCGCGTCGGACGACGTCGTGCTCGGGCTTGGCCTCGGATGCCAAGGCGTCATCGACGTGCTGCTCGAGCCGCTGGAAGGCGATGCGCTCGGCGCCGCGGTGGCCTTCTACGACCGTCTTGCATCGGCGCCGCACCCGATGACGCTGGTCACTGTCGTCCGCGGCAACGGAGTGGGGACGCGGTTGGTGCTGGATGATGCCGGCGCCGTCGTCGAAGGAGACGAGGCCCTCCTCGCACGTGATGGCGATGTCGTGCATGAGGAAGTGCGGCCGGCAACGCGACTGCTGCTCTGCGGTGCGGGTGCCGACGCCATGCCGCTCGCCCAGCTCGCGCATTCGGTGGGATTTCACGTGACAGTCGTCGATCACCGGCCGGCGTTCCTGACCGCCGAGCGTTTCCCCGACGCGAGTGCGCTCGTACAGGCAAATCTTTCGCAGGACGCCAGTGCGCTCGGCGGGCGCATCGAGATCGGGGAGCACACGCGCGCCGTGGTGATGGCGCATTCCGCGGTGCACGATCGCGCGTACCTGCACGCCATGCTCGACGCCGGCGCCGGCTACATCGGCGTACTCGGGCCGCGCCGGCGCACGATGGAGCTACTCGGCGCGCGTGCGATGGACGGTGAATTGCCCGCGAACGTGCATGCACCCGTCGGGCTCGACCTCGGCGCCGAATCGCCCGAGGAGATCGCGCTCGCCATCATCGCGGAGATTGCGGCCGTGAACGCGGGCCGCGAAGGTGGGCTGCTGCGCGATCGGCGCGGGCCCATTCATGAGCGCGATGCAGGGGCGGCTGTGGAAACAGGATCCGTTTCACGCGCGTAGGTGAAGCACGCCTTCCTCCACCCAAGAATCTCGTGCTTGCTACGCTCGGCTCCTCCTTCCGCGTCAGCGTCGAAACGCTTCGCGGCAACCCGCTTCGGACGTTCCTCTCCACGCTCGGCATCGTCATCGGAGTAGCATCGCTCGTCGCCGTGCTCTCGCTTGGCGACGGCATGCAGGCGTTCGTCCGCACGCAGATCGGCGAGACGACAGACCTCCAGGTGATGAGCGTGTCGCCGCGCACGGCGCGCGAAGTGGATGGCGTCACGATTCCGCGACAGGACACGGTGCGCTTCACGCAGGCTGACGCCGATGCACTGCGTGCGGCGCTCCGCTCGCCCGCAAGCGTGGGACTGACGGAAAGCAACGTCGCCATTTCCGTGGTGAATGGTATGCAGCGCGTGGTGCGAGTGCTCGGCACAACACCGGCGATCTTCGGGATCCAGAACGTGAAGGTCGGTATGGGCCGCCTGTTCACCGACGCCGAGCGCGATGCGCGCGTCGCATTGCTGACGCGCAAGGCGGCGCGCGAGCTCGCTCCGGCGGGCAAGGGCACACTCGCCACCGGCGATTCGGTGAAGCTCGGCGGCGTAAGCCTCGCAGTGGTCGGCATCCTCGCCGGGGACCAGACGGACAAGGCGATAGCCGCCGTGTTGCCGGTGGCGGCGGCGCGCTCAGCGGTGGCTTCCGTCGGCCGTGACTGGACACCCACCATGCTCGTGCGCGCGGAACGGTTCGACGACGTAACGGCCACGCGCGCGGCGGTGGAAAAGTGGCTGGGATCGCGCTATGGAAGCGCGTGGAAGGAGCGCGCGAGCATCTCCAATCGCGCGGATCGCGTCGCGCAGGTGCAGCAGGGGATGCTGCTGTTCAAGTTGTTCATGGGCGCGATCACCGGCATCTCGCTGCTGGTGGGCGGCATCGGCGTGATGAACGTGCTGCTGGCTGCGGTGGCCGAGCGTACGCGCGAGATCGGCGTGCGCCGTGCGGTGGGTGCAGCGCGCGGCCACATCCTCACGCAGTTCCTTGCGGAGTCGGTGACCATCTCCGGCGTGGGCAGCATTGCTGGCATCGCGCTCGGCCTGGCGGGGTCGTACGGCATCACGGCTGTGCTCCGGGCCAATACGAAGGCCCAGATGTACGCCGGCGTTTCAGCGAGCACGCTGCTCATCGCGGTGTTGGCGACTGTATTCGTCGGGCTCGCGTTCGGCCTCTATCCAGCGCTGCGTGCGTCGCGCCTCAGTCCCATCGACGCCATCCGGCACGAATAGCGCGACGGTCGCGCACCGGGAGGGCGAGATCTTCCCTTCACGACCAACGGGCGCGATAGTCTCCCGATGCGCCCACTCATTCTCCTCGCCCTCCTCTGCGCCGCGTCTGCCAGTGCGCAGGCGCCGCGGTACGACGTCCTCATCGCCGACGGCACCGTCATCGACGGCACCGGCGGCGCGCGCTACCGCGCGGACGTCGCCATCAAGGGCGACACCATCGCCGTCATTTCGCGCACGCCACTGCCGCGCAACAGCGCGACGCGAATCATCGAGGCGCGCGGCCGTATCGTGTCGCCGGGATTCATCGACATGCATGCGCACCTCGAGCCGCTGCCTGACCTCAGCGGAGCGCAGAGCGCGGTAACGCAGGGCGTCACGACAGCGCTCGGCGGCCCCGACGGCACGTCGCCCTGGCCATTCTGGGCATACCTCGACGAGCGTGAGAAGCAGGGGATCGGGATCAACGTCGGCTATCTCATCGGGCACAACACCGTCCGCCGAACCGTCATGGGCACCGCGGCCCGCGCGCCGTCGAGCGACGAGCTCGGGCGCATGAAGGACATGATCGCGCAAGCGATGGGCGAGGGTGCGTTCGGCATCTCGACCGGCCTGCTCTACGTGCCGGGCACGTACTCCAACGTCGAGGAGGTCATCGCGCTCTCGCAGGTGGCGTCGGATTCTGGCGGCATCTACACCTCGCACCTGCGCGAGGAAGGGCTCGGCCTGCTCAAGGGCGTGGCGGAGGCGCTGGAGATCGGTCGGCGCGCGCACATTCCGATCGTGCTGACGCACCACAAGGCCGTCGGCCAGCAGATGTGGGGGAAGAGCGTCGTCACGCTGCACATGCTCGACTCCGCGCGGCTCGCGGGCGTGGACGTCATGGCCGACGTCTACCCATACACGGCGACACATACGAGCATCGCGGTGCTCATCCCGAGCTGGGCGCTCGCGGATGGCGACACCGCATTCAAGCGGCGCGTCGCCGATGCGACGCTTCGCGACAGCATCACCCGCGGCATCGTCTTCAACATCCTCAACGATCGCGGAGGTGGCGACCTCTCGCGCGTGCAGTTCTCGCGCGTGACGTGGGACAAGACGCTCGAGGGAAAGACCCTCGCCGACTGGGCGAAGCGGCGCAACCTCGCGCTCACGCCCGAGAACGGTGCCGCGCTTGTTATCGAGGCCGAGTCGAAGGGCGGTGCGAATGCGATCTATCACGTGCTCGACGAAGGCGACGTGAAGCGCATCATGAGCCACTCGCAGGTGATGATTGCGTCAGATGGACGACTGAGCCAGCCGGGCGACGGGCACCCGCACCCGCGCGCCTACGGCACGTTCCCGCGCGTGCTCGGCCACTATGTGCGCGAGGAGAAGACACTGCCACTCGAGCAGGCGGTGTTCAAGATGACCGGCATGCCCGCGAAGCGCCTCGGCCTGAAGAATCGTGGGACGTTGCGCGCCGGAAGTGCGGCGGACGTCGTCGTGTTCGACGCCGCGACCATCGCGGATCGCGCGACCTTCGATGCGCCGCACCAGTATGCGACGGGCATCGACGCAGTGCTCGTCAACGGCAAGCTCGCCGTGGACAACGGCAAGTACACGAACAGCCGCGCCGGAAAGGTGCTGCGTCGCACGCGATGAGGCGCGCCCCGTGGGGAGTAGCGCGGGTGCCGGAGCGTACGCTGAGCAGTTGATCAAGCGAGCATCTCGACAGAGTCGTCCGCGACCTGTATCGTAGCGGTGATGCAGCGCCTGTCGCGCGTCTCGCGCCAGTCCGTCACGAGTGCTCCCATCTCCACCCTGGAGCACGACGCCGTCGCCGTAGCGCTCCAGGACGCCCTCGGCACGCGGGTCATCCTGATCCGCGCCATCGGCGAGGGCGGCATGGGGCGCGTGTACCTCGCGCGCGATCCGCAGCTCAAGCGGTTCGTCGCCGTGAAGGTGCTGGTTCAGTCGCCGACCGCCGACGCCGAGGCGCATGCACGCTTCCAGCGTGAGGCGCAGGCCATCGCCGCGGTCTCGCACCCGAACGTCGTCGCGATCTACGGCGTGGGCGAACTGCCCGATGGGCGTCCGTACTTCATCATGCAGTACGTCTCCGGCGGCAGCATGGCCGAGCGACTCGCGTCCTCGGGTCCGTTGCCTGTCGAGATGGCCGAGGGTGTCATCGGCGACGTCGCGGCCGCGCTGGCCGCTGCGCATCGGCGGGGCATCGTGCACCGTGACGTGAAGCCGGCGAACGTGCTCTGGGACGAGGACACCGAGCGCGCGACGGTTTCCGACTTCGGCATCGCGACGCTCCAGGCAACGGACGGCGACGAGCAGGACGTCCGCATCACGGGCTCGGGAATGGCCGTCGGCTCGCCGGCGTACATGAGCCCCGAGCAGCTCCTCACCGAGCCGGTCACGCCCAAGAGCGACATCTACGCACTCGGCCTCCTCGGCTACGAGCTGCTCACCACGCGCGGCCCGTACGTGGTGACCTCTCCATCGCAGGTCGTTGCGGCGCACCTGCGTGACAAGCCGCGCCGGCTGTCGGAAATCCGCACCGACATTCCGGAGTCTCTCCAGGAGCTGTTGCTTCGCTGCCTCTCGAAGGAGCCGTCGGAGCGACCGTCGGCGGAAGAGGTGATGCTCGCCATGACGCCGGGCGCCGCGGAGCCGCTGGAGTGGCCGCCACCGGGGCTCGAGCGACTGCGTGGCGCGCTGTGGCGACTGATGTCGATGCCCGCCGTGGGCGTTGTGTTCCTGCTCGCACCGCTGCTGCTGCTCGTGAGCATCGAGCAGGACTTCAGCGAGAGCATGGTATCGGGCGCGCTGCTGCTTGCCGCGTGCTCGCTACTCGGATTCGCTGCGCTCGTGCGCGGCGCCGTGCGCGTCGTGCAGCTCGGCCGCGGTCTCGGGCAGGCGGCGCGACTGCAGTACGGCACGTGGACGATTGCGGAAGTCATCTCCGACCGGCGCGGGGACACGGGATCGCTCATCGCAGGTACGCGCGAGTACGGGTCGCTGTCGCCGGATGAGCGAACGAGGCTGCGCATGCTCCGCGTGGTGCGTGCCGCGCTGCTGTTCCTCGCGGCGCCGCTGGCGTTGCTCGTCGCGATCATCGTCCTCGTTGCCGATGGCAGTCGCTCCGCCTCGGCAATGGTCTTCGTGCGCGCCGTGTGGTTCACGCTGCTCGGGCTGGGAGTGATCGGCGTGCTGCTCGGCGGGTTCGAGCACTTCCGCCTCGCGAAGATCAGGCATCGCCGGGCGGAGCGGCCGCACAAGACGAACGAGGCCGAGCTCGCGCCAGCGTGGTATGCGGCGTTCGACCGTGCGAGCGAGGGGCAGCGTCCGGGATCAGGGGAGCCCATCTCGTGGGTACGCGTCGCGATGGCCGTGTCGGCGGGCGCGCTCGTCGTCGCGTTCTGCGCCACCGTCATCCTGACGATGAGCATCGTCACCGTCAGCGGCCAGCTCGTGGCTGGCGTCTTCGGCACGGGGCAGATGTCGTATCTCGGCAACCTGTCGCAGCGCTCGATCGGTGGCACGTCGTACCGCACGGCGGCGGCGGACAGCGTGCGTCCGCTCGATGCGGGCGAGGCGCTTCTCGCGGTGTCGTCCACGGGCGCGACTCGCGAGGCACCCTCGCCGGTAGAGCGCCACCTGCACTGGGACTATCCGCGCTGGCGACGTGTCACGCCTCCCGGCGAGCTGTTTCCCAAGCCAGGCGAGATGCCGTGGACGAGCGCCGCCATCCTCGCGGCAGGCCATGGCCTCACCACGCCGCAGCGCGAGCTACTCGAACGCAGCGCTGCGCATCCCGCGCGCGACGAGTTTGCACGGGCCGCCACCGCTCGCTCGGCCGACGTCTATGGCGCGCTCATCGCCGTGCCCGACGGACGCGTGATCGCCTTCCGTGACTTTCCGCTCGCGCGGCTCTTCTCATTGCGCGATGCCGCCGAGTCGTACGCGGCGATGATTGCACTCGACGTCGCCGACCATCGTGCAGCGGACGCCGAGCGTCATGCGCGCGACATCATCAGCGTGGGGACGCAGCTGCTCGACCTGCCGTTCCTGAACAACAACGTCGTGGGGTTCGAGGTGCTCGACAACGGCGTCAGCGCGCTCGAGGCCGTGTACATCGCGCTGGGTCGCGAGCGCGATGCGCGCACGCTGCTCGACACCGTGGTGGCGACGTCCAGGCGGCGTCGCGTGACACTGCGCAATGGCGTCGTGGGGCTCCAGCGCGCGATGCACGATGCGCGGCTCGTGCGCGGCGGGCGGATGGAAGCGGTGCTTCCGCTGATGTTGAGCGCATGTGCCGATCCGCGCCAGCTCATCTTCGGCGTGGACGACCAGCATCGCGCCAACGTGCGCTACGCGCGCGATTCGCTGGCGCGCTTCCCGAGCGAGCGGCTCTGGGTAGATGCGATCGACAACATGCTCACGTCCGGCACGCAGGCGACGAATGAAATCGAAGGCGGCGGGGTGCTCGTCGAGTTCGCGCGCCTCGCGGACTGGGTGGTAGGCGGCCGGCGATTCGAGAGCTGCGCAGAGTTGAGCGGGCAGTTCCGGAACTAGGAAGTCAGGGTGTCAGGAAGTCGGGATGTGAGGTCCTGACTTCCTACTTCACATCCGTAACCGACTCCCCCTCCGCCAGCGACGCCAGCCACTCGCTGAACGCCATGCCCCTCACCTTCGCCGTGTACATCGCCGGCGAACGCAGGATCGAGTGCGCGCGGCCCGGCAGCGTGTACGACCGGAACCACGGCACCGAGCTCCGGATCTGCTCCATGTTCGCCGCGAGGAGCTTCGACGTCGCCTGGCCCTTCACGCCGAGCTGGGCCAGCTGCGCGAGCTGCGTTGCGTCGTCGGCCGAGTTGACCTGCGCGTAATGCACGCGTGACGCCGCGCGTCCCGCGGCAATGTAGAGTCGCTCGAAGGTGAGCTCGTCGTCGGGAATGGCTCGGAACCCATTGTCCCGGCGCAGATACTCCGGCACGCCCCACACCGCCATCGGCGTCGCCGCAGACTTGCCGCGCAGCGCGCCCGCGCCGTCGCCGAGCTGCACCACTCGCGCGCGCGGGTAGTGGCGCGCGACCTTCGCGGCCACCACCGGCGATGCAATCGCGCCCGCGTCCGTACCGGCGACGAACACCGTGCGCGGCGCGCGCACGTTCGAGTACAGCCACTCGAGCACCGACTCGACGTTCTCGGCGCCCTCATGCCTGATCGAGAACGTGCGCTTCCCATTTGCCGATTGATACTCGGTGGTGCGCGCGCCGAGATGTGCGTCGCCGGTGCAGTACGAGACGAAGATCATCGTGTACTCGCGAAACGGATTCGCCTCGTTGTTCACGTCGAGGATCCCGCTGCGCACCGAGACGTCGTTCGCGGAATCGGCATTCGTCGTGTACGTGGGCCTCGACTTCGCGTCGCACTCGCCGCCACGCCAGCACAGGCCGCCGCCGTTGAGGTAAACGAGCACCTTGTCGGGCAGGCCGGGCCGCACCTTGAACACGAACGTCGAGTCCTCTGCGCAGCCCGTCCCTTCACGTCCGGGAATGCGATTCCAGCCGCGACTCAGCGCGTCGAGTCGTCGCGCGGTGTCCGCCCAGACGGCGCGAGGCTTCGCGGCCGCCGGCGCAGGGGCCGGCGCGACGACGGGAGCAGGTCCACCCGACTGCACGACCGCGGGACGCGATGCGCAGGCGAGGAGGACCGCGGACAACATCAGGACAGCACGGGACATCTCGGTCACCAATACACGGACGTTTACAGCCATACACGAAACCAAGCCGGAAGGTGCCCGGCGCGCCACTAACGAGCGCAACTGTCAGTGGGAATTGCACTTACATGTGCCCTTTCACGCCTGAAACCGTCTGTAAACGGACGACTCCACGCCGAGACCGGGTCACAAACAATTCTCCGTGGAAACACGTAGTACTCGGTGAGAACCCTTTTGTCGTTCTCGTGTGTCCAACCGGGCGTCGCTGATGCCGGTCTGCCGTTCCCTCCCTCCCGCACGCCCCCGTGTCACGCCGCATCCTTTCTATAGTAGTGGCCTCGCTCTTCGCCGTAGCGGCGATCACAAGCCAGGCCACAGCGCAGGGCCTCGACGTCATCCGTGGCGTCATCACCGGCCCTGACAACGCGCCCATCGAAAACGCGAACATCACCGCGACCTCGGTCCAGGGCAACGTCAACCGCACGGCCCGCACCGACAAGGGCGGCCGCTTCACGATCACCTTCCCCGGCGGCGAGGGCGACTACTTCGTCAACATCGCCGCGCTCGGCTTCGCGCCGCGGCGCTTCGAGGTGAAGCGCACCGCCGACCAGGACATCCTCGTCGCCGATGCCAGGCTCCAGCGCATGGTCCTGCTCGACACGATGAAGGCGACCGCCGAGCGTGGTCGCGTGAATCGCAATGACAAGGCCGGTGATGTGAGCGGCTCGGAGATCGCCGCGAATGCCGCCGCCGTTTCGGCCGCGCAGCAGGGCGACCTCAATGCGATGGCCGCGTCGATTCCCGGCGTGACGCCGGTGACCGGTGCCGACGGCGATCCTGCAGGCTTCTCCGTACTCGGCCTCAGCGCCGACCAGAACTCGACCACGCTCAACGGCCAGAACTTCGGCTCGAGCAATATCCCGCGTGACGCGCAGGTGTCGAGCTCGCTCATCACGACGCCATACGACGTGAGCCGTGGCGGCTTCAGCGGTGGCCAGTTCAACATCAACTCGGGCTCGGGCTCCAACTTCATTCGTCGCACCGGCAGCCTCAACGTCGATTCGCCGAAGCTCCAGTGGACGGACCCCACGGCGCGCGCACTCGGCCAGCAGTATTCGAACCTGTCGCTCGGCGGCGCGCTCTCCGGCCCGATCGTGATGGACAAGGCGTACTACAGCGTGTCGTACCAGCTCGGCCGTCGCGCGAACGATCTCCAGACGCTGATGAACACCGACCCGTCCGGCCTCCAGGCGACGGGCGTCTCGGCGGACTCCATCGCGCGGCTGCTGCAGCTCACGCAGAGCGCGAACATCCCGTCGTCGATCAGTGGCGGAATCCCGAACGACAAACTGCAGGACCAGGGCGCCGTATTCGGCAGCCTGAACTTCACGCCGCCCGGCTCGACGAGCGGGCAGACCTTCAGCACGACGTTCAACGGCAACTGGAACCGGCAGACGCCGGTGGGCCAGCTCACCGGTGAGCTGCCGGCGCACAGCGGCGACCGCACGAACTTCGGCGGCGGCGTGCAGGGGAGCCATACGTCGTACATCAGGAACGTGGTGCTCAGCGAGAGCGGCATCAACCTGAACTACAATCGCAACTACGGCACGCCGTACACGCTGCTCCCGAACGGTTCGGTGCTCATCAACTCCACCTTTGCCGACGGCACGGGCGCGCAGCGCACCATCGGCTTCGGCGGCAACTCGAGCCTGAGCACCGAGAGCCGGAACCTCAGCATCGGCGCCACGAACCAGCTGTCCTGGTTCAGCAAGGACAACAAGCATCGCCTCAAGCTCGCGTCGGAAGTCCGCCGCGACGGCTACGAGCAGAACCAGACGACCAACTCGCTCGGCAGCTTCTTCTTCAACTCGCTCGCGGATCTCCAGGCGAATCGCCCGGCGGTCTACACGCGGACGCTGTCCCCGCGCCTCCAGAGCGCCAGCCAGACGGTAGGCGCCATCTCGCTCGGCGACTCGTGGAAGAAGTCGAGCGACTTCCAGCTCCAGTACGGGCTGCGCGTCGACGGCAATCACTACTCCGCCACGCCGACGTTCAACTCCGCGGTGCAGCAGGCGTTCGGCGTGCGCAACGACGTCGTGCCGAACAAGCTCTACCTGAGCCCGCGAATGGGCTTCTCGTGGACGTACGGCGAGGCGCCGCAGATCGCCGCGTTCGACGGCGCCGTGCGCGGCCCGCGCGCGGTGGTGCGCGGCGGCATCGGCGTGTTCCAGAACATGCCGGGCGCCACGCTGCTCGGCGGCGCGATCGACAACACCGGCTTGCCGAGTGGCCTGCAGCAGTTGAGCTGCGTGGGTCCGGCGGCGCCGGCGCCGCAGTGGAGCCAGTACGCCGCGGACCCGAACTCGATCCCGACCACGTGCGCCGACGGCACCTCCGGCACCGTGTTCGCGAGCAACGCGCCGAACGTGACGATGTTCTCGAAGGACTACCAGGAGCGCCGCAGCGTGCGCGGCAACATCCAGTGGAACGGGCCGGTGCTCAACAACCGCTTCGTCACCACGGTGGACGCCACGTACGGCGTGAACATGAACCAGGGCAGCTTCATCGACCTGAACTTCGCCAACAGCGCGAAGTTCAACCTCGCCGATGAAGGTGGCCGGCCGATCTTCGCGAACGTGTCGAGCATCGTGCCCACGACGGGCGCCATCGCCGTGCGCGACGCCAAGGTCAACTCGGCATTCAACCGCGTCACGCAGCTCACGTCGGACCTGCGCAGCAACAGCAAGCAGCTCCGCGTCTCCGTGTCGCCGACGAACTTCAGCAGCAACCTCACGTGGAACGCGTCGTACGTGCTCGCGGACAACCGCGAGCAGGTGCGCGGCTTCTCGAGCACCTCGGGCGATCCACTGTCGGTGGAGTGGACGCGCTCGCAGTTCGACTCGCGCCACCAGATCACGTACACCATCGGCTACAACTTCTTCGACGCCGTGCGCGTGAACTGGTTCGGCCGGTTCGCGAGCGGCAGCACGTTCACGCCGCAGCTCTCCGGCGACGTGAACGGCGATGGCTACACCAACGACCGCGCGTACGTCTTCAACCCGGCGAACGCGTATGATCCCGCCGTGGGCGCCGGCATCAGCGAGCTGCTCAAGAACGGCTCCGCGTCGGCGAAGGAGTGCCTCTCGTCGCAGCTCGGCAAGCTCGCACAGCGGAACAGCTGCCAGGGGCCGTGGACGTCGAATGCGAACCTGAGCATCTCGTTCAACCCCATGAAGGTGCGCATGCCGCAGCGCGCCACGCTGAGCTTCAGCGTGAGCAACCCGCTCGGCGCCGCGGACATCCTGCTGCATGGCGAGGACAAGCTTCACGGCTGGGGCCAGTTCGCCTTCGCCGACCCGACGCTGTACTACGTGCGCGGCTTCGATCCCGCGACGAAGCGCTACAAGTACGAGGTGAACCCGCGCTTCGGCAGCACGAACCCGCAGTTCCAGACGTTCCGCGCGCCGGTGACGCTGACGATGCAGATTCGCGTGGACGTCGGTCCTTCACGCGAGCGCCAGCTGCTGACGCAGCGCCTCGACATGGGTCGTGCGCGCGACGGGCAGAAGATGAGCGAGCAGATGGTGAAGCTGATGTACGGCACGGGTGGCGTGATGAACCCGATGGCGCAGCTGCTTCGCCAGAGCGATACGTTGCAGCTCACCGGTCCGCAGGCGGACAGCCTGGCGACGATGAACCGCGCGTACACGCTGCGGCTCGACAGCATCTGGACGCCGGTCGCGAAGGAGTTCGCGGCGCTGCCCGCGAATTACGACCAGGGCACGGCGTACGATCATTACAAGCATGCGCGTGAGGCGACGGTGGACCTGCTCATCGCCCTGGCTCCGCGCATCAACGCGCTGATCTCGGCGGACCAGAAGCGGAAGCTGCCCGCGCTCGTCGCGAGCCATCTCGATGAGCGCTACCTGGCCGGCATCCGGAGTGGCACGGCCGGAAACACGGGTGGTGGTGTATTCATGGGCGGCTTCATGGGTGGTGGATTTGGTGGCGGTGGTGGTGGCGGTGGTGGAGAACGCATAATCATTCGAGGGGGACCGTGATGTCTGTCATGAGGAGTAGGAACCCACACTTGTTGTCGGCGGCGCTCACCCTTGGCCTGGCCGCGACGGCCGGCGCACAGGGCACCAGGCTCGCCACGCGCAACCTGCCCGCGCCCGTGGCGAGCACCGAGAGCGACATGCTTGGATCCGTCGCGGCGGTGCGTCACCTGTCGAACGGCAACGTGCTGGTGAACGACCAGGCGCGTCGCCGGGTGTTGCTGCTGGACAAGGACATGAAGCTGATCAGCGTCGTGGCCGATTCCACGAGCAACACCGGCAACGCGTATGGTGCGCGCCAGGGTGGGCTGATTCCATATCGTGGTGACTCGACGTACTTCGTCGATCCCGCGTCGCTGTCGATGATGCTCATCGACGCGAACGGCAAGATCGTGGGCATCAAGGCGGCGCCGCGTCCGAACGACGTGATGGCGTTGTCCGTGCCGGCGATGGGCACGCCGGGCTTCGACGCGAAGGGACGGTTGATCTATCGCTCGATGGACTTCGGCTTCCGCGGTGGCGCGCGTCCCGAGCCGGGCAAGCCGTTCGTGCCGCCCACGCCGCCGGACAGCGCGGCGCTCGTGCGCTTCGACCTCGCAGCGCGCAAGCTCGACACCGTCGCGTTCTACAAGATCCCGAAGGCGAACGTGCAGATGTCGCAGGACGCCAATGGCGGCATGCGTGTGTCGGTGACGATGAATCCGCTGCCCATCGTGGATGACTGGGCCGTGCTGAGCGACGGCAGCGTCGCGCTGGTGCGCGGACAGGACTATCACGTCGACATCATCGACGGCGACGGCGTGAAGAAGTCCGGCGAGAAGGTGCCGTACGAGTGGCAGCGCATGACCGATGACGACAAGCAGCGCTTCCTCGACTCCGCGAAGACGGCCATCGAGAACCTGCGGAAGACCCAGACCGCGGCGAACGGCAGCGCAACGGGTGCGCGCGCGGCCGACGTTGGCGCGATGGCGGGCGCCGCGATGGGCGGAGCGCCGATGGTGATGACGATGACGCGCGAAGGTCCTGGTGGTGGTGCGCCGCCGATGCGTGTCGATATCGGTGGTGCTGGCCCGAATGCAGCCGGTGGTCCTCCCCCGATCCAGATGGTGTCGATCTCGGAGCTGCCGGACTACAAGCCGGTGTTCGGCAACAGTTCGGTGCGCGCGGACATGGACGGGCGCGTGTGGGTGCGCACGATTCCCACGAAGCCGACGGCCGGCCCGGTGTACGAGGTGCTGGACAACACGGGCAAGCTCGTGGATCGGGTGATGGTGCCGGCTGGCTCGACGATCGCCGGGTTTGGTGCGGGCGGGATCGTCTACCTCGGCGTGCGCGACGCGACGGGCGGACTCAAGCTCCAGCGGATCACGCTCGGCAAGTAGTTCGGCCTGAATGGTGAAAGGCAGGCTCTCCGTTTCGGAGGGCCTGCCTTTCCTTGTTTGTAGCTCGTCAGCTGATCAGCGAACCAGCCTGGCGCTTCTGGCGTGGCAACGTCTCCGCGACCTCCTCCACCGGCGCGAACTCGTAGCCCGCGCCGCGCGCGAAGCGGATCGCCACCTGGGCACTCAGCGCGAGCTTCTTCCGCACGTAGCTCACGTACACCTGGACGAGCGTGCGCCGGTTCGTCTGGTTCGCGTCGTCGAAGTCGCCCCAGACGAAGTCCGCCAGGGTGTCGACGCCGACGGGGCGCGGCGTGTGCCAGAAGAGGCAATCCACCACGCCGTACTCGTGCGGGGTGAACGACACCTCGCGCCCCGCGCACCACACGCGGCGCGCCTCGCGATCGAAGACGATGTCGCCGACCGCGATGCGATTGCCCGCGTTCACCGTGCGTGCGCGGCGCGTCGCGGCCTGGAGTCGCGCCACGAGCATCGGCGAGTCGTGCACGATCGCGTCGTCGGCGCCGGAGTGGAGGAGGGAGATGCTGCGTCGTTCGTCGGGGACGCGCACGTAGACGATGTGCACCGACGGCTGCCGGCGGCGGAGCTGGCGGATCTCCTGCGCGGCGTCGTGCTGCGGCAGGTCGTCGAGCACCACGATGTCGGGCGCGACCGTGCCGAACGAGCCGACGAGATGCGGGAAGTCCGTATGCACCTGCACGGACGTCGTCTCGTCCACCACCGTGGTGGCGACGAGGTTGGAGAGTGGGCCGTCCTCCGTAACGAGCGCGAGGATTGCCGTCGCGGCGCGGATACGCTGCATGCGAGCGGAGGGGGCGGGGTGGGGGATCTGACGTCTCGCTGCCCAATTCTATGACGATCAGGCAAGCTCTGCAAATATTTGTTTCACAAATGTGATGTCCAGCACCCGTTTTTCGTGACTTTTGCCCGTTTTCGCTTAAGATTTTCTAAGCGCAGACCGTCAACGAGGCTGAACCGTGGCCCGTTTCCATAGTGGCGTCCCTGACAGATGGACGCGCCCCCAGCTTTTCCCCAGCCGTTCCCCGCCGCTTCCCAAAAGGCCCCACAACATGAAGCTCCTCTCCAGGCTCACCCTGGCAGGCGTACTCAGCGCCAGCCTGCCGGCGCTCGCCGTTGCCCAGGCGGCCACCGCGTCCGACCAGAAAGTGCACGCGAACTGGATCCTCGCGAACCGCTTCAGCAACACCGGACTCCGCAACGTGCTGCTCGGCACCAATGTGGCGCCGAGGTGGATCGGGAAGACCGATTCGTTGTGGTACAACTGGAAGGGGAGGGCGGGCTCGCAGTTCACGCTCGTCGTCCCGACGTCCACGACGAAGAAGCCCCTGTTCGACCACGAGAAGCTGGCGGAGGCGCTCGCACTCGCGTCGCGCAAGCCGATCGAGGCGACCAGCCTTCCGTTCACCACGCTGAACTTCACGAAGGACCACAAGGCGATCCGCTTCAGCGTCGACTCGACGCGCTACGAGTGGGTGCTCGCGAGCGAGTCGCTGAAGAACCTCGGCAAGGTGCTCCGCGATTCCGTCGCGCAGGATGAGGAGCGCGAGGCTGGCGGCGGTGGCGGCGGTGGTGGTGGCGGCTTCGGTGGCAACAACGACGACTTCCGGAACTGGTCGCCGGACAGCACCTCGTTCGTGTTCGCGCGGAATCACAACCTGTTCATCGTGGAAAACGCGAAGCCGAACCATGCGGGTGGCGATACCACGCAGATCAGCACGGATGGCGTGAAGGACTACAGCTTCGGCTTCCGCGACAGTGCGCAGGTGCAGCTCGACGAGCAGCAGCAGCAGGAACAGCAGCAGCTCGACGGTGGGCAGGGCGGCGGCGCGCAGCGTCGCTCGCGCGATCCGCGCGTGCGTGCGCAGGCGATCTGGTCGCCCGACTCGAAGGCCTTCGCCATCTCGCGCAACGACCAGCGGAAGGTGAAGGAGCTCTACCTGGTGAACAACCTCGCCGACCCTCGCCCCACGCTGATGTCGTACCGGTACTCGATGCCGGGTGAGGAGAACGTGCCGCAACAGGAGCTGTACGCTTTCAAGCGGGGAACGCCGAAGGTCGCGCTCGTGCCGACCAAGCGGTGGAAGGACCAGCGCCTGATGAACGTCCACTTCAACGTGGGCAGCGACAAGATCCGCATGGTGCGTCGCGATCGTCTCCAGCGGAACCTCGACCTGATCGAGGTGGACATCGCGAGTGGCGCGACGAAGACCCTGCTGTCGGAGTCGCTCGAGAATGCCGCCCTGGAGCCGCAGAACGTGCGTTACGCGAGCAAGGGCGGCGACATCATCTGGTGGTCGGAGCGTTCGGGCTGGGGCCAGTACTACCTGTATTCGAATGACGGCACGTACAAGCGCCCGCTCACGTCAGGCGCGTGGCATGCTGACAACATCACGGCCATTGATTCCGTTCGCGGAGTAGTGTGGCTGACGGGCATGGGCAGGGAGAACGGCGAGAACGTGTACCTCCGTCATCTCTACCGCGTGAACGCCGACGGCACCGGCTTCGCGCTGGTGGACGGCGGCAACTTCGACCACAACGAGCGCATCTCGCCGACGAAGCGGTATCTCGTCGACACATATAGCCGAGTGGATGCGCCGACGAAGAACGTCGTGCGTGATGCGGCGACGGGGAAGGTCGTGATGTCGCTGGAGGATGCGGACGTCTCGCGCCTGAAGGAGATGGGCTGGAAGATGCCCGAGCCGTTCATCGTGAAGGCCGCGGATGGGACGACGGACATCTACGGCAACATGTGGAAGCCGTTCGACTTCGATTCGACGAAGAAGTATCCGATCATCGCGAACGTGTACCCGGGCCCACAGACCGAGTCGGTGAACACGGCGTTCTCGGCGTCAGGCGTACCGCAGCAGCTCGCGCAGCTGGGGTTCATCGTGATCCAGATCGGCAATCGTGGCGGGTCGCCGTTCCGGTCGCTGGCGTATCACCGGTATGGGTACTACAACCTTCGCGACTATGCGCTGGCGGACAAGAAGAGCGGGATCGAGCAGCTCGCTGCGCGGCACAAGTTCATCGACATCGAGAAGGTGGGGATCTTCGGGCATTCAGGTGGTGGGTTCCTGACGGCCGCGGCGCTGATGCTTCCGCCGTACAACGACTTCTTCAAGGTGGGTGTGTCGTCGAGCGGCAATCACGACAACAACATCTACAACCAGAACTGGAGCGAGAACAATCACGGCTTGAAGCTGGTGCCGGTGAAGGCTGATACGTCGGCACGGCGCGGTGGGCGGATTGCGGCTGGGGCCTCGGCTGCGCCGTCGCCGGATTCCGGTGCGGACCTGGCGGATCTGATCGAGGCGTCGGCGGTGGCGGACACGATCGGGCAGGATTCGACGTTCTCGATCAAGGTGCCGACGAACATCGAGCTGGCGCCCAACCTGAAGGGGCGGCTGCTGCTCACGACGGGGGACATGGACAACAATGTCCACCCGGGCAACACGGTGCGGATGGTGAACGCGCTCATCAAGGCGAACAAGCGGTTCGACTACATGGTCCTGCCCGGGAAGCCGCACGGGTACGGAGATATGCAGCCGTATTTCACCAAGCTGTTGATGGAGTATTTCGCGGAGAACCTGTTGGGGGACTACTACAGGACGGATGCGAATTTCAGGTAGGGGTGGTAGTCCAGCGCTGTAGCGCGCCGTGACGTACAGATAGTTCGGCTACACCACGATTCATGAACTCTGCCCGCCTGCTCGCGCCGAGCAGGCGGGCACGTTCGTTTCACAGGTGCCTTAAGAAATTCTAAGCGCTCGATTGCGACAAGCGGGAAAGCACATAGGTTCGCCGGGCAATCGAGAACGCCCGCAAAACACTTCCCGCCGAGGTCCGTACAGTCCATGAAGCATTTCGCGCTACGAATGGCGATCGCGTTAGCCGTGTGTATTCCGTCGGCAGCAACAGCACAGACGGTAACATTGCCGACCATTCGAACGGGGAAGTCGCTCGAAGCTGCCATGTTGAATCACTTTGTGGATCTCGTGCGAACTGAGATGGAATCACTTGGCATCGCAAAGGTGTATGGTAAGGATCACGCTGATTCGATCAATTGTGACCTGACAAAGCTAGCGCTAGCCGCCTTTGACAGCGCTGAATTGCGCACGCTACTCGACACAGGTGCGCGCGGCAGTGGTAACAACGCACTTGCTGCGTCGACTACAATCGCGGGACAAAGGACCGCTCAGCTCAGCCTCAATATCCAGCAAGCCTATCAAGAACATTCCCGCGGAGTTGCAAGAAATGCATCTGCCCGAGCACTCAGCGAAGCCGTCAAATACGCTCCAGCGTCGTGTAAAATTTTCCCGCGGCTGAAGGATGAGGATATTCGCGACATCATTGAACGCTATCTGGAAGCCGAGACAAACGTAGATCGGAAGGCGCGTCTGGATACTCTCGGACGCGCAGCACTTGCGAATGTCATACAGACGACGCTTCGATCGCGCCACTGGCTTCCGGCCAGAACTCACGACGAAGCCATGGCGTTCTGGAAGCAATCTTCCAACTCATCGCTCAACGTCGGTGCGGTAAGTGGTTCTGGTGACAAGGGCGCAACATTTACGGAAATTACATCGCGCTTTCTGCACCCTATCCGGATTTCCATCAATGCTGTTCTGGCTGCCACAAAGGACACGGCCAAGAGCGCGTCAATAGCCTCGGGTAGCGGAGCACAAACGAGCAAAGGGGCGCTAGGATCGGCTGTCGCCAAGGACAGTACCAGTGCAAGCACGGTCACACGATTCCTGAATGGTGGCGGGCTGTTCAACGTCGCAGCAGCGCTGCCTTGGCTGCACTACGGCACCTCCAGTGGTGCCGCAGATGTCGTGGCCCTGGTGGCTGCGCGTGTGGGCGGAACTTTGCCTGTCCTCGGTGCCACAGCGAGCGACACAACCATGCTCTACGATGTTGGAACGGAATTGTTCTTCAAGTCAACGGACCGCATCGACGGTATCGGCTTTTTCATGCAAAGCCGGATCGCGGTGGCAGGTGGCTCTAAACGCTTCATGACGCTCATTGGCGATGCAGAAAAACGACAGACTGCGTACCAGACCGTCAGTGTCGGATTGACCATCGATGACAAGTATCTGATTACGGTCAGCAGGACAATCGCTGGACCTCACTCGTTGCAGACTGGCTGGCAAATAGGGACGACGCTCGCCAGATCGGCAGCTGCGCCGAGTACTGACCATTGATACCGCACCGGCGTAGCACGATCTGGCGTAGCCTGGGCGCGGTCGCAACGATGCTGGCGAGCACACCATGCTGTACGACGCTGTCGGCGCAAGGCCTCGCGACACCGGTAGCGCATTGGGGCGGATACCTTCTGCCCAGCATCGAGCCTAGCGTTGAGTGGTCCCTTCACTTCGTCGGGTTCACTCAGTATGGCAAGGAAAAGGATACGACAGGCAAATATCTCTTTCATCCGTACAACGACATTGCAAAAACGTACGGCTACAACATGCTGTCCTATGCCCGCTCGGATATCCTCGACGCGCGCGTCCTGACGGGAAGCACATTATCAGCACGTACAACCCTGTTTGGCGGGGTGATTGACGACAACGTGCCACGCTTTCTGCAGAATCAAGTCATCCACCTAAGCAATCTCCGCGGGAAGAAACTGGCGCCCGTGCCGCGACGTCTTGGGGACACGCCCGATCACATCTCTGATGGAGATCATTCCCCTTGGCCGATCGTTGGCTATTCCAGGGAACTCTTCATGCGCATGAATTACTCGCGTGAAGAAAATGGCGTGGAAGAACGCGTATTAGCGCCATTCTTCGTCGGTGGAGGTTACGCCATCAGTACGCTCAATCAGGAACTGTTCTTCCACATCGGCTCGGATATCAAGGAATATCCAATGCCTTGGTGGCTCAAGCCGCCAGGGATTAATGTCAGAAGTGTGGGTCTAGGAGGGATGATTCGGGCGGGGGTGCTCGTGCCTGGCCCAATCATGACGGACCTGACGTCCGACTTCATGAATGCGCAGGGTGTTGTGAGATTCGTGCTGGACGTGTTCGACTACCCGATAAGGGTGGATTATGTCACAACAGGTGCTCACGGCTATTTCGTCGCGCCTCGCAACGCCGAGCAGCGCGCCATAATCGCTGAGTTTCCTCCTGAAACCCGGGATGCATCAGTGTATCAGGCCAAGTCGGCGATGAGTGAACGCTTTTCTTCCATTCGTGTCGCAGTCGGCAACCTGACGTTCGAAACCTATAACGACTCTTATGGCGGGAAGGACAAAGGCCCGACATTCGGCGCGCAGATATCATTGCGAGTTGCGCCTCCAGCGCGCGTGACGCGAAGCGCAAGTCCAAAGACCCTGCCGGCGCCAAAGACGCGTCAGAGACAATGACAAGACCTACAGTGCGGCTCGCCTGCGCCATCGCGATTGTGGCCCTGAGCCAATTGGCGTGCGCGGCAAGCCACGATCTGTTCAATATGCGCATGTATCCGGCCTTCGTCCGTGATCGCGTGGAACGCGTAGGGGAGCCTTTCAGTATAGTGTCGTCCGAGGTGCGAACGTTACAGACATTGCGTCTTGAGGATCGACGTCTGGTGCAGGGCATGCCGATATTCATGGTGCGTCGCACGGCCAAGTGGTTGGAGCTTGCTGGCAAAGTGAGGGTGCCATCGGCGTTCCAGGAGAGTCGACAGCCCATGTTGAAAACATTCGTCATCGGCACGGTGACGAGCGATGATAAAACAAAGCAAGCGACGGTAGAGCTGCCGAGCCTACCTGAGGAGCTACGCACAGTCGGGGATCCTGTCGCATACCTGGAGCAGCGGCAAACGGAATTTTTAGGGCGGCTCGATCAGGATGTATCGGTGCGAGGAGCACCGATGATGTTGGTCTGCTTGCCGACTCAGAAACCCGAGTCAAAGGCAGATGAAAAGGAGCGCTGTTTTGAGAGTGGGGGAGAATACCTAGCGTTGCTTGCCCCTGTTGATACGCTGCGCCCCGTGGCTGTGTATCCATTCCGGTTGGAACGTAGGAACGGTTTGCTTGGATTCGTCGGGGGTATTTCGCTAATTACGGCCGGGATCCTCGCGTCGGTGTGGTGATCCGAGGCTAGTGCGGGGTGCGACCTCAGAGAACCGCCTTGGTCGTCCTAGCTACGGGTCGCAACGCCTCTACTCTCCCATCTCCAGATGCTCGAACCGCGGGTGCTCGAAGATCGACGCCTCCAGGCTCCGCTCCGGCCCCATGAGGTCCGCCAACCGCCCCGCAAACGCCGCCATCAGGTGATTCATCGCTGAGAGAGACTCCAGCAGCTTCACCTGGTCGCGGTGCTCCCAGTAGTCCGTCTCGTCATGCACCGTCACCTGGATGCCGAGCGTGATGGCGTAGTCGAGCAGCTCGACGAGCATGGTGTGGCAGCTGACGAAATGCTCGTCGCTCACGTTCGACGCATACTGCGTCTTGCAGTGACATCGCCAGTACCACTCGCTCTCGGCTCCGCTCTCATCCGAGCGGCGGAGGAAGCCGAAGTGCGCTGGCTCGCAACCATCGCCCGGGCTGAGAAGCATGGCGCGGGTGGTGGATGGGTCGCCGGACATGGGAGGGATGTCGCCCTCCATGGGCTCGGCGATCAATGACGTGATGATCTCGAGGAAATCGCTGTCATTGATCGTCGCCTGCCCGAAGGCGAGCGGGGCGACGAACTCGAAGGGCATCTTCTCCGCCTGCTCGCGAAGGCGGCCGAGGCGGAGGTCCACCTCGGATTCCGGGGTCGAGCCGGGTAACCGTAGCTCGAAATGAATGGTGAGTCCCATGGCCCCCACGGTATGCGGGGGCGTCACACGAGCGTCATCGCAGACCAGCTACGGCACCAGGACACTCCGCGCATTTCCCCAGCGAGTGACCTTCCAACCCCTCGCCTTCGCCAACGCGCGCACGCGATCCATATGATGCGGCAGGGCGGCCAGGCCCGAGTACACGTACTCCAGCGACGGCACATACACGACCATCGCACCAGGCGCATCGGCGAGATCCACCGGCTCCACGCGAACGGAATCGCCGGCGATCCGGATCCAGCGCCCGCTCGAGACGACGTCGGCCTTCGCCGAACCCGCGTGCTGCCCGCGGAACACGCGCTTCACGAACGGCGCTGCCCCCGGCGCCACATGCACCGTTGCGCCATGCGTGGCAAGCCAGGCCGCGCCGCCGCTGCCCGTAGACGGAATGGTCACGAACGCCGCCGCCGGCGCACCGCCCAGGAACGCCGACGCACGCTCGGCGCTCATCGGCGCCTGGCCACCCTCGAGCATCACCCACTTCGACCCGACCTTCACCGCGCCCGCCGGCGCGCCCGGAGCGCCGAAGGTCGCAAAGTGTCCGTCGCCGATGAACTTCGCCGAGTCGAATGGGACATCGTGCATCGCCTTGCGCGAGGTTGCGTACCATGCGCTGCGCAGGGAGTCGGACACCGCGAACGAATCCGGCATGGCCGCGGGGTTGAAGGTGGCCGAGAGGATGCTCATCCGCTTGTAGGGCGTGCCGACGCGGCGGACGTCGAACTGCGCGGGATACACGAGCCCATTGGGATAGCGGCGCCAGCTCGAATACCAGTACTCGACCTCCATGTCGCCCCACGGCGTGAGGCCGAAGTCGGCATCCTCGTTGGTGGTGAAGCGCGCCATCGTCAGGAAGCCAGTGGAGCGACGGACGAAGATGGTCATCGGGAAGCCACCGACCGTGGCACTCACGCGCGCGTGTGCGGCGCCGGCGATCGAGGTATCAGGAAGCGCACGCAGGTCGCGCGCGGAACGTGCGCCGAGCAGCAGGCGCTCGGGCGCGACGGCGAAGAGCTCGTTCTTCTCCTGGACGTACGCGATATTCAGCGGGGCCCACTGACCGGGCGCGGCGATCCCGGGCGATGCCACGCCACCGGGACCGCCGGGCGAACGACGAATGGCGACGGTGTCGCGCACGACGTCGGCGATCTGCGGCGCGTTCGCCGCGAAGCCGAAACGGCGCGAGTTGCGCCAGGCGTCGATGGTGTAGTCGCGCAGCTCACTGTGCTGCTCGTAGTTCGGCTGATCGGCATACGGGCGGCCGTCGAAGGCAGTGCGCTGCCACTGCGTGAGCATTTCGAAGCGCGCGCGCTGGATGGCGCGGAGGGAATCGGCGCCGCCCATCCGCGCGATGGCGGTATCGAGGACGGCGGCCTGCAGCTGGAAGGCAAGAAGGAGAGTGATCATGCCGCACCATACGCGCGCCGCTCTCTGTCGGAAACGAGGATGCAGCGAGCGGCGCGAATGGCGCAGCAAGCGGTCTTGCCTACGCGATGGTGAACGGGTTCCATTCCCTCATGCGCGTCCAACGGCTCATCCCCATAGCGTGGGCTATACCCGCCCTCTTCGCCGCGGTGGAGACGTACACGTTCTGGCGGCTCGGTGGGCGCAACTACCCGTTCTGGCGCGCGGCGGCAATGGAGTCGCCGGCGTGGATGGTCTACGCGGCACTCACGCCGCTGATCTTCCGGCTTGGAAAGCGCCTTCCCCTCGAGCGGCCACACTTCGCACGCAACTTCTTCGCGCACCTGCTCGCGGCACTGATCGCCGGGCTGGGGTACGTGACGGTGGCAACGTTCTTCTCGCTCAACTTCTCGCCCATCCCGAGCTCGCGCGGCTTCGGACAAATGGCGTTCATGTGGTTCCTCTCGGCGCTACCGCTCACGACGCTCGCCTACTTTTGCACGGTGGGCGTCGGGTCGGCGATCACGCACTTCACGACGGCGCGACGACAGGAAGTCGACCTCGCCGAAGCTCGTCTCGCGGCGCTGCGGATGCAGCTTCACCCGCACTTCCTGTTCAACACGCTCAACGCGATCACGGTGCTCGCGCGCGACGGCGAGAACGCGACCGTGGTGCGCATGCTCACGCTGCTGTCCGACCTGTTGCGCGATGTGCTACGTACAGATCGTGGTGGCGAGATTCGCCTCGAGGACGAGCTGGCGTTCGCGCGCCGCTACCTCGACATCGAGACGATCCGCTTCGCGGACAGGCTCACGGTGCACGAGGACATCGACGTCGCACTTCTCGACGCGAAGGTGCCGACGTTCGTGCTTCAGCCACTCATCGAGAACGCACTGCGACATGGCGTCGCTCCGAAGGCCTCCGGCGGCCGCGTGACGATCGGCGCGCGCATGATCGGCGAGCAGATCGAGCTGAGCGTCGAGGACGACGGCGTGGGTCTGTCGCTGCCGGTGAAGTATGGCGTCGGGCTGACGAACACCGCGGCGCGCCTGCGTGAACTGTTTGGCGACGACGCCTCGCTCGTGGTGAATGGCGCGACGCGCGCGACCGTGCTCATGCCGCTGCGCACGTGATCCGCGCCGCGATCGTGGACGACGAGCAGCTCGCGCGTCGCGGCATCCGCCAGTTGCTCGCGTCGCATGGCGACGTAGAGGTCGTCGCCGAGTGTCGCAATGGGCGCGAGGCGGCGGAGCTGCTGGCGAGCGAGCCGCCGGACCTCCTGTTCCTCGACATCCAGATGCCGGAGATGACTGGCTTCGACGTGTTGCGCGGCGCCGAGGTTCGGCCGGTGACGATCTTCCTCACGGCGTACGAGGAGTTCGCGGTCGAGGCGTTCGAAGTGGAGGCGCTCGACTATCTCGTCAAGCCGGTGAGCCAGGAGCGCTTCGACGCGGCGCTCGCGCGGGCGCGGAAGCGCATCTCGTCGGCGCCGAAGCATGTGGTCGTGCATGAGGCGCAGGGGCGGCGCGTGATTCCGGTGGATGAGATCGACTGGATCGGCGCGGATGACTATTACGCGGCGATCCACACGGGCGGGCGACGCTATCTGCTGCGCGAGACGATGGCGTCGCTCGAGGCGCGGCTCGACGTCGCGAAGTTCGTGCGCGTGCACCGGAGCGCGATCGTGAACGTGACGCGCGTGCGGGAGCTCAAGCGACAGGAGGGCGACGCGGAGCTCATCCTTCGCGACGGAACGAAGTTGCCGGTGAGCAGGCGCCGTCGCGCAAAGCTGGTCGAGCTCCTGGGGGATGCTCGCTGATCACCGGGGTGCGGTTTGTGGGGTGGTCAATGGCGTCTCATTCCAAAATTGGAACGGCGCCACCTATTCCAGAATTGGAATGAGAGCGCCGAGAGCACGCCCACGCGTTGTCAAAGCGTGACGCGTGACGCAAATTTCACCACATGCCCTGCCGACATCCGAACCCCTTCGCCGAGTGACCCGGCGGCGCTCGAATCGCGAGGGGATCGTCGAGCGGCGTGATGACGCGAAGCGGCGCGCGGTCGAAATGGTGCTCGACCGCTTCTTCAGGCCGGCCAACTGGGCCGCGCGAACGGCCTACACACTCGGCCTACAGAGCGCGCGGCCCGTGCACGTCGACCGGTACAAGCTCGAGCGCGAGGGCGTCGCGCCACTGCGGATCGCGTTCGCGTCGGACTTCCACGCCGGCGCCACCACCGCGCATCGCGTGCTCGAGGACGCCTGCGCCACCCTCGACGCTCTCGAGCCGGACGTCCTGCTCCTCGGCGGCGACTTCGTCAGCGTGCGCGGGAACGACATCCATGCGCTCGCGGACCTCCTCGCCAACGTGCGCGCGCCGCTCGGCAAGTTCGGCGTGTATGGCAACCATGACCTCCGCGCCAACCACAAGGAGATCGGCGCTGCGCTCGGCCGCGCTGGCGTGCGCATGCTCGTGAACGAGGTCGTGCGTGTGGGCGACGTGTCCATCGTCGGCATGGACGACCCGATCATCGGCAGCCCGCGCGGCGAGATACTCGACGACGCGACGGGTGTACGCGTGCTGCTCATGCATGCGCCCGATGGGCTGCTCGTCGCCGAGCACCGGCACTTCGACCTCGCGCTGTGCGGGCATACGCACGGGGGGCAGATCGTCGTCCCGGGTGGGCTCATCCCGTACCTGCCGCATGGCGACCTCTCGCGCGCGTATCCCGTGGGGAAGTACCGCGTGGGGGACGGCACGCTGATCGTGAGTCGAGGGGTGGGGTGCAGCACGGTGCCGGTGCGGGTGTGCTGTCCCGCGGAGGTCCACCTGATCGAAGTGGGCTAGAAAGAAAAGGGGCAGCTTCGACATGCGAAGCTGCCCCTCCGTTTTGCGACTGGCTTGCGATTACGGCACGCTCACGAGGCCGAGGATGCTCGAGAGGACGGTGCCGAGAATGGAGCCGCCGGTGTTCGTGACGGAGCCGTACTGCGACGTGGAGGCATAGCCGTCGCCGTAACCGCGGCGGAAGCCCTCACGGAAGTAGTAGTTGTAGTCCGACTGCGACACGTACTGTCCGTTGTAGCCGTAGTTCGCATCCTGGTACGCGAACGCAGTGCGGTAGCTCGAGGAGCGTCCGTCCTGCTTGTCCGCGCGGCCGGCCTGGACGCCCTGATCGTAGCCGTAGTTCACTGCCTGCTTCAGGACGTCGGCGCCGTAGGAATTCGTCGTGCGCGTGACATTGTTGACGCGATAGCGATACTGCGGCGCCGTGGTGTAGTACGGATCGGTGTTGTAGTTGCGCTGGGCGGCGACGCGCTGGCGCTGTGCCTGCAGGTTCGCGAGGTACTGCTGCTGATACGCGAGCTGCGCGTTGCGTCGCTGCGTCTGCAGCGCGGCCTGCTGTGCCTGGGCGAGACGAACGCGCTGGTCGAGCGCGCGCTGGTACGACGCCTGGCGAGCGCGCTCCTCGGCGATGCGACGTTCCTGCTCCTGCTGGCTCACGCGGCGGTCGTTGCGCTCCTGCTGCTTGGCTTCGCGCTTGTCCTCGCGCTTCTCCTCGTGCTTTTCCCGGCCCTTGCCATGGCCCTGCGCCATCGCCGTGCTGCTCACGAGCGTAATCGCCAGCATGAGGCCGGTGGCCATCGATGCGATTGGACGTTTCATGTCTGCTCTCCAGTGGATGCGTCGACCCTGATGGGCCGCGCTGTCATACACCGGAGCGCAAGAAGTAACCCAATCCTGTCTATTTGCTCGCGAGCCCACGGACGAGCTCGTTCCAGAACGCGACCGCATCATACACGCTCTTCTCGCGCACCTTCTCATTCAATCCATGCGCATTCGACTCGCCATCCACTCCGGCAACTGCGCTGAGCGAATACGTCGGAATGCCGGCGTTGCGCAGGTACAGGCCGTCGCTGGCGCCGAGCGCCATGGTGGGGATCACGGGTGCGCCGGGGAAGTATTGCGAGGCGAGACGATCGACGAGCGACACGAGCTCCGCGCGAAGCGGCGACGGATCGCTCGGTACGGGTGGGTAAGTGACTGTGACTTTCACCTCGTTGCCGACGACGCGCTTGATCGCTGCCTCGACGTCGGCGGGTGGGTCGTTCGGCAGCATGCGGCAATTCACCGTCGCGCGTGCGCGCTGCGGAAGCGCGTTGTCCGCGTGGCCGCCTTCGAGCAGCGTGGCGACGCACGTCGTGCGGAACATCGCGTTGAACGACGGATCGCGCGAGAGACGAGTCATCGCCGCCTCGGCGCCAGCACCGCCCGCCGCGATGGCGCGCATGTCGGCCGCGGTGTCGGGCGATTGCAGCGCCGCACCGCGCTCGAGCTGCGTGCGCGTGATCTCGTTGAGCTTCGCTGGGAACGCGTACGCCTCGAGCTTCGTGAGCGCGTGCGCCAGCTGGTAGATCGCGTTGTCGGGACGCGGACGCGAGCTGTGTCCGCCGGGGTTCGTCGCCTCGAGCTGGAAGTCGGCGAACACCTTCTCGCTCGCCTCCATGGCGAACATGCGCGGCTTGCCGTTCGCGAGCTCGATGCCACCCCCGTCGGTGTTCAACGCATACTCGGCGTCGATGAGCTTGCGCTCGTGCGCGATGACCCACTGCACGCCCTTGGTGGCGTCGGACTCTTCGTCGGCGGAGAAGTACGCGATGATGTCGCGGTCGGGGACCCACTTCTCCTGCTTCCAGCGAATGAGGTTCGTGATGAGGACGGTGACGCCGGACTTGTCGTCCTCGGCACCGCGGCCCATGAAGAAGCCGTTCTCGAGGCGGAGCTTGAAGGGGTCGTCCTTCCAGTCGGCGCGCCTGGCTTCGACGACGTCGAGGTGCGCGGCGAGGAGGATCGCCTTCCTGCCGGTGTTCGAGCCGCGGAGGCGGACGATGAGGTTCCGGTTCTTCGCGTCGGAGCCGACGATGTGGATGTCGCTGGCGCTGTAGCCTGCTTTCAACAGGCGAGCCTTGAGCTTGTTCGCGAGGGCGGTGGTGCTGCCGGCGCTCGCGGTGGTATTGGTGTTCACCGCCTCGGTGAGAACGTCCCGCGCGAGCTGCTGGTACTTCGCGGGGAGCGTGCTCTGCGCGGATGCCTGCGCAGCGGAGAGGGCGAGGAGGGCGAGGGGGAGTAGGCGCATGAGCGAAGGTACGGTTTGGCTCTCCCTCCCGCCGCCCCCGAATCAGGGGTAAGTTCGCGAGCCCCTTAACCCGCCCCAAATGTTCCGCACGCTCGCCGTCGCCGCCCTCGTTGCCGGCTCAGTCAGCCAGGCAGACGCCCAGACCCGCATGCTCCGCTCGCCGACCGTCTCGGCGAAGCACATCGCGTTCACCCACGCCGGCAATGTCTGGATCGTCGAGCGAGCCGGAGGGACCGCGAGGCGGCTCACGTCATTCCAGGGCGAGGCTACCAACCCCAAGCTCAGCCCCGACGGGAGGCTCGTCGCCTTCTCGGCGCAGTATGCCGGGAATGTGGACGTCTACGTCCTACCTATAGAAGGGGGCGAGCCGAAGCGGCTAACGTACCACCCTGGCGGCGACGTCGTGCAGGGGTGGACCCCGGACGGGAAGGAGGTCGTCTTCGCCTCGGCGCGCGCGACCAACGCCCCCGGAAACGTGCCTCGCTTCTACAAGATAGGCGTCGACGGAGGGGTCGAAGTCGCGATGCCCCAGCCGCGCGCGTACCAGGGGAAGATCAGCCCCGACGGGAAGAAGCTCGCGTACCGCATGAACAACTCGTGGGACGAGGAGCGCCGCAACTATCGCGGCGGGCAGAATCGCCCGATCTGGATCGAGGACATGGCGTCGCACGAGGTCGAGCTCACCCCGTGGAAGGATTCGAAGGAGATGGATCCCGTGTGGGTCGGCGAGAGCGTGTACTTCCTCTCGGATCGCGACGGTGTCTCGAATGTGTTCGCATACGACACCAAATCGAAGGGGCTCAAGCAGGTCACGACCTTCCGCGACTACGACGTGAAGACCCTCGACGCGTCCACACCGGCGAACGCCGTGGTGTTCGAGCAGGGCGGTTACGTCCACGAGCTCGACGTCGCGACGGGGAAGGAGCACGTCGTCAACATCTCGGCGAACGGCGACTTCTCGTGGATGATGCCGCAGTGGAAGGACGTCACGACGCGCGTCACGTCCATCGCCCTCTCGGCGACGGGCAAGCGCGCCGCGGTGGAAGCGCGTGGTGAGATCTTCACCATCCCCGCCGAGAAGGGCGATGCGAGGAACCTGACGAATTCGTCGTCGAGTGCGGAGCGGGATCCGGCGTGGAGTCCGGATGGGAAGTGGATCTCGTACTTCAGCGATGCGAGCGGGGAGTACCAGCTGATCCTCGCGAGCCAGGACGGGATGACGAAGCGCGCGATCCCGCTGACGGAGCCGAGTCACTACTACACGCCCGAGTGGTCGCCCGATTCGAAGAAGATGGCGTACCACGACACGCATTTGCGGCTGTGGGTGATGGACGTCGCGACCGGGAAGCAGACGCACGTGGACACGGACCCGTTCATGGTGCCGTCGCGCACGTTGAACCCGAAGTTCAGTCCTGACGGGCGCTGGCTCGCGTACGCGAAGCAGTTGCCGAGCATGTTCCGCGCGATCTTCGCGTACAACATCGAGACGGGCGCGAAGGTGCAGATGACGGATGGCCTGGCCGACGCGCGCTTCCCGGCGTGGGATGCGAGCGGGAAGTACCTGTGGTTCCTGGCGTCGACGAACTTCGGCCCGACGAGTGGCTGGCTGGACATGACGAGCTACGATCATCCCGTGACGTCGTCGCTGTACCTCACGGTGCTGAAGAAGGGTGAGCCGAGCCCGCTGCTTCCGGAGAGCGATGAGGAGAAGTCCGACACGGTGTCAGCGCGAGCGAGCGTAGCGCCAGCGCCGCGAGCAGAGGGGCCTGCACCTGTGCGTGACAGCCTGCCGACCCCGCGCGGAGCGCGTGTCGTCGTCTCGATCGACACTGTTGGTCTCGCGCAGCGTACGCTCGCCGTGCCGGGCATAGCGATGCGCGCCTATCGCGACCTGCTCGCCGGTCCAGCGGGCACCGTGTTCTGGGTGGAGAACATTCCGCAGACCGGCACCGCCGATGCGCCGCCCGGTGGCGGCGCACAGGCCGGCACCCTGCACCGTTTCCAGATCAAGGATCGCAAAGCGACGCAGTTCGCGACCAACGTCGTGGAGTTCACCACCAGCGCCGATGGGCACAAGCTGCTCTATCGCACGCCTGGGCAGCAGGCCGCGCTGTTCCTCGTCGATGCTGACAAGGCCGTGCCTGCGCCGCAGAGCGGGCGTCTCGCCGTCGCGCTGCGTGCGAACATCGACCCGAGGGCCGAGTTCAAGCAGATGTTCGATGAGGGTTGGCGGAACCAGCGCGACTACATCTACGTGAAGAACCTGCAGGGCACCGATTGGCCGAAGATGAAGACCATGTA
>JBDSTA010000090.1:0-7193 GCA_039928475.1 Gemmatimonadaceae bacterium | reverse complement strand
GCCGGGATACGGATAGTTGTTGTTCCCGTTCTGGACGTCCGCTTCCGTGAACACGCGCATGCCACTGAACTCGCCCGGTTCGCCAACGCAGTGACCGGCGGTGAGCACGAGCTTGGGCGAGATGAGGGTACCGGTGCAGCGATACGCGGGGCTGCCGGCGGAATCCATCAGGATGAGGATGACGGCTGGGTGACCACTGCCGTCTAGCGTGCCGTTCGTGATGCGCGATGCCGCGGTTGGTGCGAGCGGCGCAGTGCCGATGTCGTGCGTGCAGGCGTACGACGCGAGCGCGCAGGTGCCGATGATGAATGGAAGCAGTGCACGAACTTTCATGTGGCGACTCCGTGGGGGGATGACCGTGACGTTACGGCGCCCTGCCACCACCCGCTAGGCCGGGCGCAGTGTGAGAGCGCTACTGCCGGACGTCGGAGAGATGCTCCTGGATCACGACCCACCTTCCTGAGCGCCGCTGGAACACCGCGGTCCACGCGCCGGCGATGACGTGTGGCTGGCCGGCCGGCGTGATGTGCGGAACGTGGTAGCTCGCCGTGAGCGCCGCGGCGTCGCGTGACAGGACATCCACATGCACGGAATCCCACATCCATCTGGGATCGCGCATGTTCCTACCGACATTTTCCCAGAAGGCGCGGATGCCCGCCTGGATGGAGTCGCGGCTCGTCGTCACCACGCCGCCGCTCGCGGAGATGACGCGGCCCGTGTCGGGGTAGAGGCTCATCAGGTGGTCCACCGGATTGCCCGGGCGCGACAGGTCGTACGCCGCGGTGATGGACGCGCGGAGTGTGTCGGCAATCCCGCGACGCTCGGCGTTTGTGAGCGCGCCGGGCGCAGGCGTTGCGCAGGAAAGCAGCGTACAGGCGAGGATGACGGCGGCCATCCGGGGCGGTCTCGGCATTGGGCCAATATAAGGTTCTTGCGGCCTCGCCCACAAACTTGTATACATCATGCTCGACCCTTACCGCCCCGAGGCTCCCATGCGTGTCACCGGCTCCGTCGCTGCGCTGTCCATCGCGTTGGTCATCACGGCATGCAGCAAGCCTGACGAGCCCGTGACCGCAAGTGCCGCCGCGCATGCGAGCGCGCTCGCGCCGGCGCCGCAGACGTACCAGCGCATGCGCTTCGTGTCGCCGGCGGAGCAGACGACGCGTGGCGCTCCGGCATCGCTGACGAAGAGCGTGACGCATGTCTCGCACAACGTGACGGCGCCATCACGCAAAACCGACGTCGCGGCGGCCGCGCCCGATCCCTTGGCGGCGCTCGCGTCGAGCACGCCTGTGGCAGCGGTGACGTCGAGCAGTGGCGCGTCGCAACAGGAGATCGTCGTCGCGCTCAAGACGGCGCCCGTCGAGAGCGCGCCGGCACCATGGGTGTACGAGGACGTCATGGAGCATCGGCCCGGCGCCGTCGTGATTCGCGGCGGCAACGTGCAGCCCGAGAAGTGCGATCCGCTCTCCGACATGAAGGCGCGTCGCGCCGCGGCGAGCAACGAGCGCGGCTCCATGCGCATGCCCACGCAGGGCGCCTCCGTCTTCTCGGGGCGCGGCCGCAACTAGCCTCACGCCGCGCAGCCGCTCGCGGGTACCTGGTAGTCGCAGCGGCACGCATCCTCGGCGCACGACATCGCGACGCTCTTCTTCGCGCGCGCGCATCGCCAGCACTGCGCGAGCTTCTCCTCGGCTTCGGGAAGTCCGAGCATGCCCGCCGCGAGCGCCGCGCCGCCTGGCTGCATGTCGTGCAGCGCAGGCAGGCCATTCGCGTCGAACGAGAGCTCGGCCACGGGAGTGAAGCCGGCCCGCCGGATGCCCTTCCCCGACGCGTGATTCTCCGGCGCCCATGCGATCCAGAACCACTCCGCGTCGCGGGACTCGGCATCGATGATGTGCGCGAGCAGGCGCGGGTAGATGCCGCGCCCGCGAAACGCCGGCGCCGTCACGAAGTTCCAGAGGTATCGCTCGGCTGACGCGATGGCGAACGATGCGCCCAGCTCGCCGATCTCCGCCGAGCGTGTGGCGACCCAACCCCATGCGGCGGGGACGTCATGCACATACGCGACGTACGCGTGATGCCCTGCATCGAGGCGTCGGGACATCTCCTGGATCGTCCGGCCCTGGATGCTTGCCATGAGCGCGGGCTCGGTTACGTGGTGCACGACCATGCCGGCGAGATCGTCGGGACGGGCGGGGCGTTCGTTGCGATGAAGGGCGGCGAGTGGCATGGGATGCTCCGTCGAGTGTGTTGAGAGGGGGACGCGCGAGATCAGCGTGCGCGCGGTGCGCGCAGGTAGCCGGCGGGAGCGGCGAGCGGTGCGGAGAGCGTGCGGAGGAAGGCCTCGATCTGACGGCGCTCCTCCGCGTCAAGGTGCAGCGGCTTGAGCTCGGAGCTGCCGACGGTGGCAGCGGCGGCGTTGTCGTAGTGCGCGATGACATCGCGCAGCGACGCGACCTGTCCCGCGTGCATGTATGGCGCGCGCAGCGCGACGTTGCGGAGCGATGGCGTCTTGTAGGCGCGCAACAGCTCGTGTCCTTCGGTGACGGCGAAGCGCAGCTCCTGGCAGTCGTCGGGCTTCGCGTCGCTGTAACGGCTCGTGCAGTTGAATTCCCCGTTCACGACCTGCCGCGCGCCGACGGCGCGACCGCTGTCCGGCGCCGTGACGACGCTCGACGTGGGGACGCCGGTGTTGTGGAAGTGGTTGTCCGTGAGCAGCGCGCCGTTGTGGCAGTTCGCGCAGCTCGCCTTGCCGATGAAGAGCTTCAGTCCCGCGACTTCATCGTTCCCGAGCGTGCTGGTTGAGTCGTGCGTGCGTCCTGCCAGCTCCGCGTCGACGTAGCGATCGAAGCGCGACGGTGCGAACTCGATGCGACGCTCATACGCGGCGATCGCCTTGCCGATGTTCGCGTAGACGCGCGAGATGTCGTCACGCCGCACGGCGGGCATGGCCATCCATGCCTTGTGCGCAGCCGTGTCAGCCACGGGGCCTGCTGCGAGCGGCACGCCCGCGAGCGATGGCAGCTCGCCGAACACCGCCTCGTATTCCGCGCGATAGTGTGCGGCGATCACGTGCGCGTATTGCCCGCGCGTGCCGCCATGCTCAACCGCGCTCTCGAGCGGACCGAGCGCCTGTGCCCACTGGCTGTCGGCGCGACCGTCCCAGAATTGCCATGGGCTGTGCGCCGTACCAGCGACGGGCATCGTGCGACGCGCCGTCGTTCCCATGCCGTCGGCGAGCGGCTTGCCGTCCTGGAAGTCCTTGTCGGGCGCGTGGCAGGTGGCGCACGATACCTTGCCGTTGCCGCTGAGCCGCGCGTCGAAGAACAGCGCCTGTCCGAGCCTCGCCGCCGCCGTGTCGTCGCCGTGGCGATTCGAGGGATCGGCGGCGAGCGGCTCGAGGCTCGAGAGTGAGAGCGAGCGAAGCAGCTCTCGCTCGTCGGCAGACCAGCGCGTTCCCGCGGCGACACGCACCTGTGCGCACGCCGCGCCGACGATCGTGGTGACGAGCAGGCTGCACACCACGCTGACGGTGATGGCGAACCACGTGCTGGCCCGAAGGCGGCGAAGGAGTGGGGACATCGTCGTCACCTCAGAGCTTGAGGTTGAACACGAGCGAATCATTCCCTGCCGCGGAGCTCACGCGGAACTTCACGACCCACCAGCCGCCCATGTTGAACTTCATTCCTTCCACGAGGTGGTCGCCGTGGCCGAGTGCGCGCGTCACGCGTGGCCTGGTGGGGAGGCCGTGGCCGTGCTGCGGCATGCCGCCATCGACCGCAACCACGGCGCTGTCGACGGTCGTCGCCGCGGGCGTTTCGAGGTGCAGCGTCCACGTCTGGAGCTTGCCCTTGGGAATGGAATCGCCCTGCGGGCGAATGGTGGCGCGATAGACGCCGTGCTCACTGGTGCGGGTGCGGGAGTAGTCGAGGTCCTTCGGCGGCTGCGCGAAGAACATGCAACCGGTGGCGGAGAGGGTGACGAGTGCGGCGGCGAGGAAGCGTGAATACGAGCGCATGGCGGTGGCCTTCGAGTGAGTGGGGGCGAAATAACAACAGCCACGTCGAGTGACGTGGCTGATGATACGCCGGCCATGGGGCCTGGCACTTGAACGAAGCGGCTGACCTCACACGGCGCACTCGCAGTTCGCGGCGCAGCTGCACACTTCGCACAGGCACACTTCGCAGGCGCACGAGGTGGTCGTGCACGTGGCATTGCAGGAGCAGGACGACACGCACGTGGAATCGATCGCGTTGCTGGACATCGTACACCTCTCTCTGAGAGTGGAGCGTCCGACGAGTGGGCTCGCGCGTGAGTGCGCGGCGCGTCGTCGTGAGTCCATTCTAGGGGTGCCGGCCCGTTTCCAATTGAACGGAGGGGCTGTCCTTCGCGCGCGCCTCGCGGCTCAGCGCATTGGCGCTTCCATCTGGAGGGCGGACGGAGGGAAGCCGAAGACGTTCCGCGACGTGCGCGAGAGGTGCGCCGCATCGGAGAAGCCGGCGCTATGCGCGGCATACGACAGCGACTCCCCCTTCGCGAGCAGCTCCCACACGAGCAGGAAGCGACGCCAGAGGATGTACGGCCGCATCGCCATGCCGGTCTGCTCGACGAAGAGATGCCGGAAGCGGCTCGGGGACAGGCACGCCTCTTCCGCGACGGCGTCGAGCGTGAGCGGACGGTCGAGATGCGCCTTGATGAACGCCACCGCCCGAAGGATGCGCTCATCCGCGACGACCGACGGCTGGACGCCGCCGGTGAGCAGGTCGATGGTTCGCCGCATCGCGCTGTTCACCGCCGTCGCGTTCCTGTCATCCCACGCGGCGAAGAGCTCACCTCGCAGCTCGGCGATCAATGCCGGCGGCAGCGGCGCGATGCCGGTGTCCAGGTAGCGCTCGTTGAGCGCGCGACCTTCGCGCGTCTCCGGCTCGACGAAGATCACCGCGACGGCCCTCGCGCGCGTCGCGTCCATGGTGTGCGGCTGGCGCGAGCGGATGATCGCGCCGTCGTACTCAGTCCATGCGTCCTTGCTGCCCGGGCGGAAACCCACGCCGCGCTCCGAGCAGAAGGCGACCTGGATGGCGTAGTGCGCATGCTCGGGGACGACGCCGTCGCTCCGCCCGATCAACATGCACACGCCGTCCAGCGCGACGAAATGACCTGCGCCTCCCTGCACTGCCATGCGAGCACGCTCCGGACTGGCCTGCGCACATTCTACGCGAGGGATCATGCGGCGGCGAGAGCGTCCATGCGGCGCGCGATGCGGTCAGCCACCCATTCGGCATCGGCACCCACGCCGCCCACGAGCGATGACGTCATGCGGTGCTGGTACTTGAGACCTGCGAAGTACAGTCCCGGCATGTCGAGCGACTCCCCGCGCACGTGGCGCGGAAGGCCATCGCCGCCGAACGCCGGCAGGTCGATCCACTCATAGGCGGGCTCGAAGCCCGTGCACCACACGATCACGTTCGGCTGCATCACCTCGTCGCCACAGACGGGCAGTCCGCCGCGGACGCCCGTCAGCCGCTCGACGCGCGTCACGCCGGCGCGCCGCAGGTCGAGCTCCGTGATGCCGATGCGCGCATCGCCACCCGAGGGGCCTCGCATCAACTTCCGTCCGGCCGCCGTGCCCTGATGTGCCAGTGTCATCAGCGGCCAGATCCAGTCGAAGACATCGCGACCGAGCACCCGTCGTGGCATGTACCCCGTATCACGCCCCGACAGCCAGACCTTGCGATGCTTCGCAAGCTCGAGCGCGATCTGCGATCCGGAGTTGCCGGCGCCAACCACCAGCACGGAGCCGAGTGGGAGTGTGAAGGGGCTGCGATAGCCGCTCGAGTGCACCTGGTGAATGTGCGTTGCCAGTTGGTTCGCCACGCCCGGAATGCGGCCGCGGTGAAAGGCGCCCGTGGCCACGACGACGTTGTCCGCCTCGAGTGTTGCGCCGAGCACCTGAAGGCGGTAGCGCGTGCCGTCGTGCCGCAGCGACTCCACATGGGTGCCCGTGCGAACGGGAAGGTCGAAGCGCCCTGCATATCGCTCGAGGTAATCCGCCATCTCGTCCTTGTCGGCGAAATGCGCGGCGGGCGCGGGGAAGCGCATGCCGGGAAGGCCGCTGCGTTCCGCGGGGGTGAAGAGGCGCAGGGAATCCCAGCGACGACGCCAGTTGTCACCGATGCGCGTCTCGTCGGTGACGACGGTGAAGTCCATCTCGCGACTGGCGAGGTGGTGGGCGACCGAGAGACCAGCCTGTCCCCCGCCGATGACGAGGGTCTCGTATCGCTCGACGCGACTGCGCGCGTCGTCCGTGAATTCGTGGTTCGATGTCGGCATCTTCGCTCAGCGAAAGGGGTGAGGATGCGCGTGATTGCGCGTCGTTCACCGAATCTCGCCGAGCGATGCCGCAGCCGATTGAAAGAAGCGGCTGACCTTCGTCACGCCTCCGTTGGAAAAGGTCAGCCCCTCCGTTCAATCCCGCGGGGCTTGTCAGGGCGAGGTTGAGGGCACGACGCAGCACTCACCCTTTCTCGACAGGAGTTCCTCATGAACAGCATTCGTCTTTTCGCCGCGGCCGTCGCGCTGTCACCCATCGTGAGCCTCGCGAAGGCGCAGGATCCCATCTCGCACGACAGCAGCGGCCTCGCCGGCCGCGCGGCGGTTGGCGTCGCCGTCGTGCAGAGCCGCCCGCAGGGCGACCTCGCGAGCAACATCGGCATCGGCTACGGCGTCAACGGCACCCTGCTGTACCGTCTCGACCAGGCTGGCATCATGAGCCTGCGCGCCGACGTCGGCGTCGTCGCGTACGGCACCGAAGTGAAGACCGTCGCCTTCAGCGAGACCGTTGGTGACCGCGTGCGTGTCGGCGTGCGCACGACGAACTTCGCCGTGCCGATGAGTGTCGGCCCGCAGGTCACATGGCCCTCCGGCGTCGTTCGTCCGTATGTGAATGCCGGCGTCGGCGGGCAGGCGTTCTTCACGGAGAGCAACGTCGAGCAGACGAACGTGGCCATCCCCATCGCGAGCACCACCAACCAGTCCGACTTCGCCTTCTCGTGGACGACTGGCGCTGGCGTCTACATCCCGATCACCGCCGGCCCCGCGACGATCCTGCTCGACGTCGGCATGCAGTACATGAACGGTCGCCAGGCGCAGTACCTCGCGAAGGGCAGCATCGTGGACCAGCCCAATGGCGC
>JBDSTA010000089.1:0-5339 GCA_039928475.1 Gemmatimonadaceae bacterium | reverse complement strand
TCGGCGAGGAGCGCGTCGTGCACGTCAACCTCCCGCCGAACTACGCCCTCTCGCGTCACAGGTATCCGGTCACGTACCTGCTCGACGGCCATGTGCGCCAGTTCTTCGACGTCACCGTCGCTTCCGCCGCCTATGATCTCGGCAGTGACGGCTTCGCGATCCCGCAGCAGATCGTCGTCGGCGTTGATCATCCCGACCGCGGCCAGGACCTCGGCAAGAATCAGGTGGCGTTCACGAAGTTCCTCGTCGAGGAGCTCGTGCCGTTCATCGACCGGGAGTTTCGCACCACGCCGTATCGCACGCTCATCGGCCACTCGCTCGGCGGCCGCTTTGCGCTGATGACCTTCTGCCGTGCGCCGGGCGTGTTCCCTGCCGTGATCGCGATCAGCGCTGCCGGCGGCGATTCGGCGAGTGCGTCATCAGTGGACCAGTGCCTCACGTCCGCCTTCGCGAGCCGCGACACCACGTTGCGGCAACTCGTGCTCTCCGCCGGGGAAAACGAGTCGCGCCTGCTCGGCGGCATGAAGCGCGTCACCGCACTTCTCACCGCGAGTGCGCCGAAGCACTGGCGCTGGACCGTGATCGACGGGCCGGGGCTCGGCCACTCCGAGACGCCGCTCGCCACGATTCCGCCCGGCATTCATTTCATTTATGACGCGTCCATCTGGGAGATGCCCCGCGCGCGTGCCGACAGCATCGCGGTCGCTCCCGCTTCGGACATCGAGTCGCTCGTCGCTGGGTTCTACACGCAGTTGAGTGCGCGCGTCGGCTCGACGGTGGCGCCATCGCTCAAGTGGATGCTCGCCGTCGCGCGACGACAGGTACGCGGCGGAACGGCCGAGAGCGCTGAAGCGGCTGTGCGTCGTGTGGTGGACGAGTATCCCGAGGACCTCGAGGCATACGGGATGCTCTCCGAGCTGGCGATGCGCCGAGGCGATCGTCCGGCAGCGCGGCGGGCGCTTGTGGATGCGCGGCGGATGCTCGACAAGCTCGACATCCACGATGTCTACGAGCACGAGCGGAAGCGGAAGATCCTCGACGACATGCTCGCTGCGCTTGGCTCGTAGCTAGAGTCGCGTCGCACTGCTCATGGCTGCATCTTCTTCGGCGCTCCGCCCGAGCGCAGGAAGTCCATCGCGAGGTTGCTCATCGCGCGCACGCCAGCAGGCATCGCCCGGTCGTCCGCCTGAAAGAGCGGTGAGTGATTGCTCGCAGGGTTCGTCACGTTCGGCGGCGTGACGCCGAGCCCGATGAAGAATCCCGGCGCGCGCTCGGCGTAGCGTGAGAAGTCTTCCGCCGGCATCGAGAGTCCCGTCTCCGACGCGCCTGCCTCGCCCGCGACGCGCTTGAGCGTCGGCAGGTACTTCGCCACCATCCCCGCATCGTTGATCGTGACCGGGTAGCCGAGCACGATCGACACCGTCGCCGTCGCGCCGCTCGCTGCGGCGACGTTCTCCGCGATGCGCTTCATGCGCTCGTGGATCTGCGTGCGCGTCTTCGCATCGAACGTGCGGATCGTGCCGATCATCCACGACGAGTCGGGAATGATGTTCTCGCGATTGCCGGCGTGAAACGCGCCGACGGTCACGACGCTCGGCGTCACCGTGAGGTCGAGCTGCCGCGAGACGATCGTCTGCAGTGCCGTGATGATCTCCGCGCCGACCACGATGGGATCGACCGTGGACGCCGGCATTGCGCCATGCCCGCTCCTGCCGTGCACGACGATGCGCCAGTTGTCCGCACTCGCCTGCACGGGGCCGGCGCGATACGTGAAGGAGCCCATCCGTCCCCGGAACGCGTGCATGCCGAACACGCCGTCGACGCCATCCATCACCCCCGCCTCGATCATCGGCAGCGCGCCGCCGCGCGGCGCCACCTCCTCGGCGGGCTGGAAGATGAACTTCACCGTGCCCGGGATGCGCGCCCTGAGGCCCGTGAGCACTTCGGCAGTGCCCATCATCATCGCGACGTGCGTGTCGTGCCCGCACGCGTGCATGACGCCGACCTGCTCGCCGTTGTACATCGCCTTCACGGTGGACTTGTACGGGACGTCCACCAGCTCGGTGACGGGCAGCGCGTCCATGTCCGCCCGCAGCGCAACGGTCGGCCCAGGCTTGCCACCGCGGAGGATGCCGACGACGCCATACACTCCGCCGACGTTCTCCTGCACCTCGAGGCCGAGCGAGCGCAGGTGTGTGGCGACGATGCCGGCGGTGCGCTTCTCCTCATAGCCCAGCTCGGGATGCTGGTGAATGTCATGACGCCACGCCGTGATCTTCTCGGCGATGGCCGCGGTGCGCCTGTCGATCTCGGCGGAAAGCGCGGGATCTGCGGTGACGGACTGGGCGCTCATCGGCGCGGCCATGACGAGGGCGAGAAGAATTGCGGAGGGACGCATACAGGGGTTGTTGGGGTGGCGCGAATATACTGCCTTCACTGGCCGTTTGCGGCTCCTCCGCTTTCCGGCGTCCGCCTTCCGATTAGTGTTCCGCATGCTCCGCAAACTGCTTCTCCCGAGCCTGGCCCTGCTGGCCGCGTGCGGCGGCGGTACCGCCTCCACGGCGCCAACCCCGCAGAATCCGCAGCCGCCCGTCGATACGGGGCCGCCCTCCATCCAGCGGGAGATGCGCGGGCTGTGGATCGCGACCGTCGCCAACATCGACTGGCCGACGAAGACCACGCTGACCCAGGCGGAGCAGAAGGCCGAGCTCACGGACCTGTTCGACAAGGCGGCAGGCGCGGGCTTCAACACCATCGTCTTCCATGTTCGTCCCGCCGCGGACGCCGTCTACAGCTCGTCCATCGAGCCGTGGGCCTCGATGCTCACCGGCACGCAGGGAACCGATCCCGGATACGATCCGCTCGCCTTCGCGATCCAGGAGGCGCATGCGCGCGGGCTCGAGCTCCATGCGTGGATCAACCCGTTCCGCGCCGGCAACTCGAAGGACACGCTCAAGCTCGCGGCATCCCACATCTTCAACACGCGTCGCGACCTCGCGCGCATCTACGGCACGCAGGTGTGGGTCGATCCCGGCGAGCCCGCCGTGCACGACCACGTGATGCGCGTCGTCAGCGACATCGTGCAGCGCTACGACATCGACGGCATTCACGCCGACGACTATTTCTATCCGTACCAGGAGAACGACGCGGCCGGAAAGCTCATCGACTTTCCCGACAGCGCGTCGTACGCGAAGAGCGGCTCGACACTGTCGCGAGCCGACTGGCGCCGCTCGAACGTGGACAAGTTCATCGAGCGCATGTATCGCGACGTACACGCGATCAAGCCGTCGCTCAAGGTCGGCATCTCGCCCTTTGGTATCTGGCGCCCCGGCAACCCCGCGAGCGTGAACGGACTCGATGCATACGCCACGATCTACGCCGACTCGAGGAAGTGGCTCCAGCAGGGCTGGGTAGACTACCTCGCGCCGCAGCTCTACTGGTCCATCGCGGCGCCGCAGCAGAGCTACCCTGCGCTGCTCGACTGGTGGCTTTCGCAGAACAGCATGGGGCGTCACGTGTGGCCCGGCCTCGCGGCGTATCGCGTTGCCGACGGCACGTCGAGCGCGTTCAGTGCCGACGAGATCCCCAACCAGGTCACGACGACACGCCAGCGCGCCGCCGGCACGGGGCACATCCTCTACAACACGAACTCCACGCTGAAGAAGTCCGGCGGCGCGGTGGCCGCGTCGCTGTCGTCGCTCTACGCGACGCCCGCGCTCGTCCCCGCCTCGCCGTGGCTCGACAACAGCGCACCGCCCGCGCCGACGGTGAGCGTGTCGTCGCGCACGGTGACGATGACCCCCGCCGCCGGCGACACGCCACGCTGGTGGGTCATCCGCTCGCGCACCGGCACCACGTGGACGACGCGCATCGTCTTCGGGTCGGCACGCTCGTACACGCTGGCGCAGCCGGCGGACCGCGTGCTCCTCACATCAGTTGATCAGGCCGGCAACGCCAGCCCCTCGGCGACCTGGTAGTGTGAATCTTGCCATTGGGGCAAGGATGCTGAATCGGATGAGTACGCGACGAGTCGCGAGTGGCATGTACCTCCTCGCGACATCAGCAATCACGGCCTGCGGCGCCTCCGCCAACCTGCCCGTCTCCGCGGGCATGGGGCCGAACCCCACCATCCCCGCGCCGAACAAGTCGCTCATCCCCACGGTGAAGGTCGCCGAGGCGAAGGGCTGGCGCGGAAACGAAACGCCAACCGCCTCGGCCGGCCTCCGCGTCAATGCATTCGCGCGCGGACTCGATCACCCGCGCTGGCTCTACGTCCTGCCCAACGGCGACGTGCTCGTCGCGGAGACGAATGGGCCACCGCGGCCCGACGACGCGAAGGGCATCAAGGGCTGGTTCTTCAAGAAGTTCCAGGCGAAGGCTGGCGGCGGAGTGCCGAGCGCGAATCGCATCACGCTGCTGCGCGATGCCGACGGCGACGGCGTCGCCGAGACGCGCGCCGTGTTCGCATCGAACCTCGCGTCGCCCTTCGGCATGGTGCTCGTCGGCAACCAGCTCTACGTCGCGAACGCGGATGCCCTCGTCCGCCTCCCGTATGTCACTGGCGTGCAGGGCATCTCGGCCGCGCCGGTGAAGGTCACCGACCTTCCTGGCGGGACGATCAATCATCACTGGACGAAGAACGTCGTCGCCTCCGCCGACGGTTCGAAGCTCTACGTCTCGGTCGGATCGAACAGCAATGCCGCCGAGAACGGGATCGAGCAGGAGACCGGGCGCGCGGCGATCTGGGAGATCGATGCACGTACCGGCGCGCATCGCGTGTTCGCGTCGGGGCTGCGCAATCCCGTCGGCATGGCATGGGAGCCAGCGACCGGCGCGCTGTGGGCCGCCGTCAACGAGCGCGACGAGCTCGGAAGCGATCTCGTTCCCGACTACATGACGGCCGTGCGCGACGGCGCCTTCTACGGATGGCCGTACAGCTACTACGGCCAGCACGTGGACGAGCGCGTGAAGCCGCCGCAGCCCGGGCTCGTCGCCAAGGCGGTGATGCCGGACTACGCCCTCGGCCCGCACACGGCGTCGCTCGGGCTGGCGTGGTCGGGAGGGAACACGCTGCCGGCCGCGTATGCGAGCGGGATGTTCGTGGGGCAGCACGGTTCGTGGAATCGAAAGCCGCGCAGCGGCTACAAGGTGGTGTTCGTACCCTTCACCGGCGGCCGGCCGGCGGGCCCGCCGACCGATGTGCTCACCGGCTTCCTGAACGAGGAGGGCGAAGCGATGGGCCGGCCGGTGGGCGTGGCGGTCGGCAAGCGGGGCGACCTGCTCGTGGCCGACGACGTGGGCAACACGATCTGGCGGGTGCGCAAGGCGGGAGCACCGGC
>JBDSTA010000088.1:0-5783 GCA_039928475.1 Gemmatimonadaceae bacterium | reverse complement strand
CCGATGCTCAACGTGCGCGACTGGGCGCCGGCTCCGCGTGTGCCCCCCACGCGCGTGGTGTTCGACACGTCCGCCCGATTGCCCCTGGGCTCACGGCTCGTGCAGACGGCCCGCGAGGAGCCCACGGCGGTGGTGTGCTGGGCGCCAGACCCCTCCCATGCGGCCGCGCTGGAGCACGCCGGAGTCACCCTTGTCCACGCGGCCACGCTCGCCGACGCCCTCGTGGCCCTCAAGGGAATCGGCCTTGGCTCGCTCCTGGTCGAGGGCGGGGCCGCCCTCGCGACCTCGTTCCTCCAGGAGTCGCTGGTCGACCGCCTGATTATCTTCCGTGCACCCATCATTCTCGGTGGGGATTCCCTGAATGCCTTCGGCGGCCTGCCGCCGGAGACGCTGGGAACTGCGAAACGCTGGCGTGTCGTCGACACGCGCCGTTTCGGGGACGATGAGATGACGGTCTACGAGCCTCCGGATGCGGGGGCGGGAGCTATTTGACTTGTTCACCGGGCTGGTAGACGACGTCGGCGTCGTCGAGCGCGTGGAGCGGACGGACGCGGGGCGCGAGCTCCGCATTCGCACGGCGTACACGGGGCTCGTCGACGGCGAGAGCGTTGCGGTGAACGGGGCGTGCCTCACGGTGCGCGAGCACGGCGACGGATGGTTCACCGTCGCGGCCATCGTCACCACGCTCGGACGCACCACCATCGGCGACTGGACCGAGGGCCGGCGCGTGAACCTCGAACGTGCCATGCGCCTCGGCGACCGGCTCGGCGGGCACATGGTGCAGGGCCACGTGGACGACGTCGGCGTGGTGGAACGCGTCGAGCGCGTCAGCGATGCGATCGTCATCGACGTGCAGTTGCCGGAAGAGCTCGTGCCGCTCATGGTCCTCCACGGGTCCGTCACGGTGGACGGCGTGAGCCTCACCGTGAACGAGCTGCCCGTGCCCGGGATTCTCCAGTTGTCCCTGATCGAATTCACCTGGCGCCACACGACGCTCGGGACGCTTGCCGTGGGCGATCGCGTCCACATCGAGGCGGACATGCTCGGCAAGTACGTCCAGCAGTTGCTCGCGCCATACCGCTCCTGACCATGCCACACAACACTGTCGAACAGGCCGTTGCGGACATCGCGGCTGGAAAGCTCATCATCGTCGCGGACGACGAGGATCGCGAGAACGAAGGCGACCTCATTTGCGCCGCGCAGCTCGTGACGCCGGAGCTCGTCAACTTCATGATCAAGCGCGCGGGCGGGTTGATCTGCCTCGCGCTCGCCGGTGAACGCGTTGACCAGCTCGGCCTCACGCCGATGGCCGAGAGCAACCTCGACGAGTATCGCACGGCGTACACCGTGAGCGTCGACGCCTCGCCGCGCTTCGGCGTGACGACGGGCATCAGCGCGCAGGACCGCGCGCGCACCATCCGCACCATCGTCGACCCCGCCACGGTGCCGGGCGACCTGCGTCGCGGCGGGCACGTCTTCCCGCTGCGCGCACGCGAGGGCGGTGTCCTCCAGCGCGTTGGGCATACGGAGACGGCCGTCGACCTCGCGCGGCTTGCGGGACTCTATCCCGCCGGCGTGATCTGCGAGATCCTCACGGAAGACGGCACCACCGCGAAGCGGCCGCAGCTCGAGGCCTTCGCGAAGGAGCACGGCCTCACGTTCATCACGGTCGCGCAGCTCGTCGCGCACCGCCTCAAGAACGAGCGCCTGGTGCATCGCGTCGCCGAGGCGCGCCTGCCGACGAACTTCGGCACGTGGCGGATCGTGGGCTATCGCAACGACGTCGACCAGCACGAACACGTGGCCATCGTCTACGGCGAGATCGGCGACGGCGAGAACACCCTGGTGCGCATGCACTCGCGCTGCCTCACCGGCGACGTCTTCCACTCGATGCGCTGCGACTGCGGATGGCAGCTCGAGACGGCGATGCAGATGATCCAGCAGGAGGGGCGCGGTGTCATCGTCTACCTGGACCAGGAGGGCCGCGGCATCGGGCTCCTCAACAAGCTCAAGGCCTATGAGCTCCAGGATGCCGGCGCGGACACGGTCGAGGCCAACGAGCGTCTCGGCTTCGCGCCCGACCTCCGCAACTACGGCATCGGCGCGCAGATCCTGCTCGACCTCGGCCTCACGTCGATTCGTCCCATCACGAACAACCCACGCAAGATGGTCGGTCTCGAGGGCTACGGCCTTCGCGTCGACGAACGCGTCGCCATCGTCCAACCCGCGAACGACGAGAACTCGGGGTACATGGGCACCAAGCGCGACAAGCTCGGCCACCTGCTCGCATCCTGATCGCAATGGCGGAATTCAACGGCGTTCCCAACGGAGAGGGCCGGCGCTACGCCGTGCTGGCTTCGCGCTTCAACAACACCATCACCACGAAGCTGGCCGACGGCGCGATGGAAGCGCTCGTGCGGCATGGCTGCGCGTCGGAGGACGTGGACCTCGTCTGGGTGCCCGGCGCGTGGGAGCTTCCCTTCGCCGCGCGGCGCCTCGCGCAGACGGAACGCTACAACGCGATCGTCGTCGTGGGAGCTGTCATCCGCGGCGACACGCCGCACTTCGACTACATCTGCAACGAGGCATCGCGCGGTCTCGCCGATGCGAGCAACGAGTACGAAATTCCCATCGGCTTCGGGTTGCTCACCACGGACGACATGGCGCAGGCGGAAGCACGCGCCGGCGGGGAGCACGGCAACAAGGGATGGGACGCGGCGATCGCGGCCCTCGAGATGTCCGACCTCTTCGAAAGGCTCGATGGCTCGGACGAGGGTTGAGACCCGCGCGCGCGCGCGCGCACTCCAGGCACTGTACGCGTGGGACATGCGCGGCGGGGACAACCTCGAGAAGGTCGCCACGCAGGTGTGGGACGACATCGCCATCTCGCCGGAGGAACGCGTCGTCGCCGGTCCGATCGTGCGGCTGGTTGCCGGCAAGCAGCGCGAGCTCGACGCTCAGCTCGCCGAGGTCACCACCAACTGGCGCCTCGAACGCATCGGCGCCATCGAGCGCTGCGTGCTGCGCATGGCTGCCGCCGAGCTCACCATCGGGCAGACGCCGCCCAAGGTGATCATCCAGGAATCCGTCACCCTCGCGGAACGCTACGGCAGCGCCGCGAGCGCCAAGTTCGTGAACGGTGTCCTCGATGCGCTGGCCCGCAAGATGGGGCGTATGTAGTGCGTCTGCTCCTCGTCAACTGGCAGGACCGCGACAATCCGCAGGCCGGTGGCGCGGAGATCCATATGCACGAGATCTTCGGCCGGCTCGTCGCACGCGGCCACCACGTCACGCTGCTCTGCGGCGGATGGCCGGGATGCTCTCCCACCGCGACGCTCGACGGGATCGAGGTCATTCGCGTCGGCACGCGGCACACCTTTCCGTTCCTCGTCCGCGCGCACTACCTGCGCGAGCTCGCCGCGCGGCCCTTCGACGTCCTCGTCGAGGACGTGAACAAGGTCCCGCTCTACGCGCCGCGGTGGAGCAGGGTACCGGTGGTCGCGCTCGTCCCGCACCTCTTCGGCGGCACGGCCTTCCAGGAGCTCGCCGCACCGCTGGCTGCCGCGGTCTGGCTCGCCGAACGCCCTCTCGGACGCGCCTATCGCGGCGTGCCCTTCCAGGCGATCAGCATGAGCACGGCGGATGACCTCGCGCTGCGCGGCATTCCGCGTGACTCCGTGGAGGTCATCTATCCGGGCATCGACACCGTCGGCTACACGCCGCTCGACGGCACGCGCGCACCGGCGCCCGTGTTCGCGTATCTCGGCCGCCTCAAGAAGTACAAGGGCGTGCACCTCGTGATCCGCGCCTTTGCCGCCATGGAAGACAAGCGTGCCACGCTGGAGATCGCTGGCGCCGGCGACTATCGGCCCGCGCTCGAGCGCCTGGCTGGCTCGCTTGACCTCGGCGAGCGCGTGAAGTTTCTTGGGCGCATCGACGAGCAGGAGAAGCTGGCCTTGCTGCGGCGCGCGTGGGCCCTCGCGTTTGCATCGCCGAAGGAAGGGTGGGGCATCACCAACCTCGAGGCGGCGGCGTGCGGCACTCCGGTCGTCGCCTCCAACTCGCCTGGCATCCGGGAGTCCGTGCTCGATGGAGAATCGGGTTTTCTCGTGCCCCATGGCGACTGGAAGGCGATGGCCACGGCCATGACGCAGCTCGCGCGCGATCCCGCGCTCGTCGCGCGTCTTGGCGCGCAGGCCCGCGGCTTCGCCGAGACGTTCACCTGGGAACGAGCCGCCGAGGAGACGGAACGTCACCTCGACGGTGTTCGCACGTCCAACCGCAGATCGTGACCACCATTCTTCGCGTCGGCGCGCTGTACGAACAGTTGCGCGAGCTCCTCGAGCTCGAGCGCATCTCCGGCACCGAAGGGCTCGAGCGGCTCGTCGGCAGTGCCGACGTCTCCAGCCCGGGCCTGGCGCTTGCCGGATTCACCGCGCGCTTTCCCGCCGAGCGTCTCCAGGTGTTCGGCGAGACCGAGGTGACCTACCTGTCGTCGCTCGACGCAGTGACGAGACGTGAGCACCTCGAGAAGTTCTTCGCGTTTCCGTTTCCCTGTCTCTTCGTGACGAAGGGCCTTGAGCTCCCCTCCGAGGTGCTGGAGGAAGCATCGAAGGCCGGCGTCGCCATCCTGCGGTCGTCGCTCAAGACGAACGAGTTCTACAGCCGCGTGAAGCCGTGGCTCGAGGACGCCTTCGCGCCGCAGACCACGCTCCACGGTTCGCTCGCCGACGTCTACGGCGTCGGGGTCCTGTTCGTGGGGCAGAGCGGCATCGGCAAGTCGGAGTGCGTGCTCGATCTCGTCGAGCGAGGTCATCGTCTCGTTGCCGACGACCTGGTGCTCGTGCGCCGGCGAGGCAGCGACATCCTGATCGGCCGCGGCCACGAACTGCAGCGTCACTACATGGAGATTCGCGGCGTCGGCCTCGTGGATATCCCGGCGATCTTCGGCATCCGGGCGGTGCGCCAGCAGAAGCGCATCGAGGTCGTCGTGCAGCTCGTCGAATGGCAGAAGGGCGCAGAGGCTGATCGCACCGGCCTCGATGGCGAGACGACCGACATCCTTGGCGTCTCCCTGCCTCGCATCACGATCCTGCTCAACCCCGGCAAGAACATCACGGTGGTGGCGGAAGTCATCGCGATGCACCATCTCCTGAAGTGGAGCGGCATCGATCCCGCCGAGCGCTTCAACGCCGCGCTCATCAAGCAGATGCGGGACAAGTCCGAGATTCAGCGCTACCTGCGCGAGGACCATGAGTAACGAAGTGAAGGGAGGACCACGCGCGCTCGTGGCGGGTCATGGCGAATTCGCGGCGGGCCTCGTCTCCGCGGTCGAGCAGATCTCCGGCCGCGGCAGCGAGCTCCTCGCCATCCAGGTGCGCGATCTCTGCGGCGAGGACATCCAGAAGCTGTTGAACGACCGCATGCGCGACACCGGCATCCGCGTGATCTTCACGGACCTCCAGGCGGGGAGCTGCACCATGGCCGCGCGTCGCGTGCTGCGCGATCTCGGCGAGGGCGTGCTCGTCGCCGGCGCCAACCTGCCCATGCTGCTCGACTTCGTGTTCTCCGCGAATCCCAGCGCCACCGAGTCTGCCGAGACGGCCGCCGAGCGCGGGCGTGTCGCGGTCACCGTGCATAAGGCGCCCGCATGACGCTGGTGCTGAACCGGATCGACGACCGCCTGATTCATGGTCAGGTGGTGGTTGGATGGGGCCAGCCCCTCGACGTCGAGTTCATCGTGCTGGTGGACGACGCCGTCGCGGCGAGTGACTGGGAACAGG
>JBDSTA010000087.1:0-6364 GCA_039928475.1 Gemmatimonadaceae bacterium | reverse complement strand
CCTGATGGTCGCGGTCGGGACGCAGTATCTCGTCGACGCGGAGATCGGCCGGGGCGGCATGGCGGTCGTCTATCGCGCGACCGACCTGCGCCTTCATCGGCGAGTCGCCATCAAGGTGCTCCCCCCGGAGCTCGCCTTCAACGCCGACGTGCGCGAGCGATTCCTGCGCGAGGCGCAGACCTCGGCGCAGCTTGCGCACCCCGGCATCGTGCCCATCTACATGGTACACGAGGCCGAGGGCCTCGTGTACTTCATCATGGCCCTCGTGGAGGGCGAGAGCCTCGCGCAGCGGCTGATGCGCGAGCGGCAGCTCGATCCGGTGCAGGCGCGCGCCATCCTCGCGTCGGTTGCCGACGCGCTGCACTACGCGCACTCGCGCGGCGTCGTCCATCGCGACATCAAGCCGGACAACATCATGCTGGACCGCGCGACGGGCCGCGCCCTGGTGACGGACTTCGGCATCGCGCGCGCCGCCGCGGGCGAATCGCGGCTGACGCTCACCGGCGTCGCCATCGGCACGCCCGCGTACATGTCACCCGAGCAGGCGCTCGGCGAGCGCGAGCTCGATGGCCGCAGCGACATCTACTCCCTGGGCGTCATCGGCTACCAGTTGCTGGCGGGCGTCACGCCCTTCAAGGCGAGCAACACGCCCGCGATGCTCGTGAAGCACGTGTCTGAGACACCGCGGCCGCTGGCGATGCTGCGCCCCGATGCGCCAGCCGGGCTGACCCAAGCGATCACGCGCGCGCTCGCGAAGAAGCCCGAGGATCGCTGGGCGTCGGCAGCGGCGTTCCGCGATGCGCTGCTGGACACGAGCGAGCCGAAGGCGGAACCAGTGGCGCCGCCACCGCCATCGATTCCGGCGTCGTGGCAGCAGCCGTCGCGCGTGGAACCGCCGCTCGCACAGCGGCTGCCCGTTCCCATTCCGCCGCCGCGTCTCGTGCCGGACGGCGGCCTTGGCGGCGCGCCGTGGAATGCCAACATGCCGGCGATGCCGCCGATGCCCGCGGCGCCGGTGTGGGGCAGCAAGTCCGAGTGGCGTGCATGGCGCCGGGCGAAGAAGCAGTGGGAGCAGGAGGCGCACCGACGCAATCGCGCGGCCGGCATCAGTGACAACGACGCCGAGTACGCAGGGTTGTCGGTCGACGAGCAGCTGTCGCGGTTCAGGCGGAAGGCTGTGGGCAGCCTTGGCACGGTCGGCTCGCTGGCCGCGGTGAACCTGCTCACCAATCCGCACTTCCTCTGGTTCCTCTTCCCCAGCGCTTTCATGGTGCTCGGCATCATGAGCACCGCGGGCAAGCTGTGGGCGGACGGCGTGCCGCTGTCGAAGCTCTTTGCGCGCGGGAAGCTGGGCGCGGGCGGACCCTCGCTGGCGGCGCAGAACCTTCCGCGCCTCTCCGTGTCCGATGCGGCGCACCGGATGGTGTCGTCGGACGTGCTCGATGGACCGTATGTCAACGTCGTGCGGCGCGCCGCGGAGGATCACGTCGCGGTGCGCGAGACGCTCGCGCGACTCCCGGAGTCCGAGCGCGACATGATTCCCGACGTGGCACCCACGGTGGACGCGCTCGCGGAGCGTGTCGGTGCGCTTGCGACCACGCTGCACCGGCTCGATGCCGATGTGGCGGGGTCGTCGCTGGCGTCGCTCGAGGCGCGGCTGATCGCGCTCAAGTCCGAGGCGGGCACGTCTCCGACGCTGGAGCAGGAGCGACGCATCTCGCTGCTCGAGCGGCAGCGCGCATCCATTCGCGAGCTGTCGGATCGCCGCTCCGCGCTCGCCTCGCAACTCGAGAGTGCCGGCCTCGCGCTCCAGAACCTGCGGCTCGACCTGCTCAAGTTGCGCTCGAGTGGGCTCGAGAGTGCGATGAGCGACGTGACGAGTGCGACGCAGGAAGCGCGTGCGCTTTCACGCGAGATAGGTAACGCGGTGGATGCCGTGCGCGAAGTGCGCCGCCTGTGAGACAGTTGATCGCGCTGTTGGCACTCATCGCGACGCCGCTCTGTACTGGCGCCGCACAGCAGAGGGCGCGGGTACCGATGCCGCGGCCTGATACGCTGCGCGGCCTCTACGTGAATCGCTGGGCCGTGCTCACCGACAAGATGTGGAAGCTCATCGATGTCGCGAGGACGACCGAGGTGAACGCGCTGGTGATCGACGTGAAGGACGATCGCGGCCTCGTGCTCTACCGGTCAGGGGTGCCGCTCGCGCGCGCCATCGGCGCGGACTCCGTGAACCCGGTGGGCCCCGAGCGCATTCGCGCCGTGCTCGACACGATGCGCGCGAACGGCATCTTCCCGATCGCGCGCATCGTGGTGGCCAAGGACCCGATCCTCGCGAACGCGAAGCGCGAGTGGGCCGTGCGCCGGCGCGCCGACGGCAAGCCGTGGCTCGACTCGAACGGAAATCCCTGGCTCGACCCGCATCATCGCGGCGTGTGGACGTATGCCGCCGACCTGGCGGCGGAGGCGGTCGCACTTGGCTTCAGCGAGGTGCAGTTCGACTACGTGCGCTTCCCCGACGAGCGGCGGATGATTCGCGAGGCAGCGTTTCCGCTCGCGAAGGGCCGCTCACGGGCGCAGGTGATCCGCGACCAGCTCGGCTACCTGCATGGCCGCATGCTCGCCCTGCACGCGCCGATGTCGATCGACGTGTTCGGGCTCACGACGAGCGACTCGACGGACATGGGCATCGGCCAGAAGTGGGAGCTGTTCGCCGATCGCGCGGACATCGTGCAGCCGATGACGTATCCGTCGCACTACTCGAGCGGATCGTACGGCATCCCGAGCCCAAACGCGGATCCGTACGCGGTGATCGACCGCGCGATGAAGGACGCGAAGCAGCGCAACGCGGGGGTGAAGCATCCGCCGCTCATCGTGCCGTGGTACCAGGACTTCACGATGGGCGACCCACCGTACGGCGTGGAGCAATTGCGCGCGCAGATGAAGGCAGGGTACGACAATGGCATCGCCAGTTGGCTGCTCTGGAACGCGTCGAGCGAATATACGGTTGACGCCTTGATGCCTCGGCGAGATCGCTCGGCGGCTTCGCCGCCTCGCTTGTGAGACCGCTTGACGCTGCGCGTCTCGCTGTGAGATCGCTTGACGCTGCGCGTCTCGCTGTGAGACCGCTCCGGCGCTGCGCGCCTTCGCTGCAGGCCTACAGTCGGCGCGGAGCGCCGACGGTCTCATAGCGAGGAGCGCGAAGCGCACCGAGCGGTCTAACAGCAAAGGCGCGGCGGAACCGCGCCAGCGGTCACCAGCCCGCGTTCCACGCGGGCGAGTCCTAGCGACTCAACAAGTTCGCCAGGACGTCAGCCAGTACCCTGGGGCAGTCTTCCGGCGTGAAATGTCTCGAATCAGGCGCGATATCGAATGTCGCTCCCGGAATCGCCGCCGCGAGTCGCGCGCCGAGCGCGATGGAGAGGAACGGGTCGTGCTCGCCCCAGATGACCGCGGTCGGCGCCGAGATCGTGCCCAGCCGCTCGGCGAGCTTCATCGTCTCGTTCGCGTCGAGTGAGGCGACGTGCTGGAGAAAGACCCGGCGGCCTTCGTCGCTGTTGAAGGGACGCTGGTAGCGGTCGATGGAGTGCGTCGCGCGGAGCGCGTCATAGTAGCCGCGCTCGAGGTCGGCGCGCACGATGGGCAGCAGCCAGTTCGTCGGCAGGTGGCGCACGATCGGCAACAGGCGGCGCGCGACACGCACGTCGCGCGTGGGCCACTGCGAGAACGCGACGCTGTCGATGAGCGCGAGGTGCGATACGCGATCGGGCCAGTGGATGGCGAGACACTGCGCGATGCCGCCACCGATGTCGTGGCCGACGATGCATGCGCGCGTGATGCGGAGGGCGTCCATCAATCCGATCACGCGCTCGGCGTGTGCGTACAGCGACAGCGATCGAGTGCCCGGCGGGTCGCTGCGGCCGTAGCCGAGGAGGTCTGCAACGACGATGCGGTGCCCGGCGGGCATCAGTGCGACGACTTCACCCCAGAGATGTCCCGACGTCGGGAAGCCGTGCAGGAACACGACGGGGTCACCCGCGCCGCGCGTACCTGCGGCGTAGTAATAGAGGCGGGCGCCCCCGACGTCGACGAATTCACCGCGCATCCGGGCAAGATAAGAGGGGTGATGGCGCCAGGCGCCACCACCCCTCCATCGAACGACGGACCTTCGCGAAGTCTTAGAGCTGCGACGGGGCAGGACGCGGGGCCGCCATGCGCTTCGCCATCTCCTCGAGATTCTTGTCGAAGATCGCCTGCTGCTCCTTGGAGAGGACAGCGCGGATCTCGGGATTCATCTTGCCCTGGAGCTCCATGCGCTTCTTCATCGCGCCCTCGCGATCCGTCTGCATCATGTCGCGAATGGCCTGCTGCTCCGGCGCGTACTTGGCGTTCACTTCCGCGATCTTGGCCTTCTGGTCTGCGGACAACGTGCTGTCGATGCCGACCATCAGCATGTTGGGACGGCCCGCGCCGCGTCCAGGCTGACCACCGCCGCCCTGGGCGCTCGCCGTCATGGCCGAACCGATGACCAGCGCGACGCCAAGCGCCACAATGCGAATTGCCTTCATGTTACGAGCCTCTGAGTAAAATGATTGATGGGTCCTGCTTTCTAAAGCATTGAATATGCGAGACTTACAAATCTGCCTCTAGCGAATTCGGGTGAAAAACTGCTATCCTTACCCGGCTCGACAGAAGGCGTTCCGTCAGCATTCGTCCACGAATTTGAGGTCTGTCCGCCAGCTCCGCGAGTAACTCGTGACCCTGCCGTCGCCCACCAGTTCCACGCCGGCCACACCTCCGGCTCCCCAGCAGGCCGTACCGGCGCCCATAGTGGCACCACCGCCGCCACCTGCACCAGTCCGCTTTCCGATCGACTGGTTGATGTCACATGCCGCAGCGCCGATCAGGTATCGCGCACTGACTGAGGTGGCACGCATCAACGCCGCAGACGCCGAGAAGATCGCTGCACTACCCTTTACGCACAAACCGGCGTTGCTGTTGGCTCTCCTCCAGGGCCCGGACGGCGCCTGGCCCGCCGGCATGCTCACGCTCCCCTCGTCACGGGCGGAGCATTTCGAGGGCATCGGGACGATCCCGGCCGTCCGGCGACTGCTCGAGTATGGATGGCACAAGGACACGCCGCCCATCCTGCACGCGCGCCGCATCCTGTTCCGGCTGCTCGCCGAGGACGACGACCCGAACTTCCTGTTCGAGCTCGGCGGCAAGCACGCGAACGATGAAGAGTCGGTGAAGCGCGGACGCCTGCTGCTTCGCGAGGCTGCCGCCGCCACGCTCGCGCAAGCGGGGTACGAGGGCGACCCGCGACTGCGCGGTGCGGCACGCCGCATCCTCACGCGCATGGCGGACTATCTCCGGTCCCCGCTCGCGCAGAAGCCGTTCATCCGGCAGGGCAACCAGCACATGCTCGCAGCGGAGGCATGCCCGCCGTCGATCTTCGCGATCTCCATGTTCGCGTACATGCCGCTGTTCCGCGCGGAGCATCACCGCGAGATGGATGCGCTGTACACGCACATGTCGCAGGCATTGCCGCGGCAGGAGGCCGTGCAGCTCTGCGGGCGCAGCGTCCTGCCCGTGCCGCATCTCGTTCTCGGCGACTACCTGCCGCATCGCAACGCCGTGGATGCCGACGTGCCCTTCGCCCTGTACTGGCTCGAGCTCGTGACGCGACTCGGCTTCCTCAAGCGCAACGAGAACTGGTCGAAGATGTTCGAGCGCTTCCTCGAGGATCGTGATCGCGAGGGCGTGTGGCACCCGCACAAGGGCATGGCGGTGGCGCGCAGCACGAGCACCTACGTGTGGCCCTCGTATCCGCTCGAGGAGCAGCACGCCGGCGACGAGCGCTGGACGGATGTCACCTTCCGACTCGGCCTCATCGCGCGTCTGGCTGGACGCACGATCGAGATCGTCTGAGGGCGTCGCAGTCCGGCGACGAGGCACGGCTTCCGGGCCGGCTCGATCCGTCGGAGATGTTTCCCGCCGGCGCCGCACACGTTCGCGTGCGCTGGCTCGCCCTTCCTGGCGGAGTCTCCATCCGCGTGGCCGAGTCGGGCGACGCGAGCGGTGCGCCGGTGCTGCTGCTGCACGGATGGGGCGCGTCGCTCTACATGTGGCGCGACTGGTTCGCGCCGCTCGCGGCGGCGGGCCGCCGGGTGATCGCCGTGGACCTTCCCGGCCACGGGCTCTCGGACAAGCCGACCGACGCGGGGCGCTACTCACTCGGGCGGATGGTCGCATCGCTGCGTGAGCTGATCGAGATCGAACGCTTCGATGCGCCGCGCATCATCGGGCAATCGATGGGTGGAGCGATCGCGCTCGAGCTGGCGCTCGCACGGGCGATCCCCGT
>JBDSTA010000086.1:0-6444 GCA_039928475.1 Gemmatimonadaceae bacterium | reverse complement strand
GCCGCCATTGCGGTCCGGATGGTAGGCCATCGCGAGCTTGCGGTACGCCTTCTTGATCTCGTCGTCGGACGAGGTCCGTTCGACGCCCAGTGTCGTGTAGAAATCAGCCATGTGTCGAGGCGGTGTTGGTCAGCTACAACAGATCGGAGAGCAGTCGCGACGTGTGCTGCACGAGGGAGATGACCTTGTCGTACGGCATGCGCGTCGGACCGATGACGCCAATGACGCCGGCGAGCGCGCCGGCGTGGTATTCGGCGGTGACGACGGTGAACTGCTCGAGGCGCGGGTCGCCATGCTCGCCTCCAATGGTAATGCTCACCCCCGGAAGCATGTTGCCGCCGTGCGTGCGCCGAAGTGCGTCGGCGAGCCGCGCCGGCTCCTCAGTAAGCGAGAGAAGCCTCCGAAGGTTCTCGGCGCCACCAAACTCGGGCTGGGCGGCGAGCACGCTCGTCTGCCCGACGATGACATCACTCGCAGGAAGCGCTGCGTCGAGCAGGTGCTCCCCCTCCTGGACGAAGATGTTCAGGAGGTCCTCCGCCTCGGGATTGGTGGCGGAGTCGCGAAGGCGCTCGCTGACCGACGCGCGCAACTCCCGCAGCGTGTGGCCCGAGAGGCGCTCGTTGAGGACGCGCGTGACCTCCGCGACCGCGGTATCCGCGAGGCTCCCTCGCACCTCGACGAACACGGTGCGGACGACGCCGCCGTCGAGCGTGAGGACGAGCAGCAGCCGCTCGCCGCTCACGCGCACGAGCTCGAGCGAGCGAAGGACGCTCGCGTCCAGACGCGGTCCGAGCGCCACGCCCAGCTCCTGCGTGAGCACGCCGAGCGATTGCGCGGCCCGGCGGAGGATGTTCTCGATGGTCGAGCTGCGCGCGGAGATTTCTGCGTGGAGGCGATCCCGCTCCGACGGCACGATGGCCGCGGGCGAGGGACTGCCGTTGAGGATCGAGTCCACGTAGGCGCGATACGCCTTGTCGGTGGGAACGCGCCCGGCGGAGGTATGCGGGTGCATGAGAAACCCCTTCTCCTCGAGGTCGCTCATGGTGTTGCGGATGGTGGCTGGCGAGACGCCTAGCCCGAAGCGGCGGGACAGCACACGGGAACCGGCCGGCTCGGCGGTCTGGATATACGTCTGGATGACCGCCTCGAGGACGCGTCGCTCCCGGGGCGTGAGCTCGTCTCCGCTTGGCATAAGTTCAAATATGCTAACGACTTCGGTGATGCGTCAAGGCGGCGGCGAGCGCGTCGAGCCTCAGCCAGCCCTGGGCGGTGCAGCGCAGGCGGCCGTCGGTGCCGAGCGCGGCCCAGCCGGCATCGATCCACGGGCGGACGGCGACGTCATCGGCGGGTGTCACCAGCAACCCCGCATCGGACCGGAGACCGAGGTATACGTCCTCCGCCACGCGATTGTCGGCCGTGAGCTCTTCCGAGCCCTCGATGGGGTCAACGCCACTCAGGGCGATGTCGCGCCAGGCTGCGTAGGCTCGCGAATTCCAGCGCCGGGTCCGGCCGTCGAAGGCATGTGCGGCGGGGCCGAGGCCAGCGTACGCGGAGTGATTCCAGTACGCAGAATTGTGACGTGCCCGGCGCCCCGCAAGGGCGTAGTTGGACACCTCGTAGTGGTCGAAGCCCGCGCGGGTCAGCTGGTCATGCGCGAGCATGAAGTCGGCCACATAACCTTCTTCCGGCTGCTCGACGGTTGCTCCAGCCGCGACCCATTTACCAAGGGGCGTAGACGGCTCGATTGTCAGGCCGTAGAGCGAAATGTGATCGGGCTCGAGCTCGAGCACCCTGCGTACGTCCGTTAGCCAGTTACGCTCGAGCGACTCCGGCAGCGCGAAGATCAGGTCGAGGGACAGGTTCGCAATTCCCGCGGCGCGCGCAGTCGCGACCGCCTCGGCCGTGCCGGCAGCGCCATGACCCCGGTGCATCCACGTGAGCACGCGGTCGTCGAAGGTCTGCCCGCCGAGTGACAGCCGATTGACGCCGGCGACGCGCCATGCGTCGGCGGCGGCCGGCGACACGTCCTCGGGATTGGCCTCGATGGTAATCTCGGCGTCCGACACCGGGCGGAAATGGCGACGCAGGAGGTCGAGTGCCCGGGCGACACCTTCCCCGCCGAGGCGCGATGGTGTCCCCCCGCCGAGGTAGATCGTGTCCACCTCGAATTGCTGCCCGTCGTAGCGCGTGCGCAACTCCGCGCTGAGCGCGCCGAGATACTCGTCGACCGGAACGTCGCGGCGCACCGCGATGGAGAAGTCGCAGTACGAGCAGCGTCGCGCGCAGAAGGGAACGTGCAGGTAGACGTGACGCATGATGTCACATCCGCCGTATCTCGCCGGAGAGCGCGCACTCGATGAGGCCGCGCACCTCGAGCGTGCTCACTGCGGCGATGGCTTCGTGGGCAGGAAGGCCGGAGCGCGTGCAGAGGGTGTCGAGGTCGGCCGGGCCGATGGAGATCGCATCCCACATGCGCCGCTCGCCGCTGCCCTCGGGAATGTCGACGAGGCGGATGGGCGACGTGAGGCCCAGCAACGCGAGTGCGTCGGCCATGCTGGTGATGGGATGCGCGCCGTCGCGCAGCCATTCGTTGCTGCCGGCGGATTGCGGGACGTCGATGGGGCCGGGCACGATGGCGACCGTGCGGTCCATGCTGCGCGCCTCGCGCGCCGTGATCAGCGCGCCGCTCATGAAGGGCGCCTCGACGACGATCGTCACCGTGGCGAGTGCGGCGATGATGCGATTGCGGTTGGGAAACGACCCGCCGTGCGCCAGATCCGCCGGCGCCAACTCCGACAACACCACACCTCGACCCGCGATGTCATGCTGGAGCGCCGCGTTCGCCTTGGGATAGCACACGTCGAGTCCCGTGCCGAGGACGGCGCAGGTGGCGCCATCCACTTCGAGCGCGCCGCGGTGAGCGCACGTATCGATGCCGCGCGCCAGCCCGCTCACGACGCATGCGCCGGCCTGCGCGAGCGTGCGCGCGAGCTCGCGCGTGACGCGTTCCCCATACGCAGTTGCGCGTCGGGTGCCGACGATGGCTACGCATGGACGGCCGAGGAACGCGAGGTCGCCTCGCGCCCACAGTGGGTTGGGCGGGCGGTCGAGATCGCGCAGCGCGGCGGGATATCGCTCGTCGTTCGGCGCGAGGACGACCGTGTCCGTCACGGCAGCATCACGTCCTTGATCGGCTGCGCCTTCGCCTTGCGCATGTCGAGCAGGCGACGCCACCACGCGAGCTTGATCTCCTCGAGGCCCGCGCGCCCGGCCGCAGAGATGGCAAAGACGCCGAAGGCATCCGGCGCATCGATGGGCGCGGGTTCGTCCTCACCGAGCAGGTCCATCTTCGTGAACACGACGCAGTGGGGCTTCTGCGCCAGCTCATCCGAGTACTGCGCAATCTCGTTGCGCAGCTGGTCGTACTCCGCCTGCCAGTCGAGCGAGTCGATGGGAATGAGGAAGGCCAGGAGGCGCGTGCGCTCGATGTGGCGCAGGAACTGGAGGCCCAGCCCCTTCCCCTCGTGCGCGCCCTCGATGATGCCCGGGATGTCCGCGACGACGAAGGTACGGCTGTCGCTGAGCTGCACGACACCGAGGTTCGGCGCGAGCGTGGTGAAGGGATAGTCGCCGATCTTCGGCGTGGCCGCACTGATCACGGAGAGCAGCGTGGACTTGCCGGCATTGGGCTGGCCGACGAGGCCGATGTCCGCGATGAGCTTGAGCTCCATCTCGAGCGTGAGCATCTCGCCGTCCTCGCCGGGCTGCCACTCGCGCGGGCTGCGATGCACGGACGTGGCGAACCACGAGTTGCCCTTCCCGCCGCGACCACCCTTCGCAAGCACGAACGTATCGCCGTCCTCGAGCACCTCGCCGATGAGCTCATTCGTATCGTGATTGCGCACGACGGTGCCGGGCGGCACGGGCAGCGTGACGTCAGCGCCCGAGTGACCCGTCTTGTTGGACCCGCTGCCGTGCTTCCCGCTCTCCGCTTCCCAGTGGTCGCGGTACTTGAAGTCGAGCAGCGTGGCGAGGTTCGCATCGGCACGCACGATGATGTCTCCTCCCTTTCCTCCGTCTCCACCATCCGGGCCGCCGAGCGGCGCGAACTTCTCGCGCCGGAAGCTGGCGATGCCCGAGCCACCCGAGCCGGCGGTGACGCGAACGATGACGCGGTCGATGAACATTCCTGAGATGGGAAGAAGGTAGAGAATCGGGGGCGGGACGCGTCACCAAACGGGCGCATCCCCCATCAAAGCTACGCCGAGTAAGCTACTTGCCGACGACGCGGGCGAGCAGGAGGCGGACGGCGCGAACGCGGTCGGCACCGATGACGGGCAGGAGCGCGTCCACGGCGTCCGCCAGGGCCTTCGGCGCGACGCCCACGTTGAGCGACCCGTGCAGGTGCGAGTGCAGCTGGCGGTCCTGCCCCGTGCTCGCGCACGCAGCGACGATGCACAGCTCCCGCCGCGGCAGGTCCAGGCCGGGCCGCCCCAGGATCTTTCCGTACCCCTCGACGACCATGGCGGCGTCCAGCGCCGGATGCAGATGGCGGATGTTGACGCGCAGCTTGTCGTACATGCCGCCGTAGACCGCGGCGCAGGTCACCTCACCGCGCGCGCGCCATTCGTCCACGTGCGTGACGTCGTCGCCCTCATCCACGAGCGGTGCGGCCACCGGCGACACGCGACGCCATTCGCGCGCGGCGTTGAGCGCGCGCGGGAATCCGCTGAAGAGGTAGCTCTGCACGATGAGCTCCTCCATCCACTCGACCGGAACGCTGCGCGCGGCGATGGCGAGCGTCTCACGGAGGATGGTCTCGTCGCCGCTCGAGATGATGGCGGCCGTGCGGACGAGCTGGCGCGTGCGCTCATCGAGCGCGTCCAGGGTGTACTCGCTGCGCGTCTCGATCATGCGGACTCCGCGCGCACTTCCCCAACGACCTCGCCGCGCGTGTTGCGCAGCGGCCGCCGGGCAAACTCCGCGAGGCGCGGCGGGAGGTCTCGCGGCAGCACCTTGAAGTGCTGGAGCGCGGCGAGGACCGCTGGGAACTGGGCGCGCTGCGAGCCGTCCTCCACCTTGATGGCGAGGCCGATCCCGTCGTCGATGATCGCGAACGAGTGTACGCCTTCCGCGCCGATCTTCGCGATGACCTTGCCTTCGGTGGCCTCGATGAGTGCGGAGTCGAAGCGGTCGCTCCCGCCGACGAGGAAGGGGCGCGTCTGCATCGCGTGCACGATGCGCGACGGGATCTCATGCGAGCGACGGGCGGCGTCCGCGAGGCGCGCGTAGGCGGTTGCCATGCGCTCGAGCGGGAGAGCGAACACCACGACTCCGCACCCGTCGATCGCGCGGGGAATGTCGCCCTCGCTCACGCCGCTCCACCTGGCCACCTCGGCCAGGCACTCCTGCTGCACCGGGTGATCGTCGCGCTCGTAGCCGACCGTAGGCCACGAGGCGGTGTGTGCGCGAGCGAGCATCGCCGCGTGCTTGCCGGAGCAGTTGTTGTGGAGCCGTGTGGGCCGCGTGCCGGACTCGCGCAGGATCTTTGCGCCGCGTGCGGCGAGGGGCTCGTGCGGTCCGCAGGCGAGGTCGCCTTCCTCGAGCCCGATGGAGGCGAGCATCGCGCCGGCGAGGGCGACGTGCTCGGGCTCACCACCATGCGAGCCGCAGGCGAGCGCGAGCTGGTCGTCGCCCCACGCGATGGCGTCGAAGCCGCGATGCTCCAGCAGCGGCATGATCTGGAACGGCTTCGCGCACGAGCGCCAGTACGAGACGAGCGACGGATCATTGGCCGAGGCGATGAGCGCGCCGCTGCCGTTCACGACGGCCGCGTGCACGCGGTGGCGCGATTCCACGAGCGCGCCACGCGTTACGACGACATCGAGAGACAGTTGATCCATTCGCGCCCGGGAAGAGTTCCGGGCCGAAAGATAACGGAGTGCCCGCACAAGGTGTTTGCGAAATGGCCCCGCCGTCGCGGCCCAGTTCCCTAAAAAACAAAAGCGGCCACCGTTGGTGACCGCAGGGCGAAGCATGGTGTGAAGTGGTCACGCTCGGGCTCGAACCGAGGACCTCTGCTGTGTGAAAGCAGCGCTCTAACCAGCTGAGCTACGCGACCGCAGGCGCCGAAACGAACTCGGCGCCGGAGACCGGATCTTAGTCCTGCGATGGAGCGATTGCAAGTGTCGGACGACGCCCCTGCACGCGTTCCTAGAAGACCTTGATCATGCCCTTCATGTACCGGCTCGGATCCTTGCGCACGTCGGCGAGAATCGCGCTCAGGTCGGTCACGAGCTTGTTGAGCTGGTCGTACAGCGTCTGGTCCGAGAGGAACTTGCCGACGGTTCCCTGCCCGGACGAGAGGGATTTCATGAGCGAGTCCGCACCGGAGCTGATGTGCACCAGGTTCCGGTACAGCGTGGTATCTCGCAGGAGGAGGCC